>NZ_JPQO01000069.1 GCF_000773685.1 Acinetobacter sp. HR7 | reverse complement strand
ACTTATTTCAGGACGGGACAATCAGCAGTAATAAAAAAGCGACCTAAGTGGTCGCTTTTTTTATTTCTGGAAAATCAGTTATCGGTTGCAAAGGCAATATCTGTGAGTCCGGCTCCACTCGCGCGTGACATCACCTGGGCAACGGTGTCATAACGCGATGCTTTGTCTGCCTTGAGAACAATGGTTGGCTGACGCTGTGCCTGACCTGCCTGATTGAAACGGGTTTCCAGTTCATCCAGCGACACAACTTTTCCATTCCATGCCACATCACCGACAGCATTAATGCTGATGGTGACATTTTCAGGCGGCAGATCAATAATTTCTGCTGTGGTTTGTGGCAAGGTTAATGGAATTGATGGGTTCGCAACGGTCGCTGTCACCAAGAAGATGATCATCAATACCAACATAATGTCGATCAGGGGAATGAGGTTCATCTCATTCATGCCTGTATCGTTGTCTTCACCCAATTGAAAAGCCATTAAGCTTGACCTCCAACTAAATTCTCTTGAGCCACTTTGGTATCTGCTTTCTTGGCAGATTCCTGTTGCAGCATAGTATCGATCAGCAGGCTATGCGCATGATCTTGCAGTTCATTGCTTAAAGTACGGTTGAAACGTACGGCAATGTTATAAGCCAATACTGCAGGAATCGCCACTGCCAGACCTAAACCGGTCATGATCAGTGCCTCACCGACTGGTGTCGCCACTTGAGCCAGACCTGCCTGACCGCTCTTACCCACGGCAACCAGCGCATGGAAGATGCCCCATACTGTACCAAACAGACCAACGAAAGGTGCGATAGATGCGATGGTACCCAGCACGGAAACGCCTTTTTCTGCATTGGCTTTTTCTGCTGCGATTTGACGCAGTAAAGCCTGTTCAGCTACAGCCTTACGCTGTTCAAAGCCTAAAGGAGCCATTTTTACTTTCAATTTATCAAGCGCTGCAGACAGCTGAGCATAAGCCAATTGCTTGAGTTGACGTGTACCGAGCAAGCGCAGTACGAAAATAGTCCATGTCGCAATCGACATTGCCAGCAACACAAAATACAGTGTTTTACTGACTGCATCAGCATGTTGCCAATAAACTGAAAAGTTCATACTCGAACTCCTAATGGGTTAGCCGTTATCTGGTAATCTGGAAGTCAAAAGGTTGCTGAACGCGCGTTGGATAAGCAACACCATTTTCAACATATTTGGTTAACTGTGCACGACGTACTGCTGACTCAACCTTACGGTTAATCGAAGGACTACAGCTGGAATTTCGTACAACCGCTGAAACCACCTTACCTTGTTCATTCGCCGAAATATCCACCACCAGTGAGCAGGAATCTTTCAACTCGCCTGCGGTCATGGAAACTTTCGGCGCACGCAACCAGCTAACACCACCGCCCAAAGACACACTCTTCGGCGCTGGAGGCGCAGGCGGTGCTGGTGGAGTGACCGGTGCCGGCGGTGCAACAGGTGCTGGCGCAGGTTTTGGTACCACCTTTTCAGTCACCACAGCAGGTGTAACCGGAGCTGGCGGTGTTGGTTTGGTTTCAACTGGAGGTGGAGCAACCACTTTCGGTGCTTCCGCCTTTTTCACCTCTTGAATTTTTTCCACTTTCTTCGGTGGCGGTGGCAACGGTTTGTCGACAACCTTCACTTCTTTCGGTTTTGGCGGCTCTTTCTTCGGCTCAGGTGGTTTTGATTTCGGAGGTAATGGTTTCGGTGCTTCCTGTAGTTTGACAAAACGCACCTTCAAAGGTTCCTTGTCTACAGGTTTGAGTTCAGGTGCTTTCATCTGGCTGACCGCCCACAACAGGCCAACGTGCCCGACCAGTACCGCCGCCATCACAGTTGCGACTTTCTTTTTCATCTGGTTGGGAGGAGTAGGCATCTTAGGAGAAGCAACTTGGCTCATTAAATCTTTTACCTTGAGGAGATGATGCGAAACAACCAATCAAACTCATCGGTTAGCACAATTAAAGTACGCCAATAATAAATGAGAAGGGTTTTCATTTGCAATAACAATCCAAAACTTTCTGCAACTTTTTTTATAAGCTGATGAAATCTACCCAAATAAAAAAGGCATACTTTAAGTATGCCTTTTTTGAATTGCAATGCAAGTGTTATTGGAACACCACTGTTTTATTGCCATCAACAATGATACGGTCTTCCAGATGCCATTTCACCGCACGTGCCAGCACGTTACGTTCTACGTCCTGACCCAGTTCACGCAACTGGTCTACAGTAAAGTCATGACTCACGCGTTCCACGTCCTGCTCGATGATTGGACCCTGATCCAGATCAGCCGTTACATAGTGTGCAGTGGCGCCAATCAGTTTCACGCCTTTGTCATACGCCTGTTTATAAGGATTTGCACCAACAAAGGCAGGCAGGAAGGAATGGTGAATGTTGATAATTTTCATTTCCCATTTTGATACAAATTCTTCATCCAGAATCTGCATATAACGCGCGAGTACCAGCAGATCGTTGCCCTGCATCAGCTCGTCGATTTTGGCATAAGCCTCGCGTTTGTTTTCCTTGTTCACCGGCACGACTTCAAAAGGAATACCAAAGTTTTCTACCGATTCACGCAGGGTTTCATGGTTTGAAACCACTTTGGTAATTTCACATGGCAGTGCACCACGAGCATGACGCCATAACAGCTCCAGCAGCGCGTGATCCACTTTAGACACCAGAATGCCGACTTTTTTCACATCGCTCACCAGTGCCAGACGCCATTTCATGTCATAGCGTTCTGCGACATTAGCAGAGAAAGTCTGTAACAGGCTTTCTTTACGGCTTTGCAGGTTGTCCAGTTCAAACTCTACACGCATGAAGTAACGCCCGCCCTGCGCTTCTGTCGCGTATTGATCAAGGGCTGTAATGTTGGCACCCTGATGATACAAGAAGCTAGACACAGCCTGCACGATGCCTGGCTTGTCTTCACAAGTAATCAATAAACGCGCGGTGTTAGCAGTCGTCATATTCATGTTGGTATATGTCACTAATCAGGTAAATTAAAAAAAGTAAGCCGAGTATTCTAGCGCGTTTCTGAATTATTCTGAATAGTTTGTTCAGTTTCCCGATCTTTAGCAGATGACAGGCTGGCAAACAGTTCGGATGAACCGAAAGAGTTCAACAGGCTTTCATAAGTCTGACGGCTTTCGCCACGCAGATAGGCACCTTCCAGGAACACCATCTGACGCAATGCCTGCCAGACCCATTTCTCTTCCAGATGGTTAGAGTCAGTAATATGACCGGACATATACAGGAAGTTGGTCCAGTTGGTCAGTACAATCCATAGGTTGATGATCAGTGCTTCAATTTCTGAATCAGTCATTTCCATCAGACCGGCATTCACGAAGGCCTTATAGATCTTCTGGCCCTGCTTCATCACCTCACCGGCAAAGCGTGGATACATCTTGTGGAAGTCTTCATTGTTTTCCACCAGATGGTAGACATCACGATGCAGGAAGCGGTACGCCCACAACTGGCTACTCAGCACCTGAAAATAATGAATCTTGTCATTGGCATCCAGCGGACGGTCTTCAGGCAGCGCCAGCATTTCCAGCGTTTCCTTCTGGTACTGCTCCATCAACTCCTTGATGATTTCATTCTTATTACGGAAATGATAATACAGGTTACCCGGGCTCATACCCAGCTCAGCCGCAATATGGTTGGTTGTGACTGAACGTTCGCCACGCTCGTTAAACAACTGCAAACTGATCTGCAAAATACGTTCTTTCGTTTTCAACGTTTTGGTTTGGGACATCCTAAAATAACCATTCAGTTCGTATAACGCTCACGCCAGCAGCAGGCTGACGGACGAGTACACGAAGTAACTTGACTAATTAGAGTATTTACTCTAAAAATAATGCATCGATTTTCTTAAAAATGGTAGTGCGGCATGAACAGTCATACAAAAACGACATCAATGACACCACATTTTTTTGACAGCCAATGCCTTAATGACATTTTGGCCTTACAAAAACATGCCTACTTACGTTACCCATTGCCGACTGCAAAGGAACGTATCGATCGTTTAGCTCGACTTAAGCGTATCTTAGTTAAGTATCAAGATCAATTTGCTGAAGCAATTAATCAGGACTACGGCAACCGTTCCATCGGGGAAACCAAAATTGGTGAGCTGCTGACCTGTTTAGAGCATATCAAGTATTACAGCAAGAACCTGACTGGCTGGATGAAACCATCCAAACGTCATGTCAGCATTATTCACCAGCCAGCTAAGGCGTGGGTACAGTACCAGCCTTTGGGTGTGGTTGGCATTATTGCGCCATGGAACTATCCTTTATTACTGTCGATTGGACCGCTGATCTGTGCTTTAGCAGCCGGTAACCATGCCATGATCAAGATTTCCAGTTCATCGGCTGCTTTTGGTGAAGTGCTGGAAAAAGCGCTGGCCGAAGCTTTTCCGAAAGAGCTGGTTGCTGTGGTCAATGGTGGTGGTCGGGTATCGGATGCATTCTGCCGACTGGCTTTTGACAAGCTGATTTTCACTGGTTCAACGGCGGTAGGTAAAACCGTGATGGCAGCCGCTGCGGAAAATCTGGTGCCAGTAATTCTGGAACTGGGTGGCAAATCACCTGTGCTGGTACATCCTTCTATCGATTTAAAAGATGTGGCGCAGCGTATAGCTGTCGGCAAACTTTGGAATGCCGGACAGACCTGTGTAGCGCCAGACTATATGTTCCTGCCACGCGGCAAGACTGCCGAGTTTATTGATCACTTCAAGACCTGCGTGGAAAGCATGTATCCGGACATCACCCACAATCAGGATTACACTTCTATTATTAATGACAAGCAGTACAACCGTCTGCAAGGCTATTTAGAAGATGCCCGTGTGCGTGGTGCACAGCTGATCGAGATCAATCCGCGTAATGAAACAACAGCAGACCTGCGAAAAATTGCACCAACCATTCTGACTAATGTCACGCCAGACATGGATGTGATGAAGAATGAAATCTTCGGTCCGCTGCTGCCAATCATGGAATATGATCAAATTGACGACGTTATCGACTTTATTAATAGCCGTCCGCGTCCACTTGCATTATACTATTTCGACTTTGATCAGGCGCGTGCCGATTATGTCGCACAGCGTACCCATTCGGGTCACTTTGGTCAGAACACGGTATTGACCCATGTTGCGCAGGATGACCTGCCATTTGGCGGCGTTGGTGCCTCCGGAATGGGTAAATATCATGGACCAGAGGGCTTCTTCAGTTTGTCGCATGAACGGTCTGTAATGTCGAATCCTAAGCTGTATAGCTTGAAATACATTCTCCCACCGTTTAATAAGCCGATTCATAAACTGATTTCGAAGACTCTTCTTCGATAAATGATCAAGGCATGAGCTATTGCACCGGCTCATGCCCCGTTTTAGACAAAATCGCTTGTCTTTTAAGCGCATTTTTGGTATAAAACGCCCCTTGAATGAATTCAATCCGTTTATTTTTGACTGGCCAAACAGATTTGCTGTTGGCTAAATCAATGGAGTTACACCATGTCTAAGGTTTGCCAAGTTACCGGCAAGCGTCCAGTCGTTGGTAACAACGTCTCACACGCCAACAACAAAACTAAGCGCCGGTTCGAGCCGAACCTGCACCAACACCGCTTCTGGTTAGAAAGCGAAAAACGTTTCGTACGTCTTCGTCTTACTACTAAAGGTATGCGTATTATCGACAAATTGGGCATCGAGAAGGTTGTAGCTGACCTACGTGCTCAAGGTCAAAAGATCTAAGTAAGGAGTCAGAACAATGCGTGATAAGATTCGCTTAGTTTCTTCAGCTGGTACAGGTTATTTCTATACCACTACTAAGAACAAACGTACTATGCCGGAAAAAATGGAAATCAAAAAATTTGATCCAAAAATCCGTCAACACGTGATCTTCAAAGAAGCTAAAATCAAATAATTTTAGCTTTCTGAAAAAAACGGCCTGTTCAGGTCGTTTTTTTTTGCACTTTTTTTCTACAGCTTGATAAACTTTCTACATGTTTTGGCACTTTTTGTGCTTATTTCCCATAAAAAACTGAAATTTCATAAATTTTACTAATTTTTTACTCTAAGGAGCGTTTAGTGCCGCATGACGTAGATCTCATCATATTACTGGCGGTAGGCTTTGGACTGGCACTGGCATTCGGCTATATCGCTGCACGCCTGCGCTTTCCCCCACTGATCGGTTACCTGATTGCCGGAATCCTGATCAGTCCAAACACGCCCGGAGTGGTCGGTGATATCCAGCTTGCCAACCAGCTAGCTGAATTAGGCGTCATGTTCCTGATGTTTGGTGTCGGGATGCACTTCTCTCTGCATGACCTGATGCAGGTGCGCCGTATTGCCCTGCCTGGCGCGGTTTTACAGATTGCAGTAGCCACCCTGCTGGGGATCAGTGTATCGATGCTGTGGGGCTGGAGCTTTGGCACAGCGCTGATCTTTGGTCTGAGTCTGTCCTGTGCGAGTACCGTAGTCTTGCTTAAAGCCTTAGGTGACCGTGGTCTGCTAGATTCGATTAACGGGAAAATCGCAGTTGGCTGGCTGCTGGTTGAAGATCTGGTCATGGTCTTGGCGCTGGTACTGTTACCTGCGACTGCTGTTCTGCTTGGGGGGCAGGCACTGGAAGGCAATTCTGATGAGAATATCTGGGCAACCCTAGGGATTACCCTACTGAAAGTGGCTGGCTTTATCGCCTTTATGCTGATTATCGGTAAACGTCTGGTTCCGATGATCATGCAGGTGGTGGCGCGTCTGGGATCACGCGAGCTGTTTACCCTGACAGTGGTAGCCGCTGCAGTTTCGATTGCCTTTGGAGCCTACAAGGTCTTTGGGGTATCGATGGCACTGGGCGCTTTCTTTGCCGGAATGGTGGTCAAAGAATCGGATTTCAGTCATCGTGCCGAAGAAGAGACTTTGCCGCTACGTGAGATCTTCTCGATCCTGTTCTTCGTTTCGGTCGGTATGCTGTTTGATCCACGAATCATGATTGAACAGCCGCTGCATGTACTCGCAGTAATTGCCATCATCATGATTGGTAAAACCATTGCGGCAATGGCACTGGTGCTGTTCTTCCGCTATCCGATCAATACAGCTTTAACCGTCGGTGCATCACTAGCACAGATCGGTGAATTCTCCTTCATTCTGGCCGCGCTAGGTGTATCCCTGAATCTACTGTCACTGGAAGGACAAAACCTGATTCTGGCGGGCGCATTGATTTCAATTACCCTGAACTCGTTTATCTTCTCAGCGATAGAGCCGGTACAAAATTGGATTCGTGAGCGCTCCTCTCTGGCACGTTTGCTGGAACGTAGTGGCGACCCCTTGGCAATGCTACCCGATGAAGTCTCTCAGGACTATCTGCGTGATCAGGTGGTGATTGTGGGTCATGGCGAAGTGGGACGTCGTATCACCCTGTCACTGATGGAACAAAACATCAAGGTCGTGATTGCCGAAGAAAACCGTGAGATCGTGGAAAAGCTGCGTGAAAAAGGCATCGCGGCGGTATCCGGTGTGGCGACTGAACCGAGCGTGCTGATTCAGGCACATATCCAGCATGCACGCCTGCTGGTGATCTCCCCAATGGACATTATCGACATTCACAAGATTGTTGATATTGCCAAGACCTTGAATCCTGCGATTCAGATTCTGGTCTGTGCGGAAAGCAAGGAAGAAGCCGAAGTCATCCGTCGCGATAACATTGGTGCGGTGTACTATGCCAAGGAAGAGATGGCGAAGAACATGAGCCGTCATATTCTGCATCAGATCCAGATTGCACATCAGCACGAAAATGGACACTAAATTTTCATCGTTTCAAAATCAAAAACGCGCACTTCTCAGTGCGCTTTTTTATAGCGAGAGGAAATCAGCTTAAATATTTTGGTTTTTCATCCACAATTTCAGCTTGCCATTCATTGACCTGTTTTTCGAGTAGACCAAATAAAGCCACCTGAATCATCTGCTGAGCAACCAAAGGTGTTTGATCACCAAGAAGTGCTTTGACTTCGTCATTAAACTGGATAGTGACCAATGGTTGTTTTTCAGAGCCTGCATTGCGTAATGCCAACTCACCACTTTCAAGTTGAACGAGTTCTAAAATCGCTTCTTGATTACCAAATAGTTCTTTCAATTGTTCTATAGACATATGTCCTCCATGTTCAACATGGTGGCAAAGCAGAAACACTTTGCATTGCTTATTGTTATGGATATATGGATGATGCTGACAATTTCAAGTCATTTGGTCGGATTAAAATTCAACCATTTCATTCCTGAAACCATCAATCAGCTGGGTCAGGTCACGATGCCATTCACGCAGGATTTTGGTATCAGGTAACCAGGCTTGTGGAGTTTGGGTCACTTTGATGATCAGTTTGGAAGACGTTTCATCTTCTGGTTCTGGCACACTTGGCTCTGGTGCGTACTGGCATGAACGGTAGGCACGTTTCAGTTCAGCAATAAAACCGTTTTTGGACAGTTGCTGCATCACAGTGACTTCTGGAGACACCTGCCCTTTAGCCGCCATCAGCTCTTCAATGGATTTTAAAGTTGGGGTCAGGTCATTGAGTCGGTAGTAACGCACCAGTTCCTGCAAGAACGCCAGCACTGCGCCATGCAGGTGAAATACCGCGGCTTCACGATGGGCTTGGGCCTGTTGCACATGATCGGTTTGCTCTGCCTGCTGGCAAGCGAGGCGGGCGAAATAAAGTTTCTGATTGGTACGGTCCGCATGATAGCGAGCAACACGAGTCATGGAATTTTCCTAAGAGTTAAAACAAATTTTGGCTTTTATAACTTAAAACCAGATCATGATTTTTACAATGCAATTTATTTTATTTATTGCGCTTTTCAAGGAATATAAAAACAAAACTAGCTCATGAAACTCATTTGTTTTGATCTGGGAAAATGATTTTCTTGGATGAATATTCAGACTTAAAAATTATTTTTATAAAAAAAGGAGCATCATTTGCTCCCCTTTTGATTTTAAGCTTTTGGTTTGTCTTCCGCTGCTTTGACGCGAATACCTGTGCCATGTAAGCGCAAGGTATTTAAACCTTTAATCGCTTTGACTGCTTCACGGCCATTCGGCATTTCCACAAAGGCAAAACCTTTGGATTTACCGGTTTCTGCATCCAGCACCAAGTCACAAGACTCTACAGTACCGTATTGTTTAAACAATTCCAGTAACTCGGCTTCGGTCACGGTACGTTCCAAGTTACGAACTAAAATTTTCATCTGATAACCTTAAGAAGATAGGCAGGAAATATCAAAAAGCACTCGCCTACTCTACTTTTTGCATGTAATAACACTGATCCTAGTTTAATCGAGATCAATGCCAAAATCTAAATTAATCGACTGGCGCTCGATCAGGGCACTTTTTACCGTCTGCTGCCGGGTCTTGTAATGGGTTTCCATCGTACACAAATTGCGGGTCAGGTCATTCATAAAATAACTTTCTACCTTACGTCCCTGCTCATCCACGGTTTCACGCGCCCAATGATTTAGATTCTGTTTGGTCAGGATTAACTCATCCTGCGCACGGGTCAATGCTACATACAGCACCCGGCGCTCTTCCTCGACATCATCGAAGCTGCCTTGCGCACGCGCATGTGGATATTGTCCCGGGGTGACATTCGCCACATAGCAGACCTTCTGCTCTGTACCTTTAGCCGAGTGAATCGTGATGAGGGTAACGACATCGATATCTGACTGACGCTCAATTTCGGAAATGGAGACTGGATCAAGTACATACTCTTCCAGAAATTCACTGACCTGTGCATGCTTGGAAGCCAGCTGTTTGACCAGTTCAAAATCGCCCTGACGACGGTTCCAGTCTTTTTTATAGTTTTCTGCCAGCTGGTTTTCAATCGCTTGAATCGCTAGCGTCACACAGGCCTGAACTTCAGTTTTCAGCACGGCCATCTGTTTCATGATCAGAATGGTTTCCAATGGAATCTTGCCAAATTTTTCCAGCTTATCGGCAATTTTTTCCATCTCTGGTTCAGCCAGCAGCTGTTGGGATAACTTGCTAGCCCCGACATCACCGACACCATTCCATAGGGTCAAAAAACGCATCCAGGCAATATCATCCAGCGGATTGGCCACGACTCGCAGCAGACTAAGTAGATCCTTTACATGCGCAGTTTCCAGTAGTTTCATGCCACCAATAAACCGATAAGGCACATTGGCTGCAATACAGGCCGCTTCAATATGCCGCGCAGCAAAACTGGAACGCACCAGCACCATATGATCCGACCATTTATTCCCGTTCAGGTAATGGCGTTCTTTAATATCAATCGCGATCCATTTGGCTTCATCAAACTCGTTCGGGAAAATATGCATCTTCGGTTTGATGCCTTCGCCGCGATGCGCATCTAGTCTTTTGTCATATTTGATTTCGGACTGATCCAGTAGCCAGTTGGATAGATCCAGAATTTCCTGAGTTGAACGGTAATTTTTTTCTAGCTTAAAGATTTGTGCGTCTGGAACCCGCTCCTTGAAATGGTGAATATTTTCAAAATCTGCACCACGAAAACCATAAATAGATTGGGCATCATCTCCCACACAGAACAGGCTGATGTGTTCTTTAAGTGGTTCTAGTAATGCCCATTGCAGCGGATTGGTATCCTGCATTTCATCCACCAGCATATGCCGGCAGATAGAAGATACGTACTCTACCAAACCATCCGATTGGGCTAATGCAGCAGCCACCACCGCCAAAATATCGTCATAATCCAGAAAACTGCGTGCCTTTTTACGGGCTTCATATTCTTTCATAATGTCAGCGATCTGGTCTT
Source organism: Acinetobacter sp. HR7 (assembly GCF_000773685.1). Classification (GTDB taxonomy): domain Bacteria; phylum Pseudomonadota; class Gammaproteobacteria; order Pseudomonadales; family Moraxellaceae; genus Acinetobacter; species Acinetobacter thermotolerans. The sequence continues at coordinate 3,036 of NZ_JPQO01000069.1, read as the reverse complement.
TCAGCGCCAGATATTCCGGCATCTGTTTTTCTAGTGCGATGCTGAGTTTCTGACGGGTATTGCGTGCAAAAGAGTATAAATCACAGAGTTCCTGCGGCTTTGGCAAATAATTCGGATTTTTCTTGTCATCCCGACCGCGAATCAGGCGGAACATCATCAGCTGATCATCACGATCGATAATAGAAAACTGCTCTAATCCAAATGCTTTGGGAATACGACGCAGCAGATACATACAAAAAGTATGGAAGGTTGATGCTCGCAAGCCTTTGGCCTGTTCACCGAGTGCCAGTTCCACACGCGCTACAATTTCACTGGCGGCTCGACGGGTAAAAGTCAAAATCTGGATCTGATTTGCAGGTACACCTTGATCAATCAGATAAGCTGCACGTGCCACGATAGTTTTGGTCTTACCACAGCCCGCCCCAGCTAACACCAGACTATGCTTGGCATCCGTCGTCGCAGCTTGCTTTTGTTGGGGATTCAGTTCATCAATCAGGGCGGCTAAACTCATGGTCACTCATCTTTTTGTGGATAGGTGTAGTTTAACAGAGCTGTCCCTAGAAAACGTATCATCAATATTCTAGAAACCATTTGAATCCGGCCAGGCAGCATGGATGCCGTCCGCTGGATTGTGGTATAGGGATATACCCTCAATCCAGTAAAGGATTTTTGTTAGCTTGCGAAGTAGTGTTTCTCATCCTTGAAAAGTAAAATCTGCTTACGCGTTTATATTTGTCTTTTTATAAAGCTTTTGCAGCAATGACCATCTTACTCAAACACCCTATTCCTGAATGTTTTGAACAGTTTGAGCAACCGCTTTTTCTAAATTGGTTTCCGCATTTTTTAATACTTCTTCCAATAAAAAATCCGGAGGATTAATCCCGATAATTTGACTAAATCCACTCTCATACAGTGACTCAACCCCTTCACCGACCAAACCTGCGAACGCAATTACCGGTTTATTCAATTGCTGGGCGACCTGAGCTACGCCAAACGGGGTTTTTCCTAAAGCTGTTTGGTAATCAATCTTACCTTCACCAGTTAGCACAACATCTGCCTGCGCGATTTTTTCGGCCAACCGGCTTTGTTGAATGATTAATTCCACACCTGATTGTAGCTTGGCACCGGCAAATGCCATCAAGCCAAATCCCAAACCACCGGCAGCACCCGCGCCTGGAATGTTTCTTTTGGAAATACCCAAACCTGCTTCTACCCGATCAGCAAAATGACTTAGATTTCTATCCAGCTGCTGCACCATTTCCGACGTTGCCCCTTTCTGCGGTCCAAAGATGGCCGAAGCACCATTTGGACCACAGAGCGGGTTATTCACATCTGAAGCAATCAGGATTTCCGTATTTTTTAAACGAAGGTCCAAGTGAGAAAAATTAATTCGCTCAATCTGATCCAGGTTGCCACCACAAACCTGGATCTGCTCACCTACAGCATTGAAAAACTGCACACCCAGTGCCTGCGCCATCCCGACACCACCATCATTAGTGACACTGCCACCAAGTCCAATAATGATTTTCTTTACACCAAGATCCAGTGCTTGCTTGATCATCTCACCCGTACCAAAAGTTGAGGTCAGCATTGGATTACGGTGGGAACTTTCCAGCAGATGAATACCGTTGGCTTTGGCCATTTCAATGACAGCAGTTTGCCCCTGATCGACTACAGCAAAATAAGTTTCAACCTGCTGGCTTGCTAAAGGACCAGTAACGGTACAGGCAATACGCTGCCCTTCTAATGAGTGTAACAAGGCATATACGGTTCCTTCACCACCATCCGCCATAGGCACAGCAATACAACGCGCATCAGGAAAAACCTGCAAAATACCACGTTGCATAGCCTGACAAGCCTGCTCAGCAGTCATACTTTCTTTAAAGGAATCTGGAGCTAGAACAAAAGTTTTCATCAAGTAGTGTGACCGCTTTATATGGTTTTCATCACTTATAAATGCTTTTCCATCTTACAGGTAAAGCAAAACATACCAATAAAAAAGAGCGCCGATTTGTGCTCTTTCTTACAATGATTCTTTAAATATCTGCTGAACTTTTTGGCACACGATGTTTGATATAGGAAGCCAAGCTTAGATAATTGATGCCCTGAAATAATATATCGATCGCCAGGAAGGCACCCAATACCCAGAACGGCGCATCTGGTGACAGCAAAATGATGATTCCAGTAGCTAAGGTCAGAATGCCGGAGAACAAGGTCCAGCCCCAACCACGAAACGCTTTAAAGATAAAAGCATTTAAGACACGAATTACACCTGCAATGATCAGGACAATCGCCAACAGATTAGTCAGCACAATCGCAGTTTTGACTGGAGTACCAAAGGCATAATAACCCGCGACAAAATATAAAATCCCGAATAGTAGCCACAACCAACGGAATGCCCCATCAAAGATTTTAATTCCTGCAATCAGGTGAACCATGCCCCCAATCATCATCAGCACACCAAACAGGAATACCACTGACAGTGTGGCAAATGGTAAGGATGCCAATAGCACAATACCAAACAGCACTAGCAAAGTACCCAAACCTAGATACCACTTGCGATTTTCATGCAATTGATGACGAACTAAATCATTTCCAACAGTCTTCATATTGTTCTCAAGTTATTGGTTATGACTTTGATTATGCATCTAAATGATAGATAAATTTGTGAGATATTCGCTTAATTTATCCACAAGAAGATGAAGAGCTGTGGATAAATTCGGCTTTATCCACATTTTCAAGGCATCACTTTATTCACTTTTACATACTTGGTCTTTTTCACTTCTTTAAATTCCAACCATCCACCATGAATAGCATCAAATGCTTCATTAGTAGTATTAAACCCATAATTTAATGGATTGAAATCGAAATCTTCTGCTTCTAGGGCTTCAATGATTAAATCAACCTTAGCCCATCCCTCTTTATTAGATATTTCGCTAATGACATTTTGAACAGACTTAACAAAAAAGCTAAAACTTCTTTTTCTAACAAAAAGTTGGCTTTTCACTGTTTTAGTTTCGCAGATTCAAATCCCAA
>NZ_JPQO01000068.1 GCF_000773685.1 Acinetobacter sp. HR7 | reverse complement strand
GGTTTGTGCAACAAAGCCATATTTCTGTGATGCTGGACACACCTTTGACATCATTACAAAAATCTAGATGTAGTGGAAAACAAGATTTTATTAACGTTGATTATTTTTCCACAGGATTTTATATCTATGACGAAAATTACAGTAATGTAAAATCGGTTTGTGGTACAGAATTAAAATACACATTTGAAAAAGAGGGTACATATATATTTTTATTTAATTTTGAAGGTGCCGGTAATGAAAGTGGAGGGGGTAATGGCTCTGGTATTGTATATTTTGAATTTTTAGGTATCACACAATAAAAAATATATAAAAAAGGATCTAAATTCACATTTAGATCCTTTTTATTAAATTGTTGATAAAAACTCTAGATATAATAACTAGTTTTCGTCATCAGCTTGGAAATTGCTGTCATGGTGATCTTCACCGGAAGAGGTAAGTCCACACCGCCTGCAGCCAGAGCCGTGTCACGGTGATGCAGTTCATCTTCATTCATCTGCTCCAGAATGCGACGTGAACGTTCATCTTGCGACGGTAACTGGCTGATATGATGTTGTAGATGCAAGCTGACCTGGCGTTCAGTTTCTGCCACAAAACCTAAGCTATATTTATCACCGGCAATGCCTGCAATGGCACCCATACCAAAAGACAGGGTGTACCAGACTGGGTTGAGCAGACTAGTATGGCTGTCTAGTTCTTTCAAACGGTCTTCACACCATGCCAGATGATCCTGCTCTTCAATGGCAGCCTGTTCCATTTCACGGCGGACATTCGGTAATTTTGCAGTCATGGCTTGGCCATGGTACAGCGCCTGGGCACAGACTTCTCCGCTATGATTCACACGCATCAGACCAGCCACATGACGGGCTTCGGAAACCGCCAGTTGTGCATCAGTTTTTTCAGCAGGATTTTCTCGATGTGCTGAGGTGGTTCCTGGAACAAGACTACGCAATGCCTGGTCAAAAGAATGAATGAGCTTATCGACACCTGAATATTGACGCATGCATTAATCCTCCAATGATGCTGGTGTAGCGTTGAGCATAGGTTTAATTCGAAGCAGTAGCCACAGGGTGAATATGCCGCTCAAGACCGCCGTAATACAGAAAAGTATTTTAAGATCAAAATTTAAGACGCTTAAAATAATAATTGAGAATATAGCAGAAGATACCATGAAAACAGCATTCAGAATGTTATTTGCTGCAACTACCCGCGCACGATGTGAGCGGGGAGAATGCGCCTGCATCATGGCATACAGCGGTACGATATAAAAACCGCCACTGATCCCCAGCAAAGTCACAGCAAACATCACGTGATAATAGCTCCAGCCTTGCTGAAACACATCCGCAAGCCCGAGCAGTTCACCCGTGCGGGGTGGAACCATTGCCATACTGGCTGCCAGGTAAAATGCAAATACAGTTAAACCCACTGCACCGATCGGCACCATACGAATATTCACTTCACTACCACCGAGTTTACGGCATAGGTAAGAACCTAAACCAATCCCGATCGAGAAAAAGGTCAATAGCAGGCTGGCAACATTTTCAGATGCATGCAAGTTTTGCATGGTGAGCTGTGGAATTTGGGTCAGATAGGTCGCACCGTAAAACCAGTACCAGGAATTTCCTAACAGGATCATAAATACCAGTGGCAGGCTTTTGGCATATTTAATCGTCTGAAAACTGGTGCGGAAGAAATTCCAGTCTACCTGAAGTTCGGGTGCTGGTGAGTCTTGTTTTAGAATAAAACGACTGGAAAAATAGCCGATGATCGCGATACTCAGGACGGTCAGGCTGATCCATAATAAATTTCCAGCTGATGCAGCAATCACGGCACCGCCTAGAATCATACCGAACAGAATGGCCAGTGAAGTCCCCGACTGGAATAGCGCATTTCCCGACATCAGTTCATTCGGCTTTAAGATTTCTGGCAAGATCGCGTATTTAATTGGGCCAAAGAATGTAGACTGCGTTCCCATCAGAAATAGGGCAAACATCAGAATCCATAAATTCCCTGTCAGGAAGCCGATTGTTCCTAATACCATCACCACAATTTCTAGAATTTTCAAATAACGGATGAGTTGTGAACGTTCGTATTTGTCGGCAATCTGCCCAGCGGTCGCGGAAAAGATAAAGTAAGGTAAGATAAACAGCAACGCGGCCAGATTGTTCAGGGTGCTGATACTAGCGGTTTGCTGAATCCAGCCATAGGTAATGACCAGCAATAAGGCCTGCTTAAAGACATTATCATTTAACGCACCAAAGAACTGCGTCATAAACATCGGTAAAAAGCGACGGGTACCGAGTAGGGGTTCATTATTGTTCATGTGGGATGGGCTACATTAAAATTTATTAAGAAATGTCAATGATGCGTAAACATCCTGAAAATTCATGTAAGATACTTTTGACCATGGAAATGGCAAAAACCTATAGATTCGAGTTTCTTAGCTTATATTTTTCGGTCAAATAATCAATTAAAGAATGTATTTGTTTAGAGTTTTCTATGCCTGCAAAGAAAAAATTTAAAGAAACACTGCTCAGCCAGAGTATGAGTACGTTCATACCGGCGCATACGGGAAGCCGTCTATGTATGAGCATGTTTTTCATGATGTTCATCCAGCACAGCATGGCACAAACTCCCCAGACTGAAACGCCGGTGGCGCTTACCCAAACTGAAATGATTGAAGAGCTATCTCAGCAAGCCGTTCAGCAGGGGCTGGCAAGTACTGAAAATGAAGCGACTGAGAAAATCGAACAGGCGATTCAGCCAGAAGTGAATGTCGACAGCCTGCAGATGCTGCGGGAGCAGGAGCAGGCTGGTCAGCAATTCGAAGCATTTAAGCCGATTGAATTTGAAGATTTAGAAGAATTGCCTGTGCAGGCGGTCGATCAGGCCATGGCGGATGAAATTTACCGTGTCGCTGAAGAAGCTAAACGTGAAGCACAAGCCTACCGTCAGACTCAAAATACTGAAATTGTGGTCAACGACATCAGTCAGCAGGAACTGCTGGAAATCAATCAGGCCCCAGTGAATGTCGACCAGCTGATGCAGAATATTGAGTCGGATAGCCAGATTCTGGTACAAGCCAATGAAAGTGGTGCGACTTTACCTGAGTTATCACCCCAGCAGTTACGCCCAGAAAATGCGACACAGCCAAATATTTTTAAGCGCTTGTTTTATAAAGTTCGTCCGCCACGTCGAATCATGACAGCGAAGGTACCACGGATTGATGCGGATGTAGTCATTGTCAAAACCAATGGCAATGGTACGAGTCAGCAGCTTTCAGCAGAAGCGCGCGATGAAGCTTATAAAAATTTAGAAGCCAATATTGAAAACAAGCTGTCTAGTTTTACCCAGGAGTCCTTTAGTGATTTCCAGTCTGCCTTGCCACAACTACGTACCTTGTCGAATCAGGCAGCGCAAGCAATCGGGTTCTATAATGCTGCATTCCGCTTTGAAAAACTGTCTGATTCACGTGTTAGGGTCTATGTCACTCCGAATGAACCGGTACTGGTGCAGAGCCAGAATATTGAATTTAGTGGCGCCGGTGCCAATACACCGCAGTTCCAGGTCATTGGAGTATTACCTGAACTGGAAGAAGGTGATGTATTTCATCACGGTAAATATGAACGTACTAAAGAGCGTATTGTCGAGGCCGCGAGCAATAATGGTTATTTCGATGCCTACTGGCGCTTGCATGATGCTAAGGTGGCACAACCTCAGAACACAGCTGACATAAACCTGCGTTATGAAACTGGTGATGCCTATAAGTTGGGTGCAGTAACTTTCCGGATGAGTGATCCGACTAAAGAATTTCCATTGGATCCAGATGTATTACAAAGTCTGGTGCCGTGGCAAGAAGGTGCAGATTATCGTTTCTGGCGGGTAAATTCTTTAGCCAATAACCTGACCAATACCCGTTATTTTAACTATACCCTGGTCGATGCAGTTAAACCGGATCCAATTGAAAAGCCTTTGGAATTACCACCAGACATTCAGCAACTTGTGGATGAACAGCGAATTTCAGAGTCTTCTTTAGCTGTTCAGGACAAAAAACAGGTGGCTTCTACAGAAGAAGTTACCCAAAATGTGGTCGATGAAAGCCAGTTTGCAGGCAGTCAGGAACAGGATCAGGCAAATTTACGCGCATTACGCACCGCACAGGAAGCTAAAGAAGCTGAACAGGAACGCTTGAAAGCTCAGGCCCGTGAAGAAAAAGTCATTCCGGTGCTGGTTACTTTGAATGCCGATACCTTGAATAGTGCTGAACTTGGTCTCGGTTATGGTACGGATACCGGTATGCGTGTCCGTGGACAGTATCGCCGTGCGATCGTGAACAAACGTGGACATTCTTTTGATGCTAACGTGGAATTATCAGAAATCCGTCAATCCATTGATGGTCGTTATAATATTCCGTATAAGCATCCATTGAATGATTATTTCAGTATTGTCGGTGGTTATGAGCGTGAAGAACGCGATGATGTCGCACGAGGCAATGGTCTTTTAATTGAGTCTGCGGTTGTGGGGGCAGATCGTTTTATTAAAAATCCACGCGGTAGCTGGCAGCATACCTATGGGGTACGTTACCGTTTGGATCAGTTAACCCAGCAAGGCGAAGTCAATGCCAATAATATTCCAGATGCTTTCCTGGTGAGTGCTGCAGAAACTCAGGAATCTTTATTATTCGGTTATGAGCTTTCCCGAACAGTCAGTGATAAACGGGTTAACCCAACCAAAGGTTTTAAGCAAACATATAAGCTGGAAGTCGGTAGTGAAGCGTTATTATCTGATGCGGATATGGCGATTGCTAATGCTGGCTGGCGTTTTATCTATTCATTAGGTGAAAATGCCGATCATCAGTTTGTGGGACGTGCCGATGCGGGCTATATTTTTACTGAAGATTTTACTAAAGTGCCGTATAACCTGAGATACTTTACCGGTGGTGACCAGAGTATCCGTGGTTTTGACTATAAGAGTCTGTCACCAGAAATTAATGGTTATAAGGTGGGTGGCCAAGCACAAGCGATTGGCTCGCTGGAATATAACTACCAGTTTAAGGACGGTTGGCGTGCAGCTGTCTTTGCTGATGCGGGTAATGCCTATGACAAGGACTTTAGCAATCCGACTGAATATGGGGTAGGTTTGGGCGTGCGTTGGGCATCACCGATTGGTCCAATTCGTATTGATGTGGCTTCCGGTATTTCCGAGGATAATCATCCGATTCGGCTACATTTCTTTATTGGCTCACAGTTATAACATTCACTGATTTTAGAATTTTTAGATATTTGGGACGAACATGGTCGAAGAGAACCAGCAACCACAAGACGCAGAACCGGAAAATACGCCGTTGCCGAAAAAACGTCGTATTTTAAGAAGCATCTTATTGTCGGTCCTATTTTCGATCATTTTCCTGCTGGGCGCATTGGCGGTGATGTTCTCGACCGATCGTGGCAGTAAATTCCTGCTGGATCAGGTGCTCGAACGCCAACAGATTATTCATTATGAATATGAAGGTGGTAACCTGTGGCGTGGGATTATCCTGCGGAATGTGCTGGTCAGCTTAAAGCCTGTGGATGTCAAAATTGACCGTGCCGATGTCACTTTAGGTTGGCGCGCCATTATCAAAAGAGAAATCCACCTCAATCGTGCCGATGTACGGAATCTGCAGATCATTACCAAGAATCCGCCAAATGACAAACCATTTGCTTTTAATGATATCCGGTTGCCATTTGTACTGCGTGTTGATCATTTGGATTTAGATCATTTATTGATTAAAACCCATAGCAGTAACGTAGATTTCTATGATGTGGTGATCAATGAAGGTTTATGGTCAGGCACTGAACTGACTTTTGAAGATACCAGTATGAACATGGGCTATCTGTCGGTGCGAGAAGCCAATGGGCGCATGGATTTCCATGGTAAATATCCGCTGAATGCGACAGGTATTGTTAATCTTCCATCATTAAATGACAGCCTGAACATTCGTGACATTCATGTCGATGCACGGGGTTCTCTAGATACCATTCAGGCGGGCGTCGCGACCAATACCCCAGATTTGCTGACCGGCTGGGCTGTGGTACATCCAATGCATCCGCATGTACCGATGTTTGGCCAGCTTAAGTTTAAGCAGTACCATTGGCCAATTCTGAAAGATCAACAGCTATTTACCAAAGATGGTGTTGCTGACTTTAAGGGTGATATCCAGCGACTGGACATTAACCTGAATACTGATTTAAGTGGTCAAAATATTCCGGAAGGGCAATATAGTGCGATTGGCTATACGGATTTGGTGAATCAGTTGAATATTAGCGATTTTAATGGTCAGCTGATGAAAGGTTCGGTGAGTCTGGCTGGTGTAGTCGGCTGGCATGAGAAAGTTACCTGGGATATTGCGGGACAAGTCAATAAACTTAATCCTAAAGACAAGGTCATTCCGCACGTGGTGCAGGACTTTCTGCCTCCTATGCTTGATGCCAAAGTTGCATCGAAAGGGACACTGGAAAAAGGCTTGCATTTAACTGGGCTGGTTGATTTTGATAAATATGAAACCTGGAACATCAAGTTGGATCAGGCAGAGGCGAAAAATAACAAAGTTCAGCCAATCTTGATGAATGTGGCCTGGAAAAATATTGACCGTGCTGTGCCGTATGTCGGCTGGCTAAAAAGTGAATCCGGCGATGTTAATCTGGCCCTGACTGATGGTCAGCAGGATATTTTTGTGGCTACCGGTGTTTCTGCACATGAAGGGGCTTTACTTCCACCGGGGATGTATCAGGCCAAACTCAATCTGAAAAATAACATCTTAAAAGTTCCAAGCTTTAACTACAGTGCACAAAGTGGCAGCCTGAGCGGTAATGCCGTTGTGGAATTGCCAGATCAAAAACGTCAACTGAAATGGAATGCAGTCCTAAATGCTAAGGACTTAAATACCCAGACTATAGCTCCAGCATTACCAGTCGATCGCCTCAATGGTCGGGTCACTGCCAGTGGTTATGCCAAACCGAACCAGCAGATTATTAATCTCAAAGGTATTGATCTGACTGGTCGATTGGCGGGCCAGAATGAAACGGTGCACCTGACCGGAAGCAGTACTGCTGCCTTACTTATCCATGACGAAAAACAGGGGGGTGGCTTTAAAGGTTATGCCGTGCATTATGATGGTAACCTGAATGCCAGCCAGTTTGCGGCGAGTAAAGGCCTGCTGCAGTTTAAGGTTTCCGGTACTCCAAGCTTGTTACGTGTAGATGAATTCAAGCATGACGGTATTGCCGGCAAGATTAATGCACATGGTATCGTGAATATGGCCAATGGGATTGGCTGGGATCTAAATGCTTCGCTAGTACGCTTTAAGCCACAATACTTTGCTTCGAGTGTTAAAGGTGAACTGTCTGGTAATGTCAGAACCCGTGGCCTGTGGTCGGATGCACTGAAACGGATTCAGATCGAGAAACTGAATCTGGCCGGTGTACTGAATAACAAGCCGGTACGTGGTACAGGTAACCTATCGATGATTATTGACAGCAAACAGAGTGGCTTTGTGCCCCGTCAGTTTGAAGCTAATAATCTGTTCCTGTCTTATGCTAACAACCAGCTGCAGGCGACTGGTAATGCACAGAATCTGCAGTTGAAAGTTAATGCACCAGCATTATATGAGATTTATCCAGGGTTACGTGGTCGCGCTTATGGCTATGTGAATATGCAGGCTCAGCCACGCCTGCGTGCTTCAGCCAATCTGGCGGTAGACGATTTTGCTTTTAATAACGTTTTTAGCGTGAAAAAAATCCGAATACAGGGCCAGTTGCCAACGTCACAAAATACTCCGACCTTGCTGATTGCCACTATGGACAACTTGCGTAGTGGTAACCGTCAGATTACCAAAGGTCAGATATCGCTAGCGGGTACCCGTGCTGCACATGTGCTGCAATTACAGGCTGAGAACAAGCTGACTAGCTTCTATGTACAGCTGGTAGGCGGCTTTAATGCCCAAAATAACTGGCTCGGTCAGATCCAGAAAGGAGATTTTGACTCTCTGCGTACCCGACTGGTACAGCGGCAAAGTGCTTCGGTGATTTACAATACGGCACAATCAGATCTGTTTGTCGGTGCACATTGTTGGACCAGTCAGCAAAGCCAGTTGTGTTTTGATCAGCCAATTCGTGTAAATAAAAATCGTGCCAGCGTGTCCTTCCAGACACGAAATGTCGATCTGGATGATTTCAGTGCCTTTATGCCTGAAGGTATTGCGATCACAGGTAAAGTGAATGGTTATGCTAAAGCCACTTGGGCTAAAGGGGCACGACCCAAAATTGATGCCAAACTGGTGACTCGTAACGGTGTGGTCGGTCTTGCTGCGGAAGATACGCAATATCTGGGTCAGACCATGAAATATGATGAAGTGGGCCTGGTGGCGAAGAGTGTGGCTGAAGGCTTGCAAATCCGTCTAGATGTGAAAGCTCCGGAAATCGGTACTGGTTATGCCAATGTCATCATTGATCCATATCGTGACAACCTGCCAATGCGCGGAGAAGTCGCTTTTAACCAGGTCGAGCTAAAAGTCTTTAAACCATTTATTCAGGATGTGCGTAGCCTGAGTGGTACTTTGTCTTATGCCGGAAAGATCAGTGGAACTTTGACTAAGCCACTGCTCAATGGTCAGGTGCGAGTCAAAGATGGTGCAATTAGCATGATTTCGCTGCCAGTCAATCTCACCAATGTACAGTTGTATTCTGCAGTGAGTCAGGATCATGCCACAATCAATGGCGCATTTAACAGTGGCCGTGGTGTAGGCCGTTTGACTGGTTCAGTCGACTGGAAAAATGAAATGCGCGTGCAGCTGCACATGAAAGGTGAAAACCTGTTAGTTCGTCAGGCACCATTGATCACAGCTGTAGTGACTCCAGATTTAACTCTGGATATGTATCCATTTAATAAAAAACTGAGCCTAAATGGTTCAGTACAAGTACCACGTGCTCTGATTTCGATGCCGGAAGCTTCGAAACCGGTGGTTGGCGTTTCATCGGATGTACGAGTGGTACGCGAAGGTCAAGATCAGCTAGCCATTCTTCGCGCAGCGCGTCCTTGGGATATTCGTGCTGATATTTCCGTTTCGCTGGGCAATCAGGTGATTTTCCAGGGCTTTGATAGTCGTATTCCACTGCTGGGGCGTGTCAATCTGTCTCAACGTGGTCTGGAAACTGCGATGCGTGCCAATGGTGCAATTGGTGTGTCTCAACGTGTGAAGATTGAAGCCTATGGTCAGAGTCTGGATCTGAATCGTGCCATTGCTCGTTTCAATGGTCCATTGTCAAATCCAACGCTTGATATTGATGCCAATAAATCCGTTCAAGGGAATGTTGTTGGGGTTCGTGTTACTGGTACAGCCTCTAACCCAGCAATTCAGGTTTATAACGATGCTGGCCTGTCTGAACAGGAAGCATTAAATGCGCTGATTACGGGGCGTATCAATGAAGGGAGTTCGGCACTCAGTCAGACTGAAAGCTTTAGATCGGATGTGAACAATACCATTGCGGCAGCCGGCATCAGTTTGGGCTTGGGTGGTACCCGTGCCTTGACCAACCAGATCGGTCGTACTTTTGGTCTAAGTGGTTTAGCGTTAGATGCGCAAGGTACAGGGGATGATACGCAGGTATCCGTAACCGGTTATATTACGCCAGACCTATTTATCCGTTATGGTGTTGGTGTATTTACTCCGGTAAACAAACTGACCTTGCGTTATCAAATCAATCAGCGTTTATATATGGAAGCCAGTCAGTCTCTCGAACGGGCGATCGACTTGTTCTACAATTGGCGTTTCTAATGTAATCAAGCCCTCAGTTGAGGGCTTTTTTTTATGTGTACTTTTCAGAAACTTTCTTGAGTTGGTAAAAATGCACAACATTTCTCTTATTGATGTTGATTCCCGATCTGATATCTATGAACTAAGTTAATTTGGAAAGGGAATACGTATATGAGCAAATTAAAAGAGCAATCCGATAAAGATGTAACACCGCATAAGGAATCCAATGATGACAAAGGTAACCAGTCTTCTTATAAGGGCATCAAGCCGGAGAAGAAACCGAATGCAGAACCTGAGCATCCACTGAGAGAGCAAAAATAGACATTCGAGAGATAAAAGCCTTCAAGGAAGAAAGCTTTCTATTTGAGAAATAGCCTAAGCAATATTAACCTTTATCATCACAGTAGTATTTAAGGCACTAAAAAGGGAACTGTCTTAGAGTATTACTCTTTAAAAGTTTCATCCAGCGCCTGCTGTACTGCATCGACACGCGTTTTACAGGCCTTATAGGCGGCCATAGATTCCTCAACAATCTTCATCAAATTATCAATATCCGGTTCCTGCTGGGCATCAAGCAGTTCAGCATTGCGTTTCAGGATTTCGTAGCCTTCTTTAAAGCTTAAGGTGTTGTCATTGCTCATAGGGATTTACCTGGATAATGTGGGCTGCAAATGTTCCGTCCTGCATTTCGACCTGAACCTCATGTTCCAGTTCCTGCACGGAACGAATGGCATGACCTTGCTGGCGGACGATGGCATAGCCTTTGGACAGTACGGTTTTCGGATTCTGAATCAGGGTTTCACGTAACAGGGCTTCAATCTGCTGTTGTGCCATGCGGGTTTGTTGACGAGCCAGATTGCTGATACTGGTTTTAAGCTGAGAAATTTCTTTTGAAGCTTCCGTTACTTTTGCATTGGTAAGGCTTTGGATTAATGCTAACAATTGATCATTCTGGCTTTGATAAGCTTGAATCTGCTGCCGGGAAGCACGTTGAATGGTTTGCAGATAGGACAGGACTTCCTGGACCCGCTCGACAATATGATTACGGATTCCGGCAATCACCTTACTTGGGGTATCAAAGGATCGATAGGCAATTTCATCCAGGATAGTTCGGTCTTTTTCATGACCGATACCGACCCAGATTGGGACACTGCGTTTACACAGCAGGGCAGCCAGTTCATAGTCATTTAGGTATGCCAGATCATTCACTGCGCCACCACCGCGAATAATCACAATCAGATCGGGCGCCGTAGCAAAGTCTTCCGCCCATTGTTTTAAGCCCTGTGCTAGACTTTGCCGGATGCTTTGTGGCGCGGTATTTCCCTGAAAAGTTGCCGAGTGATAAATAAATTCACAGACATGCGCGGCTGCCAGTGCATCGGCATCCTTTTTAAAGTCGCCCAGACCTGCCGCATTTTCAGGTGCAATAACCAATATCCGGTTCAGATCAAAAGGGGCGGGAAGCTGTTTATTTCTTTCCAATAATCCTTCAGCGGTCAGTCGCTGTACGATTTCCTGATAACGTCGGGCAATGTCACCTAAGGTATAGCTGGAATCGATTTCGACAATATTTAGGGAAAAGCCATACTGTGGATCAAAATTGGCTTTTACCTTGATCAGGACATTTAGGTCACGGCTAAATTCAATTCCACTTTCACGTTCAAACTGGCTGACGATCTTCTGCGCTGCAAATTTCCAGATGGTGGCACGACAGCTGGCAATCACCTGATCGTTATCCGGGTCTTTTTCTGCTAGCTCCAGATAATAGTGTCCGCCCTTGATATTCAGGTTACGAATTTCCGCTTTGACCCAGACCGGGGTATCAAAGGTGAGTTTGACCACCTCTTGTACGGTCACGAGGTATTCTTTCAGGGAGAACTGGGGATCTTGCATGGCGGCAGAAAAGTTTAATATTCAAACAAATGGTAGCGCAAAGCAGGGCGGTACTCAAATCTGTTTAATGCGTCATCTTGTAATAAATTTGCCTTAAGTAAATTACCGGTTTAATAGATTAATTTAAAATACCCTTTAGCCTTAATTTTCATACATTTGTATAAAGTTTTTTTAGTACGAATATGCTAAATTGGCCGAAATGATCCTACAGAAGAAGATCAGCTATGAAAAAATTAATGTGTCTAGGTGTACTGGTTGCAGCATTGACAGGATGTGCAGGGCAGCCGGAAGAAGAAAAAGCACCGAAAGTGGGTATGGCGAATCCAGCTAGTGCCTTTTGTATCGAGCAAGGTGGTAAACTGGAAATCCATAATGAAGTCGATGGTCAGGTCGGTTATTGTCATCTGCCAGATGGTAAAGTCATCGAGGAATGGGCTTTTTATCGCAGTCATCAGGACATCTGTCTGTCTGAAGCGGCACATAGCCTGATCGGCCAGTCTGGTTTAAGCGAAGCAAAAATTAAAGACAAAACCAAAGCCAAAATCGTGCGTATGGTACAACCGGGTCAGCCTGTGACCATGGACTTCCGTGAAGATCGTGTCACAGTAACGACTGATCCGAAAACTGGAAAAATTGTTCAGGCCACTTGCGGTTAAAATCCCTGAAATAAGAAAGCCCTGTATGGGGCTTTTTTTATAGCTAGGGGAATATGCAAATTAAATGACAAAAGTGCCGTGATCTTTTATATTGACCGGCGTAAGGAGAAGTTCATGAAAAAGTTACTTGCTTTATCTGTCTTGGTCGCGCTGGTTGGTTGTGCCGAGAAAAAACCACTCACCCCTGAAGAGCAGTGGCAAGGCTATTGCCGTAGTGTGGGGAATGCTGCACGTAGCATTATGCTGGATCGTCAGAATGGCATTGAGAAAGACAAAGCTGTTGAACATGCCGACAAGATTGAGGATGAAACCACCAAGGGCTTCATCATGACCATCATTGATGATGTCTATAAAATGCCAATGGCTGAAATCACCAAAGATGTTGATGCTTCCCGTGAAGCGGTTCGTGTCAAATACACCGAAAAATGCACTGCGACACCGCATGATGAAATGCCAGATTACAAACCGTTCTAAGGAACGGTTTTTTTACGCCGATTTAAAATAAAATACTACAAATACCTAATGCGAAATATATTCGAATTCGGATTTTAAAAATATAAATAGCCTAAGCAATCAATTAGTACAAAAATCCGACAAAACCTAAATCATAAATATAGAAATGCTTATCTTTATATTGAATAATGGATTCAAGATAAAACAAGAAAAGGAGCAGGATGATGAATGTCGTTGGATATTTACACCATGCTGATCTGCTGCTCGAAGATGAGCAAGGTATGGCGATTATTGGCGGGGGACATTATGTACTCAGTAAAGGTGATAAAGTTAGCCTGAAACGTGTGCTGGATGAAAATAAAAAACTGTATCTGGTGGATATTTCCTTTGCTAGTAACAACCATGAAGGCTCTTATGAAGACGAATGTATCGTCAAATTTGAGGGATGTCGTGAGGCATTAAATCAATATTTGCACAGCTGCACTGTCCACTAAGGTGGAGTATCTTTTTCTAAACAATTCAGGCAACATTCGTGTTGCCTTTTTTATAAGAGAAATTCGGCTAAAAGTGCTTCTGTATGGGGCGAATCTATGCAAGACAATGGAATTCTGATTATCAAATAATCATTATGCACATCATTTATTTACAAAATAATGAGCATCACAAAGAAACACTTTACTTGCATTAACTTTTAACAGGAATTTTAGTAAAATTTTGGAGTCCATATTATCTGTGAAGCTTTTAGAAAGCTGGAATTCACAGGTAATTTTTTAAAAAAGAGGAATAACACCGTGCTAGAAGCTTACCGCCAACACGTTGAAGAACGTGCCGCACTCGGAGTCCCACCGAAGCCACTTGACGATGCTCAAACTGCTGCATTAGTTGAATTATTAAAAAATCCACCAGCGGGTGAAGAAGCATTCCTTGTTGACTTGCTTGAAAACCGTGTTCCTGCAGGTGTTGACCAAGCTGCATACGTAAAAGCTGCGTTCTTAGCTGCTGTGGCAAAAGGCGAAGCGACTTCTCCACTAGTTTCTAAAGAACGTGCGGTTTACTTACTGGGCACTATGCTTGGTGGTTATAACGTTGCTCCTTTAGTAGAACTTTTAGATGACGCTGCTCTAGGTGAACTTGCTGCTGAAGCGCTGAAAAAAACTCTGCTTGTATTTGATGCATTCCACGACGTAGCTGACAAAGCAAAAGCTGGCAATGCAAATGCAAAAGCAGTTCTTCAATCTTGGGCTGATGCTGAATGGTTCACTAGCCGTAAAGACGTTCCAGAAGAAATCAAACTGACAGTTTTCAAAGTAACTGGCGAAACTAACACTGATGACCTTTCTCCTGCACAAGACGCTTGGAGCCGTCCAGACATTCCATTGCACGCTAATGCAATGCTGAAAAACGAACGTGACGGTATCAAACCTGAAAAACCAGGTGAAGTTGGTCCATTAAGCCAAATCAAAGAACTGATCGCGAAAGGCAACCAGGTTGCTTACGTAGGTGATGTTGTTGGTACAGGTTCTTCTCGTAAATCTGCAACTAACTCTGTACTTTGGTTCTTCGGTGAAGAAATCCCACACATTCCTAACAAGAAAGAAGGCGGCTACTGCTTAGGCGGTAAAATTGCTCCGATCTTCTTCAACACTATGGAAGATGCTGGTGCGTTACCAGTTGAGATCGATGTTTCTAACATGAACATGGGTGACGAAATCACTCTGAAAATCGATCGCGAAGCAGCTAAAGTAACTGCATTCAAAGCTGGCGCTCAAATCGCTGAAGCTGAACTGAAAACTCCAGTACTTCTAGACGAAGTTCGCGCTGGTGGCCGTATCAACCTGATCATCGGTCGTGGTCTGACTGCTAAAGCACGTGAAGAGCTAGGTCTTGCGCCTTCAACTCTGTTCCGTACTCCAGTTCAACCTGCTGACAACGGCAAAGGCTTCACCCTTGCTCAAAAAATGGTAGGTCGCGCTTGTGGTCTTCCAGAAGGTCAAGGTATCCGTCCAGGTACTTACTGCGAACCTAAGATGACTACAGTTGGTTCTCAGGATACAACTGGTCCTATGACTCGTGACGAACTGAAAGACCTTGCATGTCTTGGCTTCTCTGCTGACCTGGTAATGCAATCTTTCTGTCACACAGCTGCGTATCCAAAACCAGTTGACGTTGAAATGCAACACACACTGCCTGACTTCATCATGAACCGTGGTGGTGTTTCTCTACGTCCAGGCGACGGTATTATCCACTCTTGGTTAAACCGTATGCTTCTTCCAGATACAGTTGGTACTGGTGGTGACTCTCATACTCGTTTCCCAATCGGTATCTCCTTCCCTGCAGGTTCTGGTCTGGTAGCGTTCGCTGCTGCAACTGGTGTAATGCCACTTGACATGCCTGAGTCTGTACTTGTGAAGTTCAAGGGTAAAATGCAACCTGGTATCACTCTACGTGACTTGGTACACGCGATCCCTTACTACGCAATCAAAGAAGGCGACCTGACTGTAGAGAAGAAAGGTAAGAAAAACATCTTCTCTGGCCGTATCCTTGAGATCGACCTGACAGAAATGGAAACTGACCTGACTGTAGAACAAGCGTTCGAACTTTCTGACGCTTCTGCTGAACGTTCTGCTGCTGGTTGTGCGATCACTCTTTCTGAAGAGAAAGTTGCTGAATACCTTCGTTCAAACATCACTATGCTTAAGTGGATGATCTCTGAAGGTTATGGCGATGCTCGTACAATGGCTCGCCGTGTTGAGAACATGGAAAAATGGTTGGCTAACCCATCACTTCTTAAAGCTGATGCTGACGCTGAATACACTAAAGTGTATGAAATCGACCTTTCAGAAATCACTGAGCCAGTTCTTTGCTGCCCGAATGACCCAGATGATGCTAAACTTCTTTCAGAAGTTCAAGGCGCGAAAATTGATGAAGTGTTCATCGGTTCTTGTATGACTAACATCGGTCACTTCCGTGCAGCTGGTAAACTTCTAGACAAAGTACCTGGTGGTTCTTTATCTACTCGTCTGTGGTTAGCTCCTCCAACTCGTATGGACGAACGCCAACTGATGGAAGAAGGTTTCTACAACACTTACGGTAAAGCTGGTGCGCGTACAGAAATGCCAGGCTGTTCACTGTGTATGGGTAACCAGGCACGTGTAGCACCTAACACTACTGTAGTATCTACTTCTACTCGTAACTTCCCTAACCGTTTAGGTCAAGGTGCAAACGTTTACTTGGCTTCTGCTGAGCTTGCATCTGTTGCTGCGGTTCTGGGTAAATTGCCTTCTCCAGAAGAATACCAACAGTACGCTTCTCAAATCGACAGCATGTCTGCTGACATCTACAAGTACCTGAATTTCGACAAGATGGGTACTTACACAGATGCAGCTGGAACTGTTGATACTAAGAAAATCGCTGCTGCTCAATTAAGCTAATTTATTGAAAAATAAATTAAATTGAGTTAAGAATAAGGGCTGAGAAATCAGCCCTTATTTTTTTCGGAGTTATTGATGTCAACATTAGGACATATAGAAAAAAGAAAAATTGAAAAAATTTTAGGAATGGAAACTGGTTATGTTTTAAATTTCAGTGATAAAACATTTGCTGAATTTTTTTCTGATTTGGATATAGATATTACTAATCCAAAATACTTTAAAAATGGCACTTCGAAAGCTAAAAGATTAAGAGCATTTTGGGAAATAGAAGAAGATTTCATTGTTTCTAGAGTGCTTAAAGCACTAATTTCCTATGGTGATGGAGAAGGTGTTTTTGCTGATAGTAATCCTAAATTAATGGAGGAATGTATAGCAATTGCGGAACGATTACAAAATGGAAATCCTGACGTTTCCGAGCTTAGTAATGGTATTAATTCCAATAATATTACTTTGGAGCTTCTGATCAGTGAGATGAAAAGTAGTTTGGATAGAGGAAATCCTGAAGCTGCTGTTGATAGATTGCATACATTTACAACGAATTTTATTCGTGAAATATGTGCAAAAAATAGCATTGATTTAGACAAAGATAAGCCTTTGCATAGTCTATTAGGGGAATATATTAAAGATTTGAAGAAAAAAGACAAACTAGAAAGTGGTATGGCAGAACGTATTTTGAAAAGTAATATATCAATTTTAGAAGCATTTAATGATGTTAGAAATAATCAGAGCTTAGCACACGATAATAAACCATTAAATAAAACTGAAAGTAAATTTATATTTAATAGTGTTGTGAATGCCATTAAATTTTTGCGGGAAATTGAAAATATTAATTAAATCGGGATTTGTATTATAAGGAGTCTTTGCAATACGCTAAAATGTAATTCTGTTGAAAAGATATTTATTGTAATGGCAAAACAATCCAGCTTCCTCTGTATTGGCGGCTTCCTAAACGGAACCCAAGTCAAAGACCAAGGCGACAGCTTTGTCTGTGTTGAAAATGGAAAACAAGTTGTCTACCGTAAACAGGTCATTTTCCATCAAGAAGCTTGGGATCATGACTACTATGTTTGTGAAAAAGTCACCGACCAACAAGCAAAAGATTGGGTGTTTCAAAAATACGGAGAAACAGTAATATACCGTAAAAGAAAGCCTATGAAAAAGCCCCGTAATTTAGAAAATTAACGGGGCTAGTCGTATCACTCTCGTGATACTCATATAAGGCTCATCTCATACTAAGTGCATTAGAACATAAAACCCCAGTAAAAGATAATGAAACTTCTGTTCTAAGTAATGCTAAATAAAAAGACCATCAGGCCGAATTACGAACCTGATGATATAAAGCACAAATTTGAATAATTATTGAATCGAAGCAATTTCCTGTTCGATCATCGGCCATAAATTCTGGTGGCTGCGTTTAAACATTAGCATATGACCAATCGCCTGATGACCCAAAGCAGCAGGATTCAGTTCCTTATGGCTGGTTTTGGCATTTGGATATAAACGGATCAGATCTTTCACATTGGCTTCAGTAGCAATCTCATCATCCGAACTCCATAGGACTGTAATTGGGCAGGTGATCTGTTTATGATGATCTTCTGTTTTTGGCACCGTTTTACCAATCGCATTGATCACATAACCTGGCTTGCTACAGAACTGAGCCCATTGTTTGGCCACGTCTTTCGGCAGATTCTCACCCATGCCAATCTTGCTGGTAGGGCCATAACCCAAAGTCAAACGTGATATTGGGAAAATCACATCAAACATCACCGGGGCGAGCAGCTTGGTACGGCCTTTTAAGCCTTTGACATGGCCAGTTGAACCCGATACTGCTACAACTTTTGCAACCTTGTCATAGTTCGGCACAATGCCGAGCAACTGACCACCAGCACTATGACCGATCAAAATCACTTTTTTAGCTTGAGTCTTTTCCAGCAAGGCATCAATCGCAGCCGGAATATCATACTGACCCCATTGCACAATGCTGGCAGTGGAATGCTTCAGCGGGCCATATAAAGACTTGCCAATACCTCGGAAATCAAAACACAAAACAGCGTAGCCTTGTGCCTGTAGCCATAAATTAAAGCTGTGATAGAACTGCGTAGTAATCCCAGTGGCTGGGCAGACCAGCACAGGGTAGAACCTTGCATCGGCTTCTTGATTGGCTGCATAGAAGCGTGCAGCCAATGGGTAGCCATCCTTGCACGTGATAGTCAATGTTTCAAATTCTGACATGCGTTACACTTATTCTTGGACTTATAACCATGAATAATGTACAGAAGTTCCCAAAAGAAACGTGTGATAACTATGACCCAAAAGTCAAAAAAGAAATGAATGGAATCAGCTATGCAGCCAATTGAACTCAGCCTTGCAGTCAAAATCGCAATTATTTTTAGCGGGATATTTTTATGGGTGGGGATGCTGACGGGCATCTGGAAATACCTACAAATTCGTAAATCATCGCAGTCACGTGCGCACTATTATGTTGATATTGCCCATCGCAGTAGTCTGCTTTATGCACCGGCAACCCTGATTTTGGCAGTGCTGGCGCATTATTCAGCCTTTTCAGAACAGGTGAACTTGATTTGCGTGGTTGCAAATGTAGCCTTTTTTGCCTTTGCGATTAGTGCCTATGCGCTCCATGGCTTTTTAAAGGACACTACCAATCAGTTCAAGCAACCTCATCAATTAGGTAAGTTTCATTTGCCGGGCTTTGTTTTGACACTCTTCATGATCGGGCTGATTGTTGCAGAGTTTGGAGGAACCAGTATTTTACTTTTGGGGGTAATTCAGGGACTTTTTTAAGAGGAATTGGAGATATTTCTAGGGGATGTTTTGCTGGAAATTGGCCTTAAATTTTTTCTACCATATGGATGAGTGGCCAGGTCATCCATATGGCTCAATATTCTTATTGATTAGCGATATTTCTGGTCAATGACCACCCACAGATAAAATGCAGCCGAGACGATCAGCGCATATGCTAAGTACTCTGGCTTTAAATTTCCTTGAATTACGCAGTGCACAATTAAAGTCAACATAAGCGCAAAGGTAGTGCTTAAAAACACCACAAGGTTAGAATTGGCTTTAAGAGCGTCAATGAAGACTTGCTTATTGAAATGTACTGATAACATCTCCATCCCTCCTATTTTTTAGTGTTATTGGTATTCAAAACTGAGCTTTTTAATCAGAATTGAATATACAGTTGTACTTCGAATATCGAAACTTTTCAATAGCTCCCTATAACTGGAACGGCGTTATTGCCTCTCTTTAGTCGTAGATTTAGATGAATTATTTCGACTCTACAGTTCACTTATACTATTTCAGTCTCTAAAAGCATTAAAAACTGATAAGTACACTCAGAAAGAAGCAAATACTACGCCAAGAATGGGCATTGAATGCGAAGGGAATGTAAAAATAGGTATGAGCTCGATAGCAGAAGCTTCACTTGTGTAGGCTTATTACGATAAATTTTTAAAAATAAATAACTTAATCAGGAAATATTTTTATTTTTGTTATTCAGCTCAACCTTTAAAGGCAGTTTATTAAGATGGGTGTATGAGCAAATTAAATTTTTAGACTGAACTTGAAACAGTGATTTGAACCAATAAGTGCCAGTTTGGGTAAAACATGACAATTATTGATCACGCTTAAATCGTATCTTGGGTAAAAATCCGATTTATCGACACTGCACGGAAAGATTAGTTTCTGATGCGGTCAATGACAGCTGTAATCACAAGAACAATCAGGGCAGGGATGAGCCAGGCCATATTTTGTTCAGAAAGCGGTAAATTCTGGAGTGCTGCAGGTAATTCAAATCCAGCGACTTTCAAACCATCAAAAATACCGAAAATAAAGGCAACCAAAGTTGTCGGTGCGACTACATGTGCAGGCTTTTTAAAGAAATGTCCGCAAAAGCTCAGCAGGATCACTGCAATTGCAGGCGGATAAATTGCACTCAGCACAGGCACAGATACGGCAATTAGTTTGGTCAAGCCTAAGTTCGAAATCACCAGTGAAAATCCAACCAGAATAAACACAAAGGCTTTATAAGGGATGCGGGTAATCGACGAGAAATATTCCGCGCAGGCACAGGTCAGGCCAATCGCAGTCACCATGCAGGCAATAAAGATCATGGTTGCAAGGAAATAAGCGCCCATATCACCAAAAGCATGTTGTACATAGGCATGTAGAATAATCGCGCCATTCTCGGCATTTGGAGCAATATCATGACTGCCCAAGCCCAGTTTAAACAGACTCAGATAAACCAGTGTCAGGCCAATACCTGAAATCACGGCTGCATTGACTGCATATTTGGTGATCAGCTTACCGTCAGTCACGCCACGAGATGTAATCGCACGCACAATCACGATCCCGAATACCAGGGCACCCAGTGTATCCATGGTCAGATAACCATTCACAACACCTTCAGTTACAGGACTAGATACATAGTTGCCGATGGCTGCCGGCGGATTGCTTGTCGGTAATACAAAAGCGGTCACACCCAGAATGATCAGGGCAATGATTTTCAATGGAGACAGGAAGTAGCCGACAGTATCCAGAATTTTATTTGGATATAGGGAAACCAGTGTCACGATCGAAAAATAGATCACGCTATAGATCAGCAGGCTGCTGGGTGCCGTACCGAAATGCGATGAGAAACCGATTTCATAGGAAACGGTTGCAGTACGCGGAGTTGCGAATAATGGGCCCACAGCTAGATAGCAGACCACGGTTAGTAGCAGACTGGCTGCCTTACCGAGAGGTGAACTTAAGATCTGGATAGAACCTTCAACACGGGATAATGCCACAATGGTGATGACAGGTAGGCCAACTGCCGTAATCAGAAAACCTAAGGCAGCAAACCATACGTGCTCACCGGCTTGTTGAGCCACAATCGGTGGAAAGATAATGTTGCCTGCACCAATAAATAAGGCAAAGGTCATAAAACCTAAAGCAACAATATCTCGAGTACGGAGACTTGTCATAGAGGGAGATGGATAAAAAAGAAAACGATTTTAGTAGAAAAGGAGTATTTTTTGGAGTCTATTTTCTAGCTGAAAGCCTTGATTTTACTGATCTCCATGATCGAAAAAATGATCATTTAAAATTTGGTAGAAATATATAATTGAAATTTATTAATAATTAAACTTTTAGTAAGTTTCAAGCTTCAAAAAGCTTAAAAGCAGAGAGAATTTAATTGTACAAATCGTCATCGATTTTATCTTTCAGCCGAATCGTGCTACACGATAGTGCTAATTCATGTGCGACATTGTTCACAAAAAAGGACTATAATTCATGGATTCAAATTGAGGATAAGCACATGAGAGCTTCTACGATTACTCTTAAAACTGAACAAGATATCGAAAAACTTCGTATATCTGGCCGTCTGGCTGCAGAAGTTTTAGCGATGATCGGGGAGCATGTGAAGCCGGGTGTCACGACAGAATATCTGGATGATCTCTGTAATGACTTTATTGTAAATACCCTGAAAGTGATTCCTGCGAATGTGGGTTATTACGGTTATACCAAAACCACCTGTATTTCACCGAATGAAGTGGTTTGTCATGGTATTCCATCGCCAAACGTGGTGTTAAAAGATGGCGATATCATTAATATCGATGTTGCGATCATTAAAGATGGTTACTTTGGTGATACCAGCCGGATGTACTATGTCGGTAAGCCATCAGCAGAAGCGAAAAAACTGGTGGAAACCACTTATGAAGCCATGGTGGCTGGGATTCATGCAGTAAAACCTGGAGCAACTTTAGGCGATGTTGGTCATGCGATCCAGTCGGTTGCACATCGTGAAGGTTATAGCATTGTACGTGAATATTGCGGTCATGGTATTGGTAAGGTCTATCACGAACAGCCAAACGTATTGCACTATGGTCAGCCGGGTCAGGGCATTGTGTTGAAAAAAGGTATGGTATTTACCATTGAGCCGATGGTGAACCTGGGTAAAGCTCGCGTGAAAGAGCTGAAAGATGGCTGGACTGTGGTGACTGCCGACAAATCATTATCTGCACAATGGGAACACATGGTCTATGTGACAGATACCGGTTTTGAACTGTTATCTCCATGGCCAGAAGGTACAGGTTCTTATCCTGAGATTTAAAAAAACGTTATAAGTCCAGTTTTAAAAAAAAGCATTGATTTAGCCCAAGTCAGTGCTTTTTTTAATGTAAACGAACCTATACAAACACTTGCAAGAACACACAAAAGCTTACAGGCTGTAGTGGTGTAAATGAGATTCATTCTCTATATTTGAGTTCATGAAGTTGCAACACCTCTCACTGATTCGGTTATTCAATCATGGTGAATGACTAGAAAAGTGAAAGGTTAGAGCAGACATTCACCTTGTCTCCTCCAGAGAAATTGAATTGTTTTAATGCTGTAGTGACTCTGAACGGCTCATCCCTTGTGGATGGGCCTTTTTTGTATTTACGATATGTAGCTGATCTAACCTTTAAGCGTGATGTAAATGTGCTACCAGATAATCAATAAATACCCGCACAGCTGGTAATAGTCCACGACGGGATGGATAGACCATATGGAAAATCCCATGCGCTGCTTTCCATTCCGGCAATACTCGTACCAATTCACCACGTTCCACATATTGCTGCACCACGTTATCCGGTAACAGGGTAATGCCACAACCAGATGCCGCCAGTTGGGCCAGCATGTTTAGGTCAGAGCCGAGGACTGTTGGCGTAATCCGAATCTTTTTCTGTTCCTGCGTGCTGTTATGGAGCACCAAGTATTGTTCAGTATGTTCTTCCGCCATACTCAGGATTTTATGCTCAGAGAGCTCTTCCGGATTTTTCAAGTGACCAAATTCATTCAGATAACCTTGACTGGCAAACAGATGCTGCTCGATCTGGTCGAACTGACGGATCACCAGATTTGGATCATCATCCAGACTGGAACGAACACGTAGGGCAATATCAAAACCTTCATTAATAATATCGACCCGACGGTTGGTGACCATCATCTGAATCTTGATTTCAGGATATTGTTTTAAAAAGGCTGGAAGGATCCGTGCCATTTCGTTTTGTGCGATGGAAACGGGCAGGCTGAGTTTAATCGTGCCGCGTGGTTCTGTACTTAGATGATCGACCAGATCATGGGCTGCTTGGGCGGCATTCAGCATGACTTGGGCATGACGGTAAATATTCATGCCAATATCAGTCACGGCAAAATGGCGAGAACTGCGCTGAATCAGACGGACACCCAGACGTTCTTCCAGATTATAGACCCGGCGACTGAGTTTAGATTTCGGAATGTCTGTGGCACGTTCTGCAGCACTAAAACCGCCATGTTCGACTACTTGAGCAAAACAATAAAAATCATCTAGGTCCGTCAGCATTAGTTCATTCCATTTACGCAACAATGAAGGGATTAAAAATACATTGTTGCGTGGTGTCAATGCAGACTTTGTTTTTTATCACTTATGCAACTTCATTCAGTAGCTTATCTTTGAGATATTGCATGCCCTGAGTCGCTGTCATGGCAATCTTTTCGAACTGAGGAGGTAAGTGCTGCTGATTGGCTTTGGGATCAATATAGTAAGCCGTGCAATTCGGTGGAATTTCCTGCACCAAACCAGCGACCGGATAGACCTGTAAGCTGGTACCTATCACGATAAAAATATCGGCATCCTGTACACAATCCTGAGCTTCTTCATAAGCTGGCACCGCTTCACCAAACCAGACCACATGCGGTCGTAGCGGATAGCCATCCTTGCAGAAGTGTTTATTGAGATCCAGCTCAGCCCCTTCAATTGGATAAAACTCGGTGGTGTATTGGGCTTTCGGTCCGGAAGTTTTCGCAAGACGGATATTGCCATGCAGGTGAATAACATTCGAACTACCAGCACGTTCATGCAGATCATCAATATTCTGGGTAATTACATGCACGTCATAGGTATCTTCCAATTCAGCAATGAGTTGATGTGCGGCATTCGGTTGTGCAGCAAGGATCTTTTTGCGCCGTTCATTATAGAAACGCTGTACCAATGCAGGATTACATCGCCAAGCATCCGGTGTTGCGACATCTTCTACGCGATGCTGTTCCCATAAACCATCACTATCACGGAAGGTATTAATACCGCTTTCGGCACTCATGCCAGCACCTGAGAAGAACACCAGTTTTTTCATTTTGTTTCCTTACGCTTTCAAGCTGCCTGATTGTTTTGGTTCGCATTGCCTTTTAAGAAGGCTGCGATTTCCTTACCGAATTTGACTGGTTCAGTCAGCAGCGGGGTATGCCCGGATTTTTCAAAACGAACCTGTTTGGCGTGTGGGATACTTTGCGCAACTAGGGTTTGGCCTTCAACTGGATAGAGTTTGGATTGTGCACCACTCAGGAATGTCACTGGACATTGCAGTTTCTGAATTGCAGCACGGTAATCTTCCCTGTGATAAAGATAATTATTGATATACCAAGCCATATAATCGACCCGATTCGATGGCAGTAACAGACTTTGTAGACGTGGCTGATTGAGAATCCATTCAAAGGCTTTCAGGCTATATTTATTGTTATTTTGCAGGCCAATAAACTGTAGCCAGAGTCTGGCGATCTGATGACGGGTGTTGCTGTCCAGATCTTTAATGTATTTCACATCCTGATGCTGTGCCAGTAATTCGGAAATCTGGGTCAAAAGAGAAATAAAGACCGGATGATGTTCTCCAAACAGGCCATAAGCCCAGCTGTCATCGACTGGGATTTTTGGCGTCTGGTCAATATGCAGATAGGCAGTCACATGTTCGGCAAAATCTGCATACTGCATGCCATGCATGGCGGTTGTCGCGCCCATCGAATAGGCGATCACAATCACCTTATCCAGATTTAACTGCTGCATTACGGATTGTACATCCAGCCAGTGACTAGAAATCGCATCCATATCGGGAATCTTGCAATCACTGGAAGCGCCAAAACCGCGCCATTCTGGAATAATAAAGCGGAACTGGTGCCGGTGTGGATACAGGAAAGCGGCCCATTGCCAGCTCAACATCCCAAGACCAGACAACACCAGTACGGGCTGACCCTGTCCATATTCGCGTACAAAAAGCATTTCGCCGTCAGGCATTTTGTAATATGACATAGACTGAGTCCTTTTTGTTCTATGCTAGCTAGTAGCTGCATCATTGAATTGTTTTAATTTTGGAATAATGGTTTCTAACCAGGCAATCCAACCTTCTTCCAGGTCGATGCCGAGTTGCAGAATCATTTTATGAATATACAAGGTGCGGTTCTGTTCGTCAGCTGTTGCAAAATCTTTAGTGAAAATTTGCTGGTAAATATTCAGTTTTTCCCGGTGCAGCTCCAGATGACGTTCTAGTTCCGGCAGAATGGTATTACTGCCAAGTTGGGCTTCAGCGCGTAAGCGCACCATCAGTTCTTCCCGTAGCTGGGCTGGTGGACTTTGTTGCAGCATCCAGTTGGCTAGTTCTTCACGCCCGGGACGTTCGACCTGATAGGTCTTTTTGCGTGAGCCACTGTCCTCATCTTCAATGGTCGAGATCCAGCCTTTTTGTAACATGGCATTCAGTTCACGATAGATCTGCTGATGGGTCGCATTCCAGAAAAAGCCCATCGAACGGTCAAAACGGCGTCCTAACTCAATACCGGTACTTGGTTTTTCCAGCAAACTGGTCAATAGAACATGCGATAAAGACATAAACGTCTCAGAAAAAATGACTCAGGATTATTATGCAACATGTTGCATAAAATGCAATTCTGAACTATAAGTTATTGCAACAAGTTGCATAAAAGCCGATGAATGAGGGTATTTCCATATCGGCAAGGATAAAAATAGCCAGCTAAACAGGCACGCTAAGGAGTCAAAATGTCTAAGTATCCGCATTTACTTGCCCCCCTGGATTTGGGCTTTACTACTTTAAAAAACCGGGTCCTGATGGGTTCCATGCACGTCGGGTTAGAGGAAGCGCCGGGTGGTTACGATCGTATGGCGGCATTCTATGCTGAGCGTGCCAAAGGCGGTGTGGCATTGATCGTAACAGGTGGTATTTCACCGAATGATCATGGCGTGACCTTTCAGGGTGGTTCCAAGTTGGACAGTATTGAAGAAGCTGAAAAGCATAAAGTGATTACCCAAGCTGTGCATGAAGCGGGTGGCAAGATCGCCATGCAGATTCTGCATACTGGGCGTTATTCTTATCAGGCACAGAACGTTGCCCCATCTGCGATTCAGGCACCCATTAATCCGGTCAAACCACATGCACTCACATCAGCTGAAGTACAACAAACCATTGATGATTTCGCCAATTGCGCCCGTTTGGCACAATATGCCGGTTATGACGGTGTGGAAATCATGGGGTCGGAAGGCTACCTAATCAATGAATTTATTGCCGCACGTACCAACCACCGTGATGATGAATGGGGCGGGAGCTATGAAAACCGGATCCGTTTCCCGATTGAAATCGTACGCCGTACCCGTGAAAGCGTGGGTGAGAACTTTATTATTATTTACCGTCTGTCAATGCTGGATCTGGTGGAAGGTGGTTCAACGCTAGAAGAAGTCATTCAACTGGCACAAGAAATTGAAAAAGCGGGTGCAACGATTATTAATACTGGCATTGGCTGGCATGAAGCGCGGATTCCAACGATTGCCACTAAAGTGCCACGTGCTGCCTTTACTTGGGTGACTGAAAAGTTAAAAGGTTCAGTCAAGGTGCCTTTAATTACTTCCAACCGTATTAATACCCCGGAAATGGCAGAATATGTCTTGGCTGCGGGTCATGCCGATATGATCTCTATGGCACGTCCAATGCTGGCGGATGCTGAATTTGTGGTGAAAGCCGAGCAAGGTCGTAGTGATGAAATCAACACCTGTATTGGCTGTAACCAGGCCTGTCTGGATCATATTTTCTCGATGAAGATTGCTTCCTGTCTGGTGAATCCACGTGCTTGTTATGAGACTGAACTGGTCTTTAAGGAAGTGTCTACACCAAAAAATATCGCGGTGATTGGCGCAGGTCCAGCCGGTTTAAGTTTCGCGATTTATGCTGCGGGTCGTGGTCATAATGTCACGATTTTTGAAGCATCGAATCAGATTGGTGGTCAGTTTAATATTGCCAAGACTATTCCGGGCAAAGAAGAATTTCACGAAACCATCCGTTATTTTAAACGTCAGATCGAACTGCAGCAACGTATTCAGTTGAAACTGAACCATACGGCGACTTTCGAAGAGCTTAGTTCAGCCAACTTTGATGACATAGTCGTTGCAACAGGTGTGACTCCACGTCGGCTGGATATTCCGGGTGCTGATCATCCAAAAGTGCTGTCTTATCTGGACGTGCTCAAAGAGCGTAAGCCTGTGGGACAACGTGTGGCAATTATTGGTGCCGGAGGTATCGGCTTTGATACTGCGGAGCTACTGAGTCATGAAGGTGAGAGTGGCAGCGTCAATCCACAAAAATTCTATGATGAATGGGGGATTGATACCAGTTATGAACATGTCGGTGGTTTAAAACAGCCGAAAGTGGAACAGTCAAGCCGTGAAATTTACCTGATGCAGCGTAAAGCGGCTTCTGTCGGTTCCGGTTTGGGTAAAACTACGGGCTGGATTCACCGTACTGGCTTGAAACATCGTAATGTAAAAATGCTGCCGGGTGTCAGCTATGAAAAAATTGATGACCAAGGTCTGCATATCACCGTCAACGGTCAGCCAACTGTCCTGGAAGTAGATAACGTGATTATCTGTGCCGGTCAGGAATCCTATACTGCAATGTATGATGACTTGAAACAGGCAGGTAAAAATGTGCATCTGATTGGCGGTGCCAAAGAAGCCGGTGAACTGGATGCCAAACGTGCGATCCGTCAGGGTGCTGAGTTGGCGGCGAGAATCTAATTAATAAGTACTTTTATATGATGATGTTTGTTTCCATACTTATTGTAATGTAAGAAAGTTGCTCCACAACGTTCCCTCTCCTTTATCAAAGGAGAGGGTTAGGGAGAGGATTTAACTATTAAATATATGAATCCCCCTAAATCCCCCTTTTACAAAGGGGCACTCTACTTAATTAAAAATACTAAAATAAAAAAGGACCCCAAAAATGACCCTAGAAACTACCCAAACCTCACTTGCACGCTGGCACGAAATGCTAGAGAGCCGTGACATGAATATCCTGAATGAACTGCTAGCAGATGAAGTGGTATTTCGTTCGCCTGTAGCTTTTAATCCATATTTGGGTAAGCCTGTCGTCTTTTTCATTCTGACTAATGTGATCCAGGTATTTGAGAATTTTACCTATCACCGGACGTTCTATTCGGAAGATGGTAACCATATTGTGCTTGAATTTTCGGCAAATGTGGGGGATAAGAAACTAAAGGGTATTGATATGATTCAATTTAATGACGACGGCAAAATTATCGATTTTGAAGTGATGATTCGACCGAAGTCAGGACTTGAAGCTCTGGCAGCGCAAATGGGTCAACGCATGATGGCCTTTCAGCAAAAAGTCTGAACAGAAACAACTTGAGAATAAAGGTAGGCGTAGTCAGGAGCAATCATACAAACCGGCATGAAATTTGTTAGTCACTGAAGGATAACTGGATGGAAAGACAAATGAAAATGTTGATAAAAAAAGCAGTTCAGCTTTCAGGTGAGTATTTTGATCGTTTGATCGGCGCAGATACGCCCACGCTTTATTACAATCCAAATGGGGTATTTCAGGATCTGATTGATCGTCTTCCACAGTTGAAACAGAAGTACCGACCGACGCCGTGGCTGTCCAATGCGCATGCCCATATTCTGTATTTCGATCTAATTAGAAAGAAACGCATCAAATTAAAATATGATGCACTTGAACAGCTCAATATGTCGGATGGCGGTATTACCGGGATTGCCTGGTATGGGCTGAACCTGCCAGCAGATACACCAACGATTGTGCTGTTACATACGATTACTGGCACGCCAGAATCCATGGGTGAGCTGGTTCGGGATTTACACTTATACACCGGTTGGCGTGTCGCGCTGTGTTTGCGCCGTGGCCATGCTGATTTGCCAATGCCCGTGCCGAAAATCAATCTGTTTGGTTCTACCCAGGATTTGCGTGAACAATTAAGTTATATTCAGAATAAATTCCCGCAGTCTGACTTATATGGTGTCGGTTCCTCAGCGGGTACTGGTTTGCTCGTCCGCTATCTTGGAGAAGAAGGAGAGAAGACACCACTCAAAGCTGCTTTTGCGCTTTGCCCGGGCTATAACACCGAAACTGGTTTTGCCTATGTGCATCCATTCTATAGCAAGTACATGGCCAAGAAACTGTTAGAAAAATTTATTCATCCCTACCAGGAAGTCTGGAAAAGCATTCCGACTTGGGAACAGCTGCTTTCTGTCAAGGATCTGGCAGACTTCGAAAAGCTTTATTTTCAGTTGGCGGGTTATGATGACTATGAGAGCTATACCAAGGCTACCAATCCGATTTATGTGTTTGAAAATGTCAAAATCCCATTGATGATTCTCAATGCAGAGGATGATCCAGTTTGTCATATCAATAATTTAGAGCCTTATAAGGACAAGATTCGCGCGATGCCAAATATCATGGTGATTACCACCAAGAAAGGCGGGCATTGCGGTTTTTATGAAGGTCTGATGAAAACTGAATCCTGGGCGACCCGTCTGATGGCGCAATATCTATTACAACTGTCATCGAAAGCAATAAAGATAGAAAAAGAAGCTGTGCTTGAGCCAGCTGCTAATTCTGAAGAAGAACCTGTCTATCTCGCATTAAAAAACCCAGCATAAGCTTAATGCCAGTCAGTTAAGCA
>NZ_JPQO01000067.1 GCF_000773685.1 Acinetobacter sp. HR7 | reverse complement strand
TTTCTATTTTGGGCTTACAGACTGATTTCGTATAATGTATATTATGTTAAATAACATCTCTACGACAGCACCCTAACTTAGTTGCGTTGCCGCAACTCATTTCAATTGTTGGTGCTGTGCTTGACAGCTTATGTAACCAGTGACATCGCTGTCAAGCATCTGTTAATGAACATAATATAAGTTATGCAGAAATCAGATCGCTACTCGATTTGCGTCCAAGCAAGCTTACGCAAATCTGCGTGGCTATGACTTTTTATTACGGTGCGGTTCTTGCTCTGTAGATGCTTGTAACCACCCGACTTGAATCTGTTCGCAAGTTTCACTTTATTAACGTCAACTCTTCGAGATTGACCCTAATAAAGCGACCTATAATTCTGGTAGCCTATTTTTATAAAATATCGTGCTTGTTAGTCGTAAACTTTAAATAAGTGCCTGATGGAAATGCTTTTCCATGTTCATTTTCGTATTTTTCTCTAAGTTCTTTATATTTCTCACGAATTTGTATTCTTGTCGCTAGTTCAGATTTGGGTAATTCGTGTTCATTAGCGACTTGCGGCAGTTGGTATAATTTGTCTAAAATTCTATATACATCGATTTCATCCCTTGTCTTGCTTACAAAGCTAAATACTTGATTTAGACCATATTTATCTACAGCTGATTGAATGATGTTATTTACAAACTGATCAGACACATCTTTGTCAACATTCTGATTTTCAGTAATTAAAATTGAATTTCTAATCAAATCGAATGTCTTGTTTTTTTCAATTTGCTCTATATCCTCATCAATGATTCTTTTTAAGTCATAAATATCCCGAACATCTAAATCAGGATATAAATCAATTATTTTCATTAAGTTATCGCTAAACTTTTCCATGACCACCTCTAGGTAAGTTAATTGTAAAGTGATTAGTAGGTTAGCATCTAAGAATCAGGATATACAGGTGGTTTGTAATGAACTTGATCATTGCTGTTTGCTGATATATTTTCCTGTAAATACTGATCTTTTTTAACCTTTGAGAATGCCATTCTATTGTTTTTATTTGATAACTTTTTACATTCATCCAGTGTTATTTCAATTACTTCACCATAGGAGTTTTTGGCATAACAATCTGTCGATGAATCTATGATCATGGCAATTCTAGATAATTCTTGTTGCTCCAAATCTACAGCTTTAACCTCTTTTTCCGTAGTTGATTTTACTGGGGGGGTGTCAATTGGTGCTTGCGCTTTAACAGGCTGCTTTGAATCTTCTATGACTGTATTTTGACTATTTAATATTTTATCATCCTTCCACTTTGAATAAACATAACTGGGTATCCCTATAAATACAGCTATAAGAATAGCTATATATTTCAAAGGTATTTTGGTCTTGTGAGTATGCTGAGTAGCTGATTTATAGAACTTAAATAAGTGCTTGGGGAATTTAAATGTTTCTTTATTAATTGCTTCATCACGAACACTTCTTGTATTTGGATTTAGCTTATGTTCAGGGAAATGGAAGATCGTAGCCTGTTTTAAGCCAAAGACACGTCTTAAATGTAAATGCTCACCAACAAAGTCTAATGTGTGTTGATTTATAAGTTTTGGTGACTGGGTAATTAATACAATGTCATAACCATTATGCCGATGGTAATCGAGATCCCAAGCAATATTGGCTATGTCTTCTGCCCTATCCTTTGGGTATTTTTTTAACATATCTCTCTTAGCAAATGCTGGGTGCTTTTGTGCTTCATCATAAAGAACGACAGAACCATGATCCAATTTACGCCAATCAAATGGATTCTCTATATCATCTTCAAATTTACGTACACCAGAGATATTAATACCGTCAATGTTCGTCCAGACATTACGGCCATCATTGAGGAAATCAAAGATCATGGATAAAGCTTTTAATGTTTTGCCTGAACCTGGTGTTGCTGTAATTAGTGTAAGCATAGTACAAAGCTCATTAAACCAATTGAAGTGATATATTCCCATTGCTCAATCCTCCTCATGCTTCGTCGTCATTCGCAATGGGATTCATTACATTTCTCTAGTTAATACAAATCTCATAGAGCGCAAATAAGTCACAGTGACAAATGTACCTAATACAATAGATAAATATTTATCAAAGCCAGCAAGCCCAAGAATGCCAAGTACAGCAGGAGGTAAACCTGTAACAGCATCTCTCATAGAATCAATCAAGGAAGAAGTAATTTCGTTTAAGAAATACATTGAGAAGATGCCAATACCAAAGGCGGATAAGGCTTGAAAGACTAGACCAGATGCAAACCAAGTTAATACACGTACTAATAAACCTGCCATTTTATGACCTCACGAAGCCAACGAATATGTAGCAAGCATGTAGCCATGCAGCGAGAATCACGAATGGTCGTACATCAACCGCAAATGAGCAGAAATAATCATAGGGTAACGATATTTGAGTCGATGCCATGCCAAGATTTAAGGTAAATGTCTTTGGTGCAGGACATTGGTTGTTAAAGTTAAATTGTGGTGCTGTAGGTAATTTCGACTTATCCAATTCTGTAATGGTATATTTTTCAGGTTCAGGAATATCTGAATCGTCTTTAAACCATTCTACAAATGAACAAATTGGAGTAGCCCAATCACAGAAATTAGGCAATGCAGAATTGGTCTGTTTTCCTGTTTCAGGGTCAGTATGTGTAATCTCAGTTGAATTTGAATCAGGATTAGATTTTTCTAAAGTTTGTTCTACAAAGTATGGTGCTTCATCAGGCTTTGATTGCTCATTAGGGATTCGTTCATACGCTTCTTTAACACCTGTCCATACTCCAGTATCTGCACCAGTTTCAGGATGACGACCAAACATTATATCGCCTAACTGAGCTTCTGTTAGTATTTGTCGTTCAGGATTTGGATTTGCGTTAGGATTAAGCTGTCCACGTACAGTTTCAATAAGAGCATTAGGAGCAATCAATAGTCCTGTATTTGCATCATATCGATCTGCCAGAATCTGTACGTCCTTTCCATTTTCTGAAATAGATGGCTGAGGATTTTTATAAATCCAAAGGCCGTGGCTAATAATATTTACTTGACTTAAAACACAAGATGTAAGCTCATTAATATTCGTATAGTTTGACCCATAGCAATGCCAATAATATAAACTTTGATCTTTCGATATTTCTTTATAAATTACTTGTTCATCATTATCAATTTTATATCCATAAGACGATAAAAGAGCTTCCACAGCCATTGTTGAAACACCAATTAAGGGATTTGCACGTCTAAATAAACGCCTCATCATTGTTCTAGCAACAACAGTTTTTGAAGGTGAAACTCTAATTCTATAAGTTGCATCATTAGCAGCAGGCGTATCAACTTTTTTTGCTTCAATTAAAACTATATTTTTGGACCGATCTGGTTTTACTTCATAATCCCACTTTTCAGCAGCACTCGAAAAGGCGTTTTGAGCAGAACATAAGACTAACGCAATAATAAAGCCGCGAAGCAAACACTTAAAACTATTAAATAAATCCACGCTTCCACCTATAGCACCTTATCAAATATGAAGTTTAGAAATAGACTGAAAGCAAAGCAGATAACACCGAAAGCAATAAATTTATTCATATAACCACCTAAAAGCCCTTAACCATTGTTAAGGGCTAATGTTATTTAACGAATCAAAGCAATTACACGCTTGATGACCCAAACACCTGCAACAACGCCAATAATGGCAGTACCCACTGTTTGAAGTGTTGCACTTCCTCCACTGATTGCAGAGGTTGCGCCAGTGGCTAAATCACCCTCCGCAAATGCAGAACCAGCAGCAACCATCAGTCCAGTACCTAAAGCAACTGGTAGTGCCTTGTTTTTTTGTTGAACTTGAGTTTTCATATAAACCTCATTATTTGAGCAAGCTAATAACTTGCTTAACGATGAATACAACGGCAAGGCAACCCACGATTGCGATTAGTAATTCATTGGCTTGCTGTACCGTTAAATCAGGCAAGAATGATTTAATTTCCTGCCACTCCAAGCATGTTTGCAGACCTGATTCATTTGGCTGTGATAAAGTCTTGCAAACGTGCATTTCTTAAATTCCTACATCCGTTCAGCTTGATGGTCTACTTTCCAAATCAATGTTTTTAAATCATTAATTTCATCATTTGTCGTAGTATCAATGCTTTGCTGTTCTTCTAAATAAAGATTAAGAATTTGCCTAATCTTTAAATAATCCTCTTTACGCAACTGCCCTACTTTTCTGTCATAAGTCGTTGTTCTGTAAATAGGATTTTTTTTATACATAATCAAATATCATCTTGTTCTGATACTTGAATATCTTTTAGAACTGGTTTTGGTGGTGTGCGAGTAAAATCAAACTCAAATTCGAGATCAAATTTACAAGGCAATTCAACGTCTTTAAAACGGTAATAATTACCCGAACCCTTTAATTTAAATAACTGTTCAGATGAACCTTTAGCTTCCATATTTGCTTCAGGAAAAGGGATTGAGGCATAAATATTTAGGTTGTCATAAGGTTGTGGAATACCCTTATTTTTACCGTTATCAGGGGTAAACTCACCATGCGACATTTTTAAACCTGTAACGATAACAGTCTGTATTTGTGACATTTTTTAGCTCCTAAGCTATTTTGTAATTAAATTGCGAGTTTGGTTCTACATACCATTCAGGCAATTGTTGGTTGAAATCAATCTCAATGAGCTTGATAAAAGGAATAATGTTGTTCGCTTTATTTGTATGTAAATTCTGCAAATAAGCTTTTGAGAAACCACATAAACACAGTTCAGCAATTAGTCTGTGAAATGAAGTTTTTGAATAATTGGCTTTCAATTCCTCAATGCCCTTTTCTCTAATTAAGCAGTACATTGCGAATAGATTTCTGACTTTAGTTGGTGAAGGCTTGCCCGATTTAGTCATGACTACTTCTGACCGTTCGATAGCTTCAAGTACACTTAAATCGTCAGTTAATTTCATAGTTTGACCTCTAAGAGCTTCAAATATGCTGTGTGTGGCTTTTGTCCAAAGTGTTTGAAGTAAGTTGGGATTTTGTTTTTGAAAACGAATTAGTTCGAATAGGTTTGTAGGTACATTATTACGCTCTAACCAACGTTTTTTTAAACGTGACTCAAAGCGTAAAAGCCCGATTGTCCAATCAATAAGTTTTTGATTAGACATAACTTCAACAACACGCATCGCTGATTTATCCATTTTCTTCGCAAGTTGTTGTTGTTCAGCGAATTGCGCCATGAATTCATCGTGTTTTAAATAACACTTATGATTAAGCAAACGAGATGTTTCTCCGCCCCAGTAGCGAGAAGTGTCATAAGCTTTTTTACTTACTCGTGTCTGACCATTACTAACATTGCCTAAATATTCGAGAACTTTTTTTGCCGTAGTTTGGTCTTTAAGACGAGTTGAGTAAGTTACATCAATATGTGATACCCATGCTTTTTGAAAATCGAGCATTCTTGCTAATAATGGATAGGCTTCATACAAGAAGCCGATCATTTCCATTGCACCCTGTTCAATATTGTCACTACCGAATACGTTATGACCTTGTAATAACTTTGCAGGCGAAGCTTTAATTTGAACGTAAGGTTCGTAAGCAGAATCGAAGAAGACTTTCATTGCCATGCCTGTGTAATGTGTCGGCACTGATTCATATGGATGAAATAGTGCTGATGCAGAAATACTCCCATCATCATTTTTATGGACAGATCGTGACGCCAAAGGAATTTCAATACTATGTAAATCAACATCAATGAAGAAATAACGCCCTTCAGCATCTACAGAATAGAAGCTGCTCTCAAAGGGTGCATTTATACAAAGATGGTCTAACACACTAAGCAATCCCAAATAAATCAAATATCACAAATCACAATATGGGATACTTATAACATCTGATTTGTGATATTACAATATATCATAAAATATAAATCACAAATTATGGTTGCTTACTGGCTAACTTGGAGTTTTAGAAATGGCTATAACGATTCGACTGCGTGATGATGAGGAAGAAATGGTTAAAAACGCTGCTTTAGATATGATGATTGAGAAGAAGACCCGAATTAAAGAGTCAGATGTCATACATACTTTAATACGCATGTACCTCCCCCAACTTAAGACCGCTGATGTAATGAAATATCGTGAGGAAATTTTGGGGAAAGATGACTAGATATAAATAAAAAATCCTTTGAAGAATCAAAGGATTTTGTTTGATGATTGAGGTAAGCACTAAAAAATCGAGGTAACTATTTTAAGGAAATGTAAATCATCAAACTGACATCAACTTGGCAGTTTTAAAGATAAAAGTCCCGAATTTGGGACTAGAGTCCACCATTAGAAAGCGTGGACTCTTTTTTATGACATTTTTTTCAATGAGGATGAAATTTCCTTTAAAGATGTTCGGACATCTTTTTGGAAGATTGATTCACCAATATCCACTCCACTAAAAGTATTAATATCTATTGTGACTGCATTTTTAATTTTTCTTCTATAAGGATATAAAGCAATCTTAGTACGAAAATGAATATCTAATTCAATGGGATGATCAGGAAGAGTATTTTTTAAGTTATGGTACATCCCTAAAGAGTAAATTAATTTTTCATCAGGAAATAGAATTGGTGTTCCTGATATAAAAGCACCAATGTCATAACCACTAGAGTTTTTTATAATAGATTCCGTCCCATTGTAGGTAATATCTTGAGCAATCCCCTTTCCAATATTATGAATAACTAAAAGAATTAATCCTTGTCTATCTAAATCAACCTTAGTATATACAACAACATCTCCTTTCGAATTATTAAAGTAAACAATATAAGTCACTATCAGAGAACCAATAGCAACTATTAGTGAGAAAAAGGCAACAATAGCAGCAATAATATCAATAAACATTTTTCATTCGATCTTATAAATTATAAAAATATAATTGAAAGCAGCTATTTATGATCTACCATCAACATTAAATTTTAAGAACTGATGTTGCATTACTTGTAAAAACTCAGCTTCTGTTAAGGGTTTTCCTGTAGCACTTAGCTTAGCAGGAAGAAAAGATGTCTTATCATTATAATAAGGTTTTAATTCACTTTTTTGATTAACAATGTTTATTAAGGCATTAAGAAACTCAGAATCATTATGAGTGTAAGTCGTTTTTATGACAAATCCTGCTGTAACTTTTCTATTTTCTTGGGAATTATCAGAAATACAAACTGCATATAAATTTGGTAATAATTCATATAGATCGGAATCAGTATCATTTGAAAAGTGAGTAATTGAATCACTATCATTAAATAAACAATAGTGAGTTAGTAGAGTTACACCACCTAATTCAGCATCAGAAGAAGAAACAATTTTCATAATTTAATAACCTATAACTTGTCTAATAGATGTGAAAAATAATTTACTAGTAATAAAAAATAATAAAAAACTAAAGATAAAATAAATAACAATATTAAGTTTTAGTTTGGCTAAAATTAAAATTGCTTGTACTAAATTAAGGGTATTTAGCAAAAAACCTATACATATTAACAATATTGCCCAGAAAATATCAAAACTTGGAATAAGTGTCATAGAATTTTCAGGATGTTTTGCTAAATAGATACCTACAAGCATTACAGTAGCTGCTATACCATAATTTCTTACATGATCGAAAATAAATTTTAAATCAACTTTTTGTGGATCAACTTCTAATATATGACGTAAAAATCTTTCAGAAGTTTTTTGTGGTTTTTCATTATTATCAGACATATTTTCTCTATAGTCATTCTGAAGTCGCATAACTTCATTTTATGTTAAATAAAATATTATGAGGTGAACCTACTCTTATGACTTTGATGTTTTACTTGAAACTACAATTTATTTAAAAGAGGCTCTAGACTAGCAAAAT
>NZ_JPQO01000066.1 GCF_000773685.1 Acinetobacter sp. HR7 | reverse complement strand
AAAAATTGTGGGACAGCAATGAGCTAGAGGCTCCCTTTTTTGACTTCGTATAACGTGTATTATGTTAATTTTAGAGAAACTACTAAATTATATTGAGTTGTAAATAGTTGAAATTCCGTTAAGATATTTTGGATTAAATTCTATTCCTAGATAGCATTCATGTTGACTCATCTCTCCAAAAAACTTTGGTTTTGTTTTCTTATGGTTTTTGCCATAGGATGGAGTAGTGTGTCTGTTGCATCAGTAAAGATAATGCATATCAATATGCAAACTGAAATGAGCCAAGATCATTGTTTAGATCAAGCACAGCAAGTCACTCAACATGGTATTAATCACGAAGTACAGACGAATACCGATTGCCATAATCATTTAGCTATTAATCAGAATATAGATCACAAAAAGTGTCAGGAATGTTCTAGCTTATCCTGCCAGACACAGATCTCATGTCTTCATTCTTTGCAAAGCTCGCTAGATCCCCTAGATACCTTCTATTCTATAGATCAGCCTAATTTTTATTACCTCAACCAATATCTAAATGGGTATTGGCAAGAAATTTCACGTCCTCCTAAAACTTAACCAATTTTTTTTAAAATTTATTTATTTTTCAAAAATTAAGGTTAAGTTATGTCTCATAAAATTAGTTCGTACCTATTAGCAGGTATTTGTTTTGCATCGTCGCCTTTGGTTTTTGCCGAAGTGCGTGAATATCAGCTTGTTATTGATGAAGCAGTGGTCAGCCCAACTGGAAAGCCTGTAAAGCGCATTACCGTAAATGGTCAATTTCCTGCGCCTTTGCTTGAGTTTGAAGAGGGTGATGAAGCCATCATTCGCGTGAAAAATAATTTAAAAAACCAAGATTCTTCTATTCATTGGCACGGACTGTTGTTGCCGGGCATTATGGATGGTGTACCAGGATTTAATGGTTTTAACGGTATTAAGCCTCAAAGCGAGTATGTTTATAAATTCAAGATTCGCCAAAGCGGGACTTATTGGTATCACGCTCATTCTAAAGGACAGGAACAGGACGGCTTATATGGTTCTTTTGTGAT
Source organism: Acinetobacter sp. HR7 (assembly GCF_000773685.1). GTDB lineage: Bacteria > Pseudomonadota > Gammaproteobacteria > Pseudomonadales > Moraxellaceae > Acinetobacter > Acinetobacter thermotolerans. Next base: position 5,234 of record NZ_JPQO01000066.1, on the reverse strand, counting down.
TTATCCAAAAGGTAAAACACCATTGGCAGCACATGAAAAAGCTGAACGTGACTATGTGGTGATGTTGTCAGATTTTCATGAAAAAACCAGTGATCAAATTCAGAAAGATCTTAAAATTTCAGCTGAATATTATCAAGATCAGCGTGAAACCTTGGGTGATGTTTGGAAGCAGGTTAAACGTGATGGCATAAAAGCGACATGGTCTGACCGCAAAATGTGGAATCAGATGCGTATGCTAAAAACCGACATGTCGGATGTTACAGGTTATACCTTCCTCATTAATGGCAAAACACCTGAACAAAATTGGACAGGAATGTTTAAACCGAATGAAAAAATTCGCCTACGTTTTGTGAATGCATCTGCGATGTCTTTCTACGATGTCCGTATTCCTAACTTGAAAATGACTGTGGTCAGTGCTGATGGTCAGCCTGTAAAACCTGTTGCTGTGGATGAGTTTCGTATTGGCACAGCTGAAACTTATGATGTGATTGTGGAGCCCAAAGGCGGACATTATCAAATTGAAGCTGAGTCAATTGACCGTGCAGGCTATGCGATTGGTACACTGCACAATGAATTAAATCCTATGACACATGGCATTCATATGCCTGCACCACGTCCACGCTCACTTTTGACCATGGAAGATATGGGACATGGTGGCGGTGATCATGCAGGAATGGATCATTCGAAAATGAACCACGGCAATATGCAAGGCATGGATCACTCGAAAATGGATCATTCAAAAATGAACCATGGCGATATGCAAGGCATGGATCACTCGAAAATGGATCATTCACAACATGGCACAGCAAAACCACAAGAAAATGATCAAGTGGTTTATGGTTGGGCAAATGCATCTACACCTGCGGGCAATAAAGCCTTGCAATATAGTGATTTAAAATCTTTAGAACCGCAAAAAGATACTCGTGAAGCTAGCAGTGAATTAGTAGTGCGTTTGGGCGGTACTATGGAGCGTTATATTTGGACGATTAACGGTAAAAAATTCAGCGATGCTGAGCCATTAAAAGTGAAGTATGGCGAGCGTATCCGTATCAAATTTATTAATGACAGTATGATGGCGCACCCCATGCATTTACATGGCATGTTTATGCAGTTGGAGAATGGTCAAGAGTCGGTAGATATGCCGAATAAACACACATTGATTGTACCACCGGGTAAAACAGTGACTGCTTTATTAACTGCGGATGAGTTGGGCGAATGGGCAATCCATTGTCATTTGTTGTATCACATGAGTGCAGGAATGATGAACAAGTTGATCGTGGCAAATGTTAGCGATGAACAAGTGTCTACAACGCCAATTCAAGGTACAAATTCGACTCAAACTCACCAAGTAACTGAGCAAAAAGGAGCTGGACATGCACATCACTAATTTTGTATTTAAAGCGTTTTTTTCTGTTGCGGTATTGAGTTTAACAAGCTTAAGTTTGGCGCACGAAGGGCATCATTCAACTGCTCAGACTGATGGAAAAAATGTACCATCAATGAATCATCAAGCGATGTCTGAGATGGATCATTCACAGCATTCTCCACAAGAGCATGCACAACACATGCAGATGATGGGGAAAATGAATCATGCTGCACATTCAGCACCGATGAACCATCAACATGCAGGTCATCAGCCAATGCATCACAAATCAACAGAGAAACAGCAAGATCAAAAAGTACAGAAAGGAGATCAACATGCGCACCATTAATCTTTTTTCTAAAACTGTTTTAGCAAGCTCTTTGTTGATGGTCAGTGCAGTGAGTTTGGCACATAATGGTGAAGATCATAGTGCGCCTGAAAAAATGACAGTTGCTACATCTTCTAGTCAAAATCAGCCGATGCAAATGGATCGCTCTCAAATGAACCATAGCCAAATGAATCAGGCACAACATCAGGCAACATCTACGGTTAATCATTTACATCATGTACCAGATGCGAATGCTCAGCAGAGTTCGCATTATGATCATCGCTCAGAACACGGTGCGCAAATTTATGCGATTACGACAGTGGACAATAAGTGGCTTGTCAATGAAGATGGCACAGGTGATTTAAAGTCAGAGTTTGAAACCCGTATTGGCACAGATGAAAATAAGGTTTTTATTAAAATTCATGCCGATAAAGAAGAATCGCATGATGCACATTATGATGCCAAACTTTTATATAGCCGTATGATTTCAGACTTTTGGGATGCACAGATTGGTGCACGTTATCGTAGTGAAAAAGTTGAACTCAATGATCATCGCAAAGACACCGAAGAAAATGTTGATGCGGTGATTGGCTTACATGGTATGGCGCCATATTTCTTTGAAACTGATGCTTATCTCTATGCGGGAGAAGACAGTTATGCGGGTTTTAGTCTAGAAACGGAACGTGATTTTCTGATTACGCAAAAGTTGATTATTCAAACTTATTTAGAGTTGGATGCGATCTTTAGTGATGACTCTAAATATGCGAAAAAAACTGGTTTAAGCAGTGCAACCGCAGGGCTTGAAACTCGCTATGAAATCAGTAAAAAGATCATGCCGTATATCGACATTGCCTATGAGTATTCAAAAGGTAATGATGAAACGTCGTGGCAAATAGAATCAAACTCTGAGAAAGGTTGGTTATATGGAGCTGGTGTTAGATTTAGATTTTAATTAATTTAATGATTACTAAATAGCTTTATTTAAATAAAACTCTAGCTTAATGTGGCCGGAAGCAAAATGTTAACTTATTTTGCTCCCTCCCTCCCATTTAACATAATGGAGGTTATACGAAGTACACTTATATATTAATATAATTATCAAACACTTAATAAAACCAGAAAAATCTAAAAATGACCGAAAAGCCGATTTTGAAACAAGTCGGCTTTTTTATGATCGTTTTTGATAGTTCTTGCCAATAATCTTGTTTAAAAAGTAATCAATTTTGGCATTTTCCCAATGTTCTCAGCTCTTCCAGGGCGAAAACTATCCCCAATTACTGTGGATGAAATTTAGGCTATTTTGTACGCTCTGGCGTACATAAATCTCGGCCCTTTGCGGCTACCTGGGACAGTGGAATTTTCATATGATTAATTGGTCAGGAACAGGATGTTCCTTAGAATTACAAAGAATGAGCACCAGGATGGGGCCAGATACGACAAGCACTAAGACAGCACAGACCTAAAGTTCCAATAAAAAACCCTGGCAGGATGCCGGGGTTTTTTATTATCTAAACTTTTAAATCAGAGTTGGATGGGCATCCAGAATGCGAATTAAAGTCGCTGCAGGACCAGTCGGATAACGACGGCCTTGTTCCCAGTTTTGTAGGGTTCTCGCGCTGATATGCAAACGTGCAGCAAACTCTGCCTGGGTTAAGCCAGTTTTCTCACGTACTTCTTTAATATCTGGTAATTCAAGCTCAGTCACTCGGCTTGCTTTCATTTCATTGCGTTTGATGGCACCAGCTTCTTTAATCGAAGCAACCAAGTCATCAAATAAGTTGTTATCCATGAAATTGCTCCTTCACTAATTGACGCAAGATCGATGTTTCTTTATCAGTCAGGTTATCTTTTACTGACTTTGGATAAGCCACAAGGAAAAAGATCTGATCATCTTCTGTGACCCAATAATAGATCACACGGATACCACCACTTTTGCCTTTATTGCCCTGAGCACAACGTACTTTACGAATTCCACCACCATTCTTGATTAAGTCGCCCTTATCAGGCTGTACCAAGAGATCTTGCTGGAGCTGACGATACTCTTCATCACTCACAAGCTCTTTGATTTGCTTAGTAAAAATACTGGTTTCAATGAATAACATAGGTTTAAGTACGTCAATGGCGTATAAGAATTTTAGCAGTTTTAGAATAAAAAAACGAGAGCTGTGAACTCTCGTTTCGCATAAGCAAAGGCTTACAAATATAAATATTAGGTATAAAAAACCCGCATGATAGCGAGTAGGTCCTGATATTTCATTCAGACTATAGATTTTATAAAAACTATATTTCTAGATGATTTTAAATATTTTTCCACTTAAGGTACTTTGAAAAAGCATTTCAAAACTAGGTCGAATATCTTCACCATCAACGGTGATATGTTTTATATTCAAATCAGATTGTGTGTTGGCAAACTCATGATCCACTGTGGCTTGAATAGCGTGTTTAACGCCAAACTGGTCTTTTACGCTGAGAGTCTGTTTAAACATATATATTTCCTTAAAAAAATTGCAGTGGAAATCCCACATAAATTATTGATGTTTAAAAATTTATCGCTAAGCAACTTTATGATTTAATTTAAATAGCTGATTTAGAGAAGTGTAAAATGTACGGCCATCCAAATTTAAATCAACTTCTATTCCAGATTCCAGTAGAACTCTTTTACCTACTTCGACTTGTTTTAAACCTTGACGTGTATTTTGCATTTTATGTAGAGGAATTAATGAAACAATAATTTCAGTACCATTTTTAGATTTTGCAATTAAATCATTTACTTTTAACAACTTATATCCTATTTTTTAGAGATTTTTTCAATTTTGAAAACATTTTAAAGCATAAAAAAAGCACTTATGAGTGCTTTTTATTACTGCTTATTATTACTTAGATAGCAACAATATTTACAGCATTCGGTCCTTTTTGACCTTGAGCTACACTGAATTCAACTTGCTGGCCTTCAAATAAGGTCTTGAAACCTGAACTCGCGATTTCGCTGAAATGAGCAAAAACGTCTGGACCTGATTCTTGTTGAATGAAACCAAAACCTTTAGTTTCGTTAAACCACTTAACAGTACCTTTAACAACATTTGAGTTTGACATAATATATCCTACTAATTTTTAATAATTTTTTAGTCATTTTATTGACTGATTAATAACTTTGAAAATAATAAAGAATGAGACTTAAAATCTAAAAAACGAAGGATTATGACTAAAACTGCGATACTTAAGGAAGATTTACCGAAACAAGACTTTTTTTCTAGTTAAGTTAAATATACAGTAAAAATAAAAATAATCAAGTTTTTTGATATAAATATTAATTTTTCTTATAAAATCTATATTTTTTTCTTTAAAAATTAATTAAATTCAATAACTTATTTATTATATTATTTAATATTTTCTTTAACATAAAATCTCTTATGCGAAATCTGTTTGTTCATCAGATCAATCATCTTCTTTAAATAAAGATTCAATTTCATCCCAGTGCGGAAATTTATGCTTTTTTGGCACCACTTCAAACTGTAATTTGACACGGCTTTGTTGCATAAATAT
>NZ_JPQO01000065.1 GCF_000773685.1 Acinetobacter sp. HR7 | reverse complement strand
TTAACTGACTGGCATTACTCACATGGAGGGCTTTTCATATCAGCTCAATTAAGCTTCGATGGTTTGTACGGCAATTTTCTTGGCAGGATCCGTCTTACGACGTACGGCTGGTACTGGCTCGCCGTAGTATTGACGATCTGCAAAGTAACTTGAACGTACCATTGGTGCAGACCAGATATTTTTAAAGCCGAGTTTGCGGCCATGCTCTGCATAACGCTCAAACTCTTCTGGTGTTACAAAGCGGTCAATTGGCGCGTGCTGCTTAGAAGGCTGCAGATACTGACCAATCGTCACATAATCCACGTCATGCGCTTTCAGGTCATCCAGCAGGGCAATCACTTCTTCTTCAGTTTCACCAATACCGACCATCAAACCACATTTGGTTGGGATATCCGGGCAGTATTCTTTAAACATTTTTAGCAAGTTTAAAGAGTGCTGATAATCTGAACCTGGACGCATCGCTTTATACAGGCGTGGCACAGTTTCAATATTGTGGTTGAATACATCTGGCGGACATTCAGTCATGATACGTAGGGCGATATCCATACGACCACGGAAGTCAGGTACCAGAATTTCTAATAGGGTATTTGGGCTTAATGCACGTGCTTCTTTAATACAGTCGACGAAATGCTGTGCACCACCATCCAAAAGGTCATCACGGTCAACCGAAGTGATCACGGCATATTTCAGACCGAGGTTGGCAATGGTTTCAGCCATGTGACGTGGTTCGTCTGGGTCCAGTGCATTTGGACGGCCGTGAGCAACGTCACAGAATGGACAACGACGGGTACAGATATCACCCATGATCATGAAGGTTGCCGTACCACCCCCGAAACATTCTGGCAGGTTAGGACAAGCAGCCTCTTCACAAACAGTGTGCAGTTTTTGCTGACGCAGGGTGGTTTTAATACGTTGCACTTCATCCGGCGCGGCCATTTTGACACGAATCCAGTCCGGTTTTCTTGGAGCTTCAACCGTAGGAACAACTTTTACAGGAATACGCGCGACCTTTTCCGCGCCGCGAAGTTTGACACCCTGTTCAGGTTTACGGTTTTCAGACATATTCAACTTTTCCACTGTTTTTGAAGGGAGGAGATTATCAAAGATAGCGCTTTTATTATAACGGACTTAGGTAAAAATAGGGTAAAAAGCACTATTCATTTAAAAAATGTTCTCATCACACAATATATGTCAGTTAAATACACCAAACTGACATGATTTACGTCATAATATGTGGCAAATAGATATTGCAGATGAAATTAATTTATAAAGGAGCGTTGAATGCCACGTAAGAAAGAGGTCGTTAGTGGGGCTTTCGTTAAGTATGATGCGGTAGTTCTAGGTTCAGGCCCTGCGGGCGAAGGCGCGGCAATGAAGCTTGCAAAATCTGGCAAACGCGTTGCAATTGTCGATATGCGTGAACAGTTAGGCGGTAACTGTACACACGTAGGTACAATTCCAAGTAAGGCACTGCGTCAGACAGTATCAAGCATTATCCGTTATCAACGTGATCCAATGTTCCAAAAAGTCGGTGAATGGAAACAATTCACCATGAAGCAGGTGCTTCGTAACGCGCACAAAGTGATCCAGCAACAGGTGGATACACACTCACGTTTTTATGACCGCAATAAAATCGATATCTTCCACGGTCGTGCCTACGTTCAGGACGAAAATACCATTTTCGTATTTAGCCCGGAAGGCATTAAAGAAACCATTCAATTCCAGCAATTGGTGATTGCAACAGGTTCTCGCCCTTACCGTCCTGAGATTCTGGACTTTAATCATCCTCGTGTATTTGATTCAGACAAAATTCTGGATCTGGATTATTCCATTCAAAAAATCATTATTTATGGCGCCGGCGTAATTGGTTGTGAATATGCATCGATCTTTATCGGTCTGGGCCACAAGGTTGACCTGATTAACACCCAACCAAAACTGCTCAGCTATCTGGATGATGAAATCTCTGACGCACTGTCTTATCACTTACGTGAACAGGGCGTATTGATCCGTCACAATGAACAGATCGATTATCTTGAAACTACGGATGATTATGTCGTTCTGCATACTCAAAGTGGCAAGAAGATTAAAGCAGATGCGATCCTGTGGTGTAACGGCCGTTCCGGTAACACTGATGGTTTAGGTCTGGAAAATGTGGGCCTGAAACCCAACAGCCGTGGTCAATTAACTGTAAATGATCAGTATCAGACTGAAGTCGAAAATATCTACGCGGCTGGTGACGTGATTGGTTGGCCTTCATTGGCTTCTGCTGCCTATGACCAAGGTCGTTGTGCAGGTGCCAACATGAGTGGTGAAGAAAACGTTAAACCGGTAACAGACATTCCAACCGGTATTTACACCATTCCGGAAATTTCTTCGATTGGTAAGACTGAACAGCAGCTGACTGAAGAAAAAATTCCGTATGAAGTCGGTCAGGCATCTTTCCGTCATCTGGCACGTGCGCAGATTACTGGTGACACCGTGGGTGAACTGAAAATCCTGTTCCATCGTGAAACTTTGGAAATTCTGGGTGTCCACTGCTTCGGTAATAACGCTTCCGAAATTATTCACATTGGTCAGGCAGTCATGAACAGTCCGAACAATACCATCAAGTATTTCGTGGAAACCACATTCAACTATCCAACCATGGCGGAAGCGTATCGTGTAGCAACACTGAATGGTATGAACCGTCTGTTCTAAGTTAAGTTTTAACTTAGAAAATTAAACCCGTAAGTTTTGGCTTGCGGGTTTTTTATTATGTGCTCGGCTAAAAATAAAACTGAAAATGAATATTTGAATTAGGCCGCCATTTTACGACATTTTTCAGCACAGCGGCGACAGGCTTCAGCACATTGCTGGCAATGCTCATCTTCATGGTGTCCGCATTCTTCTACACAATAATCACAGGCTTTGGCACACAGCTCACAAATCTGTTTCATAAAAGGAGACTGTTTTTGGGTCATGCGTGCACAGAGCTGGCACAGATCAGAACAGTCTAAACAGCGTTGGATACATTCACGCATCATTTCCAGATGTTCTTCTTTTAGGCATGAACTGGCACAGTTGGTACAGGCGAGAGAGCAGGTCATGCAGGCTTGGACACATTCGGAAAATTGAATCTCTTGCATCTTGTTCTCCTTTTATAGAGATATTCCTAAGTTCATCAATACGCTAATCAGAAAAAGACAGCTACACGATGAGGTTTAAGTGAAAAAAGGTAAGTTATGCACGGGTCGTGTTAATGCAGGAAAAGCGACAGGAAAATTTAGGTCAACTAGATCTAAGTGAAAATGGGTAATGCCAACAGAAAAAATAAAGAAAAACACCATTGGGCGGTCAGGATACTCAATGGTGTAAAAGTCAGAATATGTATAATTATTGATCTTTGCTTATTGTTATTAATACGGACGGCTACCTGCCAGACTGATACGTTTTAACAGACGACGCTGATCAGCCGGGAAAGGGCGACGCGAGTGTAAAGTCACCTGATTGTCCCAGAATACGATGTCACCAACTTCCCAGTTATGCTCATAGGAAAATTCAGGTTTTTGCACGTGCTCACGCAATTCTGCAATTAACTTACTACCTTCCTGATCATCATAATTCACCAGCTCTACTTCAGTATGGGTGTTCAGCCATAGTGCCTTACGACCACTTTCTGGATGGGTACGTACCAGCGGATGCGGGTAGGCATGACTTAAAATTGGTTGATCTTTAAATCGGTATAGTGGGCTTGTGCCATAACCTTGATCATTACTTACATCTTTGGTTTTTTGGCGACGTACAAATGGGTTGTAGGTAATCAATTGTAGATTATCAATATGTGCTTTTGTTGCTTCGTCTAGTGCTTCATAGGCCTTGATGGTGTTATACCAAGTGGTTTGACCACCATCTTTTGGCAGTTCAATTGCATAAAGCAAAGAACCGAAAGAAGGAAGCGGTGTCCATTGGTGATCGGCATGTGGAGTGAGTTCGCCATGACCGGTATAGTCGCCCTGACCAACGGCATTAGATACGGGTACTACGTCTGGTGGTACGCCAGTATCTGATTGCGCTGCAAGAACTGGGGTATCTGGGCTTGGACGGAAAATTGAACCGAAATAAGTGGCAAAGGCCAAGTACTGCAAATCATCCAAGCTTTGATTTTTGATAATCAAGATCAGATGCTCAGCCAATGCCTGTTTTAATTTTAAAATGGTTTCGCCAGATTGGGCTTTACGGGCATCCAGCCCATACACCACTGCGCCCAGGGCAGCATCATGTTGGGGAACGATTTGAATCTCTTCCGGATTCTGGAACTGGTCTGGCTGATGCCAACGTGGCGCATCATGAATAGCTTGTGATAATTGCGATAAACTGGTCATTGAAAAGTCTCATCATTGTTTTGTCATGATCAAAATGTATGAGACTTCTGTACTTTAGCAAAATGATTAAAAATGCTAAGTTTATGAAATAGCAATGAAATTTATTTATTCTACTGTTTTTATTACTTTTAGTTTTTTCTACACTGAAAATCGGGAATTTTGCTGATGATTTGGCAACAGTTTGTATGATTAATGCGCACAAAAGGCCTGATTAAAGTATTCAAATAATTGTGGTGTCTGGCTCCATAGCAGCAGAGCAAGCGCCAATAACAGTACCAGACTCATACTGATGATGAGTTTGAATAGAAAGCCTGAATCAGTCATGAACAATCTGCTCCTCATTGACACAGAAATGCACCAGTACGCCAAAGATACTTAAAACAATTGATAGCATCCACACGGCATTATAGTTACCCGCCAGATCATGATTCACACCACCCAGCCAGCCGCCAAAGAATGAACCGACCTGATGGGTAAAGAACACGATTCCACTCAGCATGGTGAGGTATTTTACCCCAAACATATTGGCCACGATACCATTGGTCAGCGGTACGGTAGATAGCCACAATAATCCCATAATGACACCAAAGGCATACACTGTCCATGTGGTAAGGGGCAGCAGCAAAAAGGCAATAATGGCGACACCACGCAGGCCATACAGGCCCATGAGCAAATGCGGTTTGGAGTACTTGCCACCGAGCCAGCCGGCGGTATAGGTGCCAACTATATTAAACAGACCAACAAGTGCTAAGAACACTGTTCCTGTAGTGGCATTAAAACCATGGTCAATCAGATAACCCGGTAAGTGAATTCCGATAAATACCACCTGAAAGCCGCAGACAAAAAAGCCCAGTGCCAAAAACCAGAACGGTTTGTGATTTTTTGCAATCACCAGAATCTGCTTAAAGCTCAGCGAGGGTGTGTTGGCGACAGGAACAGCATTGGGATTTTTATAAATGGGAGCTTTCAGCATCCAGGCGAGGGGAACAATCAACGCAATGAGAATGGCACTGACAATCAGGGCAGCTGACCAGCCAATGCTTTGTAGTAGCAGTAAGGTGGAGGGCAGCATAATAAACTGCCCGAATGAGCCAGCAGCACTAGCGATCCCCATTGCCAGACTGCGTTTTTCAGGATGAGCAGCGCGACCAACGGCAGATAGCAGTACCGGGAAGGAAGTTGCAGACAAGGCAAGGCCCATAATCAGGCCCACACTGACATTCAATAGTAATGGGGTTGAACTGACGGCCATCAGCAATAGCCCGAGTGCATATAGGGCACCACCAACAGCAACCACCAGCTTGCTGCCATATTTATCTGCAATTGCGCCTGTGACCGGCTGAACTGCACCCCAGATCAGGTTTTGCATGGCGATCGCCAGACTGAAGACATTGTGACCCCAGCCAAATTCATGGCTCATCGGCACCAGATACAGGCCGAACGCATGTCGTACACCCAGAGACAAAGCCAGAATAATTGCTGCACCGATGAGCATATAGATAAGTGGCTTGGAAAACTGGCTGTCAGACATAAGAAACTCATCCTGTGGGCATTGTTACTTATGTTAGTCGATTCAACTTATTGTCGCGATAGAATAATAATTACTTAAAAGATAAATTTTTTTTATGTGTATGAGTGTTAAGGAAAATCAGTTTTAAGCGGATTTGATTCCAGACTCATTTTCTTGTGACATTCAATTGTGTACTTGTGAATAAAAAAGCAGAGTGAGACTCTGCTTTTTGAGGATCTGTTTAGAAACGTATACCGATCCCGGCATAAGCAAGTAGAGGATTTACCTCAATGTCTGCTTTGGATTCAATTAATTTTCCAAAGTGATCATCAATTACTGTGATTGTAGTTTCATTCTTTAAATGCGCATAGCTGATGGATCCTACTGCAAACCACTTGTCATTAAAGTCATAAGTAAAACCTGCAGTCACCACTGGAGCAAAGGTATCTGTAGCATCCAGTTTAACTTTTGGATTGGCTTTTTCATTCGGTGTATTTTCTAATGATGCTCCAGCCTTATTATCCAGAATATTGGCAATCATATGTCCAGCTTTGATTAAATCCTGTTCCGTCTGTGGATTGATTTCTAGTTCGTTAAAGTAGGCATACATCAAGCCTACGCCAATATAAGGACGGAATTTATTTACGCCAGTTTTGCCAAAGTGATACTGGAACTCAAAAGCTGGTGTCCATGCACGGGCGGAAGCAGTGGGCCCATAGGCTTCCAGATCTGTAATTTCGATATCCTTCTTCAGTACGATATCAAGTGGAAGCTCAATGCTACCCAAAGTAGGAGTCGCAGTTCCTGAGAAAGGTGCATAAATTCTACCTTTGCCTTGGAGATCAACTTTAGGTGGAATACCTGCTTTTATTTCTAATGAAACATTATCTGTAAAGAAGTAATTGGTCATGATGCCTAGTGTTGTAACATCATCAGCTTCTAAACCAGTGCCCGGATTATTCCATTCAGATAGGCCATTGATTTCTGTTGAGCCGCTTAGACTTGCAGGTAATGTACCTCCTGTGAAAAAGCCTATCCCTTCTAATAAAAGTTTCACTGCATTCTGATTTACTGATGGATCCAGATTGTTAAGGACAGTATCAACACCAATCGCACCATTCCTATAGCTTTCACCATTCTGAACAGCAGTATTGACTTTGAATGGCTGTGCCTTACCTTGTGGCATCACATGCAAAGCACCCACTGATACAGAAAAACGTTTAAAGCCATCTCCATCCTGAAGGCTGAAATAAGACGTATCAGCATAGCCTAATGTTGGTAATAGAATCGTGGACCCGATCATTGTCCCTAAAATTCCTTTCATTTGAATTCCTTGTTTCATTTATTCATCTTTGTTTTTGTTTTTTTATCAAACTAAACTTATTTGAATAAGTCTGTATGGAAAACAAGTAGAATAAGTAAGTGAAAGGTTAATAAATAAAGCGATCTATTTCAGTGTGTTTTATTATTTGAGTGTTAATGTAATCCATCTTTTTAAAAGTAGCACTTGGCTATGGTGATTGGTATTCACATACAATGATAAATTTATAGTTTTATTATCAATTGCTTAATGAAATTTAAACGCTTAAGTTGTACATCGGTCACTTTTTTTATACAATAGCCACAGTTATTTTTGAGTCAATCTAATGAGCTCCTCAAATACTCCCAAGAAAAAGCCTTTGGTGAATTTACCTTTTCCATTGAAAAAAGCTGAATCGACGTCTGAAGAGGTTTATGAAGACTTGCGTCCAAAACCGAGACATTATGCGGATCGAACCTGGATGCCACCACGTGGTACCCGTAAATCCATGGGTAAACGCTAATTGTCTTGTCCTGAAATAG
>NZ_JPQO01000064.1 GCF_000773685.1 Acinetobacter sp. HR7 | reverse complement strand
CTCATTATTCCAGACACCCCCAACTAAAGAGTTGGGGGTGTTTTTTTGTGCCTATATTATTTATTTCCCTATTTTTAATATTTCCCTATTTTTAATTTAAACCATTCGGTAAATAACTTATTTTGAAAGAAAAATATTGATTAAAAAATGGACTCAAGGGTCCAGTTTTCTGCACTATTTTGCGACCTTTGTATAGTATTTGATCATATTCAGCCATGCTCAACTATAGTGGTTGCGAAGACATGGCAGCATAGACCTATAAAAATAAGACCAAAGAGAAAAAGTCATGTGTCGCGGTTCAAAACAATGAAATTGAAAACTCACAGGAGGTGAGACGTGACAGTGAATATAGTCAATGTAAATGAGGTCATCGACAAGGCAAAATTTACGCCATTTCACTTTAATATTGTGTTCTGGTGTCTACTGATTATTCTTTTTGATGGCTACGACCTGGCAATTAATGGTGTAGCTTTACCGCTGTTAATGCAGGAATGGTCTTTATCTGCGGTTCAGGCTGGTATGCTGGCCAGTACGGCACTTGCTGGCATGATGTTCGGTGCCATGCTGTTTGGTACGTTGGCAGACAAGATTGGCCGTAAGAAAGTTATCATGATTTGTGTGCTGCTGTTTAGTGGCTTTACCTTTGCGGGTGGCTTTGCTTCAAACCCGACTGAATTCGGTGTATTGCGTTTCCTGGCTGGTTTAGGCATAGGCGGTGTTATGCCAAACCTGGTGGCCTTAACCTCTGAATACGCGCCTGCACGCTTACGTGCGACACTGGTCACCACCATGTTTAGTGGTTATGCCGTAGGTGGTGTGATGGCTGCTTTATTTGGTGCCTGGTTTACGCCTAATTTTGGTTGGGAAATCATGTTCTTTATCGCAGGAGTACCGTTACTGTTATTACCTGTGATCTGGAAATTCCTGCCTGAATCCCTGACCTTTTTGGTAAAAGCACAAAAGCATGAAAATGCGCGTCATATCATGCAGCGTCTGAATGATCAGTTGAACCTTTCAGAACAATCTCAACTAATTCTTAGTGAAGTCAAAGTGACTGAACCCGCATTTGTCAGCAGCCTGTTTAAGCAGGGGCGTGCAGGCAGCACCTTGCTGTTCTGGCTAGCGTTCTTTATGTGTCTATTAACGCTGTATGCATTGGGTAGCTGGTTGCCAAAACTGATGATGGCTGCAGGCTATTCACTCGGTAACAGCTTGATGTTCCTGCTGGCAATGAATATCGGTGCGGTCATCGGTACAGTGGGCGGTGGCATATTGGCGGACAAGTTCCACTTGAAACCGGTGATCATTACCCTGTGTTTGTCAGGTGCGGTCGCGCTTTCTTTACTTGGTTTTAACTCTCCACAGCCAGTCATTTACCTGTTGGTGGCAGTTGCAGGTGCAGCAGCGATTGGTGGCCAGATTCTGCTGTATAGCTATGTTGCGCAATACTATCCATTGACTGTACGTTCGACCGGTATTGGCTGGGCATCGGCAGTAGGGCGTAGTGGTGCGATTGTTGGTCCAATCCTGATTGGTATGCTGCTAGGCATGGAATTACCGCACCAGATTAATTTCATGGCTGTTGGCTTGCCAATCGTGATCGTAGCAATTGCGGTAGCGCTAATTGTGCGTAAAGACCGCGTGGTTGATGCCCATCCGGTGGCTGAAGCGAAGCTCAAAGCGGTTAAAGCCTAGTGACCCATAGGTTCAGTTTTTTATCCCACTGCATTAAAATAGAGCAAACCCCTGCAAATGCAGGGGTTTTTCTATGGAATTTCATACTTTCCAAAAGAAATCAAAGAATTTTTTAATATGGTAAAAATCACATAAAAAAACGTAATTAAAATCTATAAATATATATTCATCAATGTTTTATATAATTTTAAAAATGTGAAAAATCACATAATAATACTGCTTTATATAGACCATGGTTGCATAACAAATAGTCTTATTGTAGCGAAAAAACAGCTTCCGTATATTCGCTCGTCCTGACGCTTTTTTCTTGGTGTCGGAATGGATTTATGGACAAGTACTCATGGGAGATGAGAACGATGACAACGGATACTGTAGATGTTAATTCTGTAGTCGATAATGCGAAATTTACGCCTTTTCACTTCAATGTAGTTGCTTGGTGTTTATTCATTATCTTGTTTGATGGCTACGATTTAGCAATCAATGGTGTAACTTTACCATTACTCATGCAGGACTGGGGCTTATCAGCCGTACAAGCGGGAATGCTTGCCAGTACAGCACTTGCTGGCATGATGTTTGGTGCAATGATTTTTGGTTCACTGGCAGACAAAATTGGCCGTAAAAAAGTGATCATGATCTGTATCGTGCTATTCAGTGGCCTGACTTTTGCGGGTGGCTTTGCTTCTAACCCGACTGAATTTGGTATTTTGCGTTTCCTTGCCGGTCTGGGCATTGGTGGTGTAATGCCAAACCTGGTGGCGCTGACCTCTGAATACGCACCGCAAAAAATGCGCAGTACCTTGGTAACCACCATGTTCAGTGGTTATGCCGTGGGTGGTGTGATGGCTGCTTTACTCGGCTCATGGTTTACCTCAGATTTTGGCTGGCAAATCATGTTCTTTATCGCAGGTATTCCTTTATTTTTACTGCCGGTGATCTGGAAGTTCCTGCCTGAATCTCTATCTTTTATTGTGAAAGTGAACAAGCAGGCTGAAGCACGTCGTATCGTTCGTCATCTGGCGCCAAACGTAAAAGTAACCGACAACACAACCTTTACTTTACCTGAAGAAAACGTACCTGAAGCGGCAAACGTGGTAAGCCTGTTCCGTCGCGGACGTGCGGTAAATACGTTACTGTTCTGGGTGGCTTTCTTTACCTGCTTGCTTACTATGTATGCGCTGAGCAGCTGGTTGCCGAAGCTAATGATGGCTGCGGGCTTCTCGATGGACAACAGCCTGATGTTTATGATGGCAATGAACGTGGGTGCTGTAGTGGGTATCGTGGGCGGTGGTATTCTGGCTGACCGTTACCACCTGAAACCGGTATTGATGTTCCTCGGTATTATGGGTGCGATCGTGATGAGCCTGATGGGCTTCCAGTCAAACCAGTTCCTGCTTTACATCCTGGTGTTCCTGGCAGGTGCGGCTTCGATTGGTTCACAAATGTTGCTATACAGCTATGTTGCGCAATATTACCCACTGGCAGTGCGTTCTACGGGTATTGGCTGGTCTTCTGCGATCGGTCGTATGGGTGCGATTGTTGGCCCGATCCTGATTGGTGGCTTACTGGGCATGAACCTGCCTGCACACTTCAACTTTATTGCAGTGGGTTTACCGGTATTGATTACAGCGATTGCGGTTGCGTTGATCATGCATGAAGATGAATCTGAAAAGATTGGTTCAGCAGATACGATTCCTGCAAAAGCTTAAAACTCTGTTTGAAAAAGAAGCCTCCGAAAGGGGGCTTTTTTGATTCTTATAGTTATGATAAAAGTATGATAATTATAATGATTTATGGTGGTTTTATTGAATAGACTAATTAAAAAATATTATCAAGAATTTGAGTCATATCACACAGTATGGACTTTTAAAAATATACTATTTGTGTGCTTATTTATTTCTGTACTAATATTTTTCTCAAGTATTATTGGCTTTTTTTATTTTACAAATGCTAAGAATAAAGCACTGCAAGATATTCTGACTTATTGTATGTTGTTGGCAGAAGTTTTCGCTTTATATTTATTTTATGCCGTAGAAAAGCAGCGGAATGAAATTGTGAAACAGAAATTTCGTCACTTATATAAAAATGATCAACTAACTTTATTACAGATTAAGAAAAGATGGTTTCGTGAAGCCTTAGCTATACCTAACCACGAGTATATAAATTTAATCGAGAAAATTGAAAAATATTATTTGATTCAATCTAAATATAAAGGAGGAAAAGTTAATAGAGAAAAAATTTATAACCGCAGATTCAAATCCCAAGTGCGACACATTTGTAGTTAGTTGAAAAAGTTAGGT
>NZ_JPQO01000063.1 GCF_000773685.1 Acinetobacter sp. HR7 | reverse complement strand
TAAAGTTGAGATTGGCGTAAACTTATAAATATTTTTCACTTTCTTTAAGCAGATTTTAGAGGCTTTACTGATCTAAAAAAAATAATAGTGTTCAGTACACCTGTTGCTTACGGATAACAGGTGTATTTTTATTTAACTCATTTTGATTCACAAATAAGCGGAAGAATAAACCCAGAACCTAACAGGTTTCCTAGTTTTGTAGTTTTATCTATAGTGATAGAAAAGCTTTCATCTTTTGTTTCACCATTATTCCAAATGAGTTGTTGAGTAAAATACTGATCAAATTTTTTTGAGTTTGTATATGTTACTGGTCCACGCCAGCAACCTGAATAAGCACAAATGCTTATTTCTTTATTGCTATCTATAAGAAAGTTAAAAGAAGTGAAATCTTCAGTTTGTACCTGGCAGTTCTGTTGGGTGCAGGAAATCTCAGCATGCTTATTTGTGCATTGCCAAGAAGTTTGTGCATAAGAAGATGAACAGAGTAAAACTAAAGTTAAGGCTAAAAACTGACTATTTTTCATATGATATTTGGTTTTGAATAAAGAAAAGGGAGAATTAACTCCCTTCCAAATTATTTGTCTTTTGGTTCAGGAGGTGTCATACCAAACTGCAAATAGGCCATATTGGTGGCAATACGACCACGCGCAGTCCGCATTACATAACCTTGCTGGATTAGGTATGGTTCAATAACATCTTCCAATGTGCCAGAGTCTTCTGCCATTGCTGCTGCCAAAGCTTCTACACCGGCAGGACCACCATCAAACCGTTCAAGAAGCATGGACAAGTAACGACGGTCAAGCGTATCCAAACCATCTTTATCCACGTTCAACATATCCAGTGCACGTTGCGCCATGTCTTGAGTCACTTCACCAGTACCTTTGACTTGTGCATAGTCGCGGACACGACGTAGCAGGCGGTTGGCAATACGCGGTGTACCACGCGAACGACGAGCCACTTCACGTGCACCTTCTTCCGTCATTGGTACATCCATAAGACTCGCAGAACGTTTCACAATATGGGTTAGATCATCAACTGAATAGAATTCCAGACGTTGCACGATACCGAAACGGTCACGTAATGGAGAAGTCAGCAGGCCTGCGCGTGTGGTTGCAGCCACTAAGGTAAATGGTGGTAAGTCCAGTTTAATTGAACGGGCAGCCGGACCTTCACCAATCATGATATCCAGCTGATAGTCTTCCATCGCTGGATACAGGATTTCTTCAATCACTGGTGACAGTCGGTGAATCTCATCAATAAACAGCACATCACCTTCTTCCAAATTAGTCAGCATCGCCGCCAGATCGCCAGCACGTTCCAGTACTGGGCCAGAAGTTGATTTCAGATTGCCACCCATTTCACGGGCAATAATATTGGCAAGCGTAGTTTTACCCAGACCTGGAGGCCCAAAGATCAGGGTATGATCCAGTGCTTCTTCACGGCCACGTGCGGCACCAATAAAGATTTCCATCTGTTCACGAACCACAGGCTGACCGATATAGTCATCGAGGGAAGTTGGACGGATGGCACGATCAAAGTGATCTTCGGGTTTTTCAGAACCACTGATGAGACGGTCTTGCATATCTATTAACTTAATCTCTTTATCGAAGCTGTTTGATGCTGTGGGAACAGCCTCAAATAATGATTTGTGTTTAGCTGCCATTGTGTAGGCGTTGTTTTACTTTTGAAAGATCAAAAGTAACAAAAATCTTTTGTTGAGTTGAGGGCACATCCTGTACCCCAACTCAACAGGCGACCTCCATGTCGCCAGTCAGTTATTCATAAACCGAGAATAATTACTCTTTTAGATTTGAGTCATCTTCCTGTTATTTATTCATTGATTTTAAAGCCGCACGGATAATGTCGCTGGCTTCAGTAAAGTCACCTTTAGCTGCATTTACCAATTTTTGTGCTTCAGCAGGTTTATAACCTAAAGATTGTAATGCTGCTTCAGCTTCAGCAACTGCAGAGTTGCCCATAAACTGGATTTGTGGAGCTGTCGAATTGGTTGGAGCGCTACCAGATGCCATAGCTTTAAAGCGGTCACGCAGTTCAATCATCAGACGTTCAGCAGTTTTTTTGCCGACCCCTGGAACTTTCACTAAAGTATTTACATCTTCATTTTCAACAGTGTGAATCAGCATTTCTACACTTAAAGTAGAAAGAATACCGAGTGCCATTTTTGGACCGACGCCGTTGACTTTTAATAAGGTACGGAATATGTTTTTTTCCTGTGCATTTAAAAAGCCATAAAGTAATTGTGCATCTTCACGAACCGCTAAGTGCGTCCATAGGGTAATTTTTTGGCCTTTTTGCAGCTGACAGAAGGTGGTCAGGGGGGTGTCAATTTCATAACCCACACCATTTACATTTAACAAAACAGTCGGTGCTTCAAGCGCCAGTACTTCACCAATCAGGCATCCAATCATTTTTTATAAATACTCAAATTCAATACAGGCATAGTAGTCAGCATTTGTGCTAAAGGCAAAATACTACGGTTCAAAATTCGCAGATTTGTCGAGATTATCAACAAATTTGCATCTAGTTAAAGTAATCCCGCTTTATTGCCATGCAGTTCCTGCGCCAGGTTATAAGCCTGATGGTCGGACAGCTTGGAAATAATATCCAGCACCTGCATGATATTGTCATAATGATCAGCATGGAACTGTGCGCCAGAACGTTTCAGGATTGCCATTAGACGCTGTTCCTTGAAACTCAGATTCTTGTGCGGTGTAGTCAGTGGAATAAAGGCATCCAGAATGGTTTGCAGGCTTTGATGGGCAATAATTTCCAGTCCCGCCTTTTGCGGATGCTCAAAGATCCGATCACGCGCCAGTTCCTTGGCACGGGTAATGCCAAGCTCGATATCTGGGCTGCAATAACCCAGTAAGGAACCTTTGAGCTGACCCATCAGGATTTCCTGCTGATGATGGGCAAAAGCAGTGGTTACTTCTGCGACCAGACGCTTCATCACCCGGCCACGCAAAGCTGCAATCTTCTGTTGCCAGGTGGTATCCGGCATGCTGATTTCAGAAGGCGTGCCATAATCACCCAGCAGATTTAGAAACACCGGTTCAACTTCAGCATAACTCAGCATATTCAGGCTAATGCCATCTTCCAGATCAATCAGGGCATAACAGATATCATCAGCGGCTTCGAGCAGATAAGTCAGTGGATGACGACAGTAGTGATAGTCACCCAGTTGAATCAGGCCAAGCTGTTCAGCGATCTCTTTGAGAATCTCTTTTTCGGATTGATAGCAGCCAAATTTCGGACGTCGGCTAGCAGGCGTGTTACCAGTTGGATCAATGGTCTGTGATAGCCACGGATATTTTAAATAGGCACCCAGCGTGGCATAGGTGAGACGCATGCCGCCATCATTCGGATGATAATCAATCTTGGTCAGCAGGCGCAGGCCTTGGGCATTGCCTTCAAACTGACGCACATCGGCTTCCTGTTCCGGACTCAGATTTTTCAGGAAATCGGTATGCGATGCATCATCAAACCATTCACGGATGGCATATTCACCGGCATGACCAAAAGGTGGATTGCCAATATCATGCGCCAGACAGGCGGCCTGAATAATCGCGCCAACATCGGCTGGGGAAATCCAAGGTGGTAATTCATCTTTAATTTTTTCTGCAGCGAGCATGCCAAGTGAACGACCAATACAGGAGACTTCCAGCGAATGAGTCAGACGGGTATGAATACCGTCATGCTGGGTCAGTGGATGCACTTGGGTTTTACGGTTTAGCTGACGGAAACTTTGCGAAAATATAATCCGGTCATAGTCCTTGTGAAATGGACTACGTGCCAGTTCAGTACTTTGTTTTTTGCTGCCAATACGGACAGTGGAAAGTAATTCCAGCCAACGCATTTGAGTCATTTATCATTATTCATTCAGTTCTTTGGCTGCATCATGCCAAAAAAGTGCAGAAAAATATACGGACTTGCGACATAAGTTGCCGTGTAGAAATAAGAAAGTGAAGACCAATATTAGAACTGTATTTTTATGGATCAGCTAAATTGGCAATGGGAAATATATTCTTGCAAATAAAGTGCATTATTTAAGCGGTATTTTAACTCGACAAGCCTGTCGGATCGCTAAAAATTAGGATGAGCTTGTTGTTGAAAATTAATACAATTTTGCATGTGAAAATAAAACTTTGCCGGTTTTGATTTTTCTGCAAGAAAATGTGTTAACCTAATCGACTACATTCAATTTTTTTAACTGAAAATAAAAGTATTATTTTAAAAATCCTGACAGAATAGCGATCAGATTTCTGTATTCCTCACTAGCTGATTTAATCTTTTCACAGTAGAATATGCGCTCTCTCAAGTCACATTGTGGCATGGTCGCTCGATCATCCCGTGGAGCCAAAATCAGCATGTTTATCGTTGCCGGTGCACCTGCACATTCTTCTTTCAAGAAAACTCAACTACTCTCACGTTTATCGTCAAATAGTTCTGTTCAATCACTAGAAAGTCAATTTGTTTATCTCTTTGACCAAGCGCTCAACGAGCAACAACAGCAATCCGCTTTACAGCTTCTCAACGATGGTCAATCTTTTGAACTGCGCCAGCCAGCAAGTGATGAAATCCAGATTCTGGTAACACCACGTGTCGGTACGATTTCACCGTGGTCTTCAAAGGCAACTGACATTTTTGCCAACTGTAATACACCGGTTCATCGTCTTGAGCGCGGTGTTTTGTTTACTCTGAAGGGTACAAAAGAGCTTTCTAAAGAAGCGCTGCAAGTTCTGCATGACCGCATGACTGAAAGCGTATTCAACACGATTGAAGATGCTGCGGCACTGTTTGTTGAAACCGAACCAAAACCGCTGAACTCGATTGATATTCTGGGGCAGGGTAAAGAAGCACTGGTTAAAGCTAACAATGAATTCGGTTTTGCATTGTCTGAGCAGGAAATTGATTACCTGACAGATGCATTTACCAAACTGGGCCGTAACCCGAACGACATTGAACTGATGATGTTTGCACAGGCAAACTCAGAACACTGCCGTCACAAAATCTTTGGTTCTGAATGGACGATTGATGGTGAAGTTCAACCATTGTCATTGTTCCAGATGATCAAAAATACCTATAAAGAATCACCAACAGACGTATTGTCGGCTTATAAAGACAACGCATCGGTGATTGTTGGTTTTGATACGCAACGTTTCTATCCAACTCAAGAAGATAACGGTCAACACGTTTATAAATACAAAAGCCAGGCCGCTCACATCTTGATGAAAGTGGAAACTCACAACCACCCAACAGCGATTGCACCATTTGCCGGTGCTGCGACAGGTTCAGGCGGTGAGATTCGTGACGAAGGCGCGACTGGTCGTGGTGGTAAACCGAAAGCTGGTTTAACGGGTTTCACCGTATCTAACCTGAATATTCCTGGCTTCGAACAGCCTTGGGAAGAAAACTATGGCAAACCTTCACGTATGGCATCTCCACTTCAAATCATGATTGAAGGTCCATTAGGCGGCGCAGCGTTTAACAACGAATTTGGTCGTCCAGCGCTGACGGGTTATTTCCGTACCTTCGAACAAAACGTCAATGGCGAAGTGAAAGGCTTCCATAAGCCAATCATGATCGCGGGTGGTTACGGTAATATCCGTCCGGACCACGTTGAAAAAGATGCGATTCAACCAGGTGACTTACTGATCGTGCTTGGTGGTCCAGCCATGCTGATCGGTCTTGGTGGCGGTGCAGCATCTTCTGTAGACAGCGGTAAACTGGGTGAAAACCTGGACTTCGCTTCTGTACAACGTGAAAACCCTGAAATGGAACGCCGTTGTCAGGAAGTCATCGACACTTGCTGGCGCATGGAAAATGAAAACCCAATCGTATCGGTGCATGATGTCGGTGCGGGTGGTATTTCAAATGCAATGCCTGAGCTGGTAAATGATCACGAGCTTGGTGCGGTACTGGATCTACGCAAGATTCCATCACTGGAACCTGGTATGTCACCAATGGAAATCTGGTCTAATGAAGCGCAAGAACGTTATGTACTGGCGATCCGTCCAGAATCTCTGCCGCTGTTTGAATCGATCTGTGCGCGTGAACGTTGTCCATTTGCAGTATTGGGTGAAGCGACTGAAGCACGTCATCTGACTGTTGAAGATCCATTATTCGGCAACAAGCCAGTGGATATGCCAATGCAGGTGATGCTTGGCGGTACACCACGTATGAGCCGTTCTTATGAAACTGCTCCGCGTAAAGGCGATGACTTTGACGCAGCTCAAGTCACTGATCTGAAAGATGCGATTTACCGCGTGATCAAAAACCCAACAGTGGCGTCTAAATCATTCCTGATCACCATCGGTGACCGTTCAATTACCGGTATGGTTGCACGTGACCAGATGGTGGGTCCATGGCAAGTACCTGTAGCGGATGCTGCGGTAACAACGACTAGCTTGCAAGGCTACACTGGTGAAGCAATGGCGATGGGTGAACGTCCGCCAGTGGCATTGTTAAATCCAGCAGCATCTGTACGTTTGGCTGTAGCTGAAGCGATCTCCAATATCATGTCTGCGAAGATTGAAAAAATCAGCGACATCAAACTATCAGCAAACTGGATGGCTGCTGCAGGTCAACCGGGCGAAGACCAGGCACTGTTTGAAGGTGTGAAAGCTGTTGGTATGGAAATGTGTCCGGCACTGGGCATTGCAATTCCAGTGGGTAAAGACTCATTGTCAATGCGTACCACCTGGAACGACGAAGGCGAAGACAAATCTGTAACTTCTCCAATGTCAGGTGTGATCACTGCGTTTGCACCAGTGACTGATGTTCGTAAGACGCTTACACCTGAACTGAAAAATGTTGAATCTGTACTGGTACGTATTGACCTGTCTAAAGGTCAGTTCCGTCTAGGCGGTTCGATCCTGGCTCAGGTGTACAAAGCGATTGGTTCAGTAACTCCAGACGTTGATAACTTTGAAGATTTCAAAGCATTCTTTGCACTGGTACAAGACTGGAACAACCGTGGCCTGATCAAGGCATACCACGACATCGGTGATGGTGGTTTACTGGTGACTGTTGCCGAAATGATGTTTGCTGCACGTCTAGGTGTGGCGCTAGAAGATCAATCAGTTGAAGCATTATTTGCTGAAGAAATCGGTGCGGTTCTGCAAATCGCGAAAGCAGATTGGGAAGCGCTGCAAGCTGAAATCGCAGCTTCTACACTGAAAGATGCGATCTCTGTGGTGGGTACAGTAAATAACTCTGACCAGTTATCTGTAAATGGTCTGGTACTGGAACGTGCTGACCTGCAAGTGGCTTGGACTGAAGTATCTCACCAAATCCAGCGTCTGCGTGACAACGAAGAAACTGCGGATCAAGAATTTGCTCTGATCACGGATAAGTCTCACAAAGGTCTGATTGCTCAACCGACATTTGATCTGAACGAGCCAGTTGAAGCGCCATTCATCAATTCACGTCGTCCAAACATGGCGATCCTACGAGAGCAAGGTATTAACGGTCATGTAGAAATGGCGGCTGCTTTTGACAAAGTAGGCTTCAATACCGTTGACGTTCACATGAGCGACCTGTTGGCTGGTCGTGTCAGCTTGGATGACTTTGAAGGTCTAGTCGCTTGTGGTGGCTTCTCTTATGGTGACGTTCTGGGTGCAGGCGGCGGCTGGGCGAAATCAGTGTTGTTCAACGCTCAACTGCGTGACCAGTTCGAGAAATTCTTTAACCGTGAGGAAACCTTCTCTCTAGGTATCTGTAACGGTTGTCAGATGTTGTCTCAATTGGCTCCACTGATTCCAGGTGCTGAACACTGGCCACGTTTCCACCGTAACAAGTCAGAAGTGTTTGAAGCGCGTAGCGTGAACGTGCGTGTGGAAAAATCCAATTCTGTATTGTTGGAAGGTATGGAAGGTTCAATCCTGCCAATCGCTGTGGCACATGGTGAAGGTCGTGTGGTGTCATCAGCTGAAAATATTGCTGCATTGAATGCGGGCAATCAGGTGATCCTGCGTTATGTGGACAGCCAAGGTAATGCTACTGAGCAATATCCACTGAACCCGAACGGCTCGCCTGAAGGTATTTCTGGTGTGACTTCGAAAGATGGTCGTGCAACCATTATGATGCCGCACCCTGAGCGTAACTTCCGTGCGATCCAGCACTCTTGGAAACCAGAAGACTGGGATCAGGATGGTGCATGGTTACGTATGTTCCGCAACGCACGTAAGTTCATTGGCTAATCTGCTTTAGCTTGAGAAAGGGTCGCAACAGCGGCCCTTTTTTTATAGATAGAATTTAAGGAAAATCAGCAAAACTAGAAAAATCATTCACTTTTGTTTAAACTAACGCCCTCGATTGCCACCATGGGGTGGCTTTTTGCTTTTTAAGCAGTTTGAAATATTTTTTTAATTTTCTCCTACTAAGCTGGTTTGAATTTTGCTTTTATCTATGTATAGACGTGATATTGTGTAGTGAATGCTCAATATTTATGCACTTTAAAGGAAAGATGGTATAGATCAGTTCAGTATCAACGCTCAAGAATGAGGTGATCACATGGCTAAAACGTTAAGAATAATGGACAGAACGGCACTGCGTCAGAAAGGTTGGTGGTTATTTGGTTTTGTTGTGAGTTTGCAGGTGCTGTTTTTGGTTGGTAGTTATTTGTTGCAGGGTTCTTGATATCAAATTTTAAAAAGCCACCAGAAGGTGGCTTTTTTATCATTAAACAGTTAATTGAACCTGCTTAAACACAGCCTTTAACGTATTTACATAATCAAACTGATCATTGGTGCTGTCTTGATAACGCCAAGCCACATAACCATCCGGACGAACTAAAACAGCCCCTGATTCATGGATTTCAGACTTGGCATTCCATGTGCCATACACATCACGATAATCACGTGAACCAATCTGAATTACATCCAGATAAGGCAGATTCAATGATTCAGCCGCCTGTTTCCAGCCTTTTCCTGATAAACCAGTCAATAGGGTAAAACGGCCTTTACCAGTAATATCCAGTGTTGAGACTTTTTGTCCTTTGGCATTCACCAGCCAGGTATGTGGCACTTTTGCACCCGGACGTGTCGTGGCTTGCAAATACAGCTGCTGATCGCGTTCGAACACTTCAGGTTCAGATTCACTAATGACTGCATTGGAGGTATAACGCTGATTTAATTCCACACCTTGTGCATTAAACTCATAGTTTTTCACCGCCAGTGCCTTAAACAGTCTTTGACGGATTTCAGCACCTTGCTCATCTTCAGCAAAAATACGTTCCAGCATCTGCTTCTGGGTAGTAACGCCTTGATCAAAACCAAAGACATCTTTCAGATACTTATAGTCAAAACGTGACTGATTAGCGCGTGCTACGATTTGCTTGCCTACAGGTGCACGTTCAGAAGTATAAGAATCTAACAGAGAAGGGGCCGCCCAGCCTTTGATGGCATAGGCCAGTTTCCAGCCCAGGTTAAAGGCATCCTGCATACAGGTATTGGAACCCAAACCACTTGAAGGCGGATGACGGTGTACTGCATCACCACCACAGAACACGCGACCTTTGGAATATTCAGTGGCCCAGGTCTGATTCACATACCAGTAAGACAGTTTCTGAATCTCAACGTCTTCAACTTCTGCACCAACAAAGGCATTGAGACGAGCACGTACCTGTTCCTCGGCCACTTGTGGCTCACCTTTGGAAATGTCGAAGCCCCAACCCATAATCCATTCATTCCATGGGGTAATGGCACGTAACAGCCCCATCCCAAGGTCACCAAAGCTGGCTTCAGGATTAACAATCCATTGCAGAATTGCGGGGCGGTGCTGCACATATTTGGTCAGGTCAGCTTTGAAAGTCACATACACTGTGCCCGCACGAGCCATCACGCCTTCGAGTGGCAAGCCAAGTTGCTCTAGCACGCGTGACTTAGCACCATCCATACCGACCAGATATTTGGCTCTTAAGCTGAATTCTGTGTTAGTAATTCGGTTCAGGAAGGTTGCAGTTACACCATTTTCATCCTGTACATGCGACAGATATTCAGTGTTGAAATTATAGATCGCACCACGTTCACCGGCATTCTTTACCAGCAAGGCTTCCATTTTCGGCTGGATCAGATCGACCAGCGGACATGGACTGCCTTTGATATAGTCACCATGACGTTCATCTCCAGTACCCCAGGCACTCATGCGGGCAATTTCTTCACCAACTAAACTGGTAGTAATCAGGCTTTCACCCATCTGATCCCAAGGGGTGGCAATTTCCTTAACCTGTTCTTCAACGCCCAAATCACGTAATACTTCTATAGCACGCTGGTTGGTAATGTGGGCACGTGGACTATTGGCCAGCCAGTTAAACTGGGTAAAGAGCTGGACTTTTACACCATAATTCGCCAAGGCTAAACCCAAGGTTGAACCAGCAGGACCAGTACCAATAACCAGAACATCAGTGTCGTAATGCTGTGTCATACAAGACTCCATGTGTATGCGTGAAGAGCTGACAAAATATTTTGCATTGGAGTCTAGTCAAGCCTGATGAACTGATATATGAGTATTCATATAAACTATTAATCTATTTTTATTTTCAATATTTCGATCCAGATCGTAAGATATTGGCCTTTCCCTCAAGCAGGCAGTCTATGGAACTTCGACATTTACGCTATTTTATGACCGTGGCGCAGGAGCAGAGTTTTACCAAGGCTGCCGAAAAACTGTTTACGGCTCAACCTTCTTTAAGTCAGCAGATCAAGGATCTGGAGCAGGAAGTGGGCGTTAACCTGTTTGAGCGTTCTTCTCGGAAGATCCAGTTAACCGATGAAGGAAAGGCCTTTTTAATCTATGCTAAAAAGTCACTAGAAAATGCCAAACTAGCCGTTGCTGCAGCACGACAGGTGGCACAGCAGAAAAATAATCAGATTCATATCGGCTTTCTGAATGTTGCCGAACTGAAAGTTATGCCGCATATTCTGGCAAAGCTGAAAAAGACCATGCCGGACTTAAAGATTCATTTGCACAGCCTGACCTGTATGGAACAGATTCAACGCCTGAAAAATGCCGAACTGGATCTATGTATTACCCGGTTTCAGCTGGATTATCCAGATTATGAAAATATTCATTTATTGACCGAGCAAATTCATCTGGTTGCAGCCAGACATTTGCATCCGACTGACCGAGTGCTGAAATTGCAAGAACTGAAAAATCACACCCTCATTATGTGTGAGCAGAACGCTTCACCAGTATTTTACGAAAAACTGGATCAGTTACTTGTGATTGATCAGCTTAAGCATGAGCAGGTGCTATGGGTAACCAACGTGCTACAACATATCAATCTGACCAATATGGGGATGGGCTTTAGTTTTGCTCCAGAGTATTTACTGCGTTTCCTAAATGATGAAGTGAAGGTTATTGAAACTGACCGGCCTCTACCAAAGTTAAGTTTATATGCAACATTTAACAAGAACTCTCAAAATCCAGCATTGAATATTATTACCCAAGCCCTTAACAATACGGCAAATGCTTGAAAAAATTGCAGGGAAATATGCTGAAACTGATTTATTACGTACCCGATGAATATCTGGAAAAAACCAAGCAGGCGGTATTTGCGGTAGGGGCAGGTGGTATTGGCGATTATGCCGAATGTGCCTGGCAGGTTTTGGGAAAAGGACAGTTTAAGCCTTTAAAAGGTGCCGATCCTTTTATTGGAGAAGTGGGCCAGCTGGAAGAAGTCGAAGAATGGCGCGTGGAAATGATTGTGCCGGATGAAAAGGCTGTTGATGTTGCTAAGGCTCTAAAAGCCAGCCATCCTTATGAAGAGCCAGCGTTTGAGTTTATCCAGCTGTTGGATATCAAAGTCTAGACCTGTAAATAACTTATTTATAAGTAAATTGCGGCGTGTCTATTTAACACGCCGTCAGTCTACATTTTGAAAACAGCCAATCTGCTTTTGTTATTATAAAATCCGCCAGAATAAAAAATAGAACAAGGAAAATAATAATGCAGTGGCCAAAACCGTTGAGCAGCATGCTCAAGAATACGCTCAGTAAATCAATCCAATACAGTGCGGACATTCTGCATAGCAGTATTCCATACTCTCATGATAATCCTTATCTGGATGGGATTTTTGCGCCGCAGCGGCAGGAACATTTTTCGACTCAACTGATTGTAGAGGGGCAGATTCCGGCAGAACTGGATGGTGCCCTGATGCGGATTGGCCCAAATCCGATTACGGTGAAAAATCCTCGAATTTATCACTGGTTCACGGGCGATGGCATGATCCATGCGCTACGACTGAAAGGCGGTCAGGCACACTGGTATAAAAGCCAGTATGTGGGTTCAGATAGTGTGCAGAAGAAATTACGCCGTCCATTAATTCCGGGTAAAAGCCGAGGTGTGGCGGATCCGGTAAATACCAATATTATCAACTTTGCCGGGAAAATCTGGGCGCTGGTCGAAGCGGGCGCTTATCCGATTGAAGTGAATACTGAACTGGAATCCAAGCGGCATCATCTGTTTGAAAATGATGATC
Organism: Acinetobacter sp. HR7; assembly: GCF_000773685.1. GTDB lineage: Bacteria > Pseudomonadota > Gammaproteobacteria > Pseudomonadales > Moraxellaceae > Acinetobacter > Acinetobacter thermotolerans. Next base: position 20,288 of record NZ_JPQO01000063.1, on the reverse strand, counting down.
CGGATTTGCCATTTACTGCACATCCGCATATTGATCCGGATACCGGGGATATTCATGCCATTTGTTATGATGGCCTAACCCACAATAAAGTCTTTTATCTGCATATTGATGCTAAGGGAAAACTGAAAAATCATGTCGAAATTCCGGTCAAGCATGGCCCGATGGTGCATGATTGTGCCATTACCAAATCACAGGTCATCATCCTGGATTTAAATGTGAATTTCTCAGTACGTAGTGCCTTAAAAGGTTCGTTGTTGCCATATCAATGGAACCAGAAACATCAGGCTCGCATCGGGATATTACCTTTCGGTGGCAGTGTGACGGATATTCGCTGGTACAATATTGATCCGTGTTTTATTTTCCATACCCTGAATGCCTATGAGCTAAATACTGGAGATGTGGTGATGGATGCTGTGGTACATTCGGAGGCCATGGTCAATTCGATTCAGGGACCCATTGAAGAGCATGATATTCGACTGGAACGCTTCATCTTTAATCAGGGCACCGGCAAGGTCAGCCGGAGTGTATTGTCAGATATCAAACAGGAATTCCCCCGTATTAATGAAGCCTTTACCGGGCGGCAATATTGTTATGCCTATAGCATTTCCTTTGGCGAGTTTGATGATCTTTCGCATATCCGTGCCAACAGTGTGATGTGTCTGAATCTTAGAACCCGAACCACCGAAAGTTATTGTTTTGGAGAAAACTGGGTCACCGGTGAAGCAATATTTGTGGCACGGGAAGATGCAGAAGCGGAGAATGATGGCTGGCTGATGTCCTATGTGCATGCTTTAGATGGTGGGCCATCGACAGTGGTAATTCTGGATGCACAGCATATTCCAGACGGGCCAATTGCTACGATTCATTTACCGGTTCGAGTACCGGTCGGGTTTCATTGTAACTGGATTGATTATCGGAAATTAAGAGCGAACTATTCTTAAAAGATTATATCTTTCCAAAAAGGCATTAAATTCACGTAAGGTGACATGGATGTCACCAGCCAGACAGAGGTACAAGGATGAACCTTCTGTCTGGCAAAGGCTTTGATTACTTTGGCCTGTCAAAGTAACGAAAAAGCCTGCGTGGATATCAATGATTCTAGAGAACAATTCAGGCCGTGATTTGCACTCCAAAAAGTGATTAAATCTTTTGGATAAACAGCTCACGATCAAAACGATATTGAGGGAAGAACACGCCATCTTTCGCACGTTCGCCAGCTCCAATCACCATCACTGGATATTGCTGGTCATTCAGGTCCAGAATGTCACGCACCATCGGTTCATCAAAACCTTCCATCATGCAGCTGTCAAAACCGTAGGCACGTAAAGCCAACACCAGATTTTCACAAGCCAGCGCCGTAGTTTTGGTTGCCCAAAGTTTGGCATCAGCCGGGCTAAAGGCTGACACTGGCAATTGTTTATCTAGTGTACGAGCAACTTTGAAAGCCACTTTTTTAAAGTTACCAAACGCGTTTAGATAACCAGTTTTATAGTTATAGGGAATGAACTTGTAGTACTTCTTCACCGCTGCTGGTGCTTCAGGAAATGGAAATTCACTAATATTCAGTTTGGCCATTTCATCAATGCGATCAGTACGTGCAATACAAACGATGAGTTCAGCTGCCGTTTTGGCTGCCAGCTGACCTAGGCAGGCTTTGACCAAACGTTTTTTCTTGGAAGGGTTCTGCACTACATAGAAGGTCCATGGTTGCAGATTGGAGGAGTTTGGTGCCAGCAATGCCAGATCCAAACAGGCATCCAGGACTTCGGCAGGAATTGGCTTCTTGGTGAATTTACGTACTGAACGGCGGCTTTCAATGACCTTACGGAAATTCTCTACATCAATATCCTGAGGAGCTGGTTCGTAATAACGTTGCTTTTCAGGATTGGCAGTATCTGTGGTTTGGGAAATCGTTTGGGAGTTTTCAGTCGACATAATTCAGTTTCTTGGCAAGACAAGTGATTGAGGCAGTTTAAACTGCCTCAATGGAAATAGAAGTTGCAATATTAATTGAATTGTGTGAAATCTGGTTGGCGTTTCTGCATAAAGGCTTGAACTGCCTCCATCATTTCTGGTGAACCGACACGCTTCATAAAAATGTCTGCTTCATTATCAATACATTCAATGATTTCAGCCAGATTGTGCTTCATCAATGCTTTGGTTTGCTTCAGTGATGTCAGTGGTAAAGCAGCGAGGGTTTGCGCCTGTGTAGCTGCTGCAGCATAGGCATCTTCTTCAATGCTATTTACTAGACCCGCATTCAAGGCTTTTTCACTATTAAACTTTTGAGCCGTGAGTAAGAGTTCAGCAGCTTTATGATAGCCCGCCTGTTGTACCAGTAACTTGCTGGAAGCTCCTTCAGGGGATAGACCAAGGCTTACAAATGGAATCTGGAACAAGGCTGTATTGTCGCTATAGACTAGATCGGCATGCAGCAGGATGGTTACTCCAATACCAATCGCGACACCACGCACGGCAGCAATCAAAGGTTTGGAAAATTTGGCCGCAGATTTTAAAAGAATAAATGGAGGTGTATCGCCAGCTTTTCCTTGTAGCGGAGTTTTAATGAACTTCATAAAGTCCTGCATGTCATTGCCGGCACTAAAGTCCGCATCTTGACCGCGCAGAATCACCACACGCACGCTGCTGTCCTGATCCGCTTCATCTAATGCTTGGGCAATCCACAAATATAACTCGCCGTAGAGGGCATTTTTGGCTTCAGGGCGGTGAATGGCTAAAGTCAGTACGCCATTGTCTAAATTCGCATTTAAATGCTGGTGTGGTTGTTGAATACAGCTCAGTGTCATCGTACTATCCTTGCTTTATTAATATGAATTTATTGGCGCTTATTATGTCGTAAAAATTTCTGCGCGGCATAACTGATGCGTTCATAAAAGTAAGATGGCTATGAAATATAAATTTGATTATCTAGTGTTTATTGGTCGCTTCCAGCCTTTTCATCTGGCCCATATGCAAACCATTAAAATTGCTTTGCAACAGAGCCAGCAGGTGATTCTGGCTTTAGGGTCAGCACAGCAGGAACGCAATGTCAAAAATCCCTTTCTGGCCGCTGAACGTGAACAAATGATCTTGTCGAATTTTTCCGAAGCCGATCAGAAACGGATTAAATTTGTGCATGTGATTGATGTCTATAATGATGAAAAATGGCAAAAACTGGTGAAATCATTGGTGGCTGAACTGGTAGAACCAGATGCCAAAGTCGGCTTGATTGGACATTTTAAAGATGAATCGTCTTATTATTTAAGATTGTTCCCGGAGTGGGAAATGCTGGAACTGGACAGCCTGGTCGGTGCTATTTCAGCAACGCCATTACGTGAAGCTTATTATCGTGGTGAAGTGGTGGAATCGGCTTTTCCTTTGGGAACCAGTGAGTTTTTACACAAGTTTAAAAAAACAGCGATTTACCAACAATTGGCCGATAAGTTTGCAACGAATGATAAAACAAATCTGAGCTAAATCTGGTCTAATGTAGAAAGTTCATTGGATTACGATGGAGTAACACGATGAATCTGGTTTTGAAAAATGTTGCCTATGCAGGGTGTCTGTCAGTTATGGGGATGACGGCTGCCTATGCCAAAAGTTGGACATTAACCCCACAAAGTGAGGTTAGTTTCACTATCAACTCCCTAGGGCTGACTGTAGTGAAGGGAGTTTTCCCGCAATTCAAGGGCCATATGCAGTTTGATCCTGATAAACCGCAGCAAGGGGCAACTGAATTTACCGCGCAGGTGGATAATTTACAGGTTTCCAAGCCCAGCCTTAGAAATATGATTATGGGAGAAGACCTGTTTTATGCTTCACGTTATAAAACAGTAAGTTTTAAAAGTACCCAGTTTAAGCCGAAGGGGAATAATCGCTATCAGATTTTGGGGCAACTGACGGTACGAGGGGTGACTCGCCCGGTGGTGTTTGATACTACTCTGACTCAAAATAAAAGTAACCCAGATATACTCGATATACTATCAACTACAGTAGTGAATCGTTCTGATTTTGGCATGAAAAAAGCCACTGCAGGACTTGGTGAAAAGGTCAATATTCATCTGATCGGACAGTGGAAAACTGAGTAATCTAACTTTCTATTTCTGATATAAAAAGATTATTTTGAAACAGGACAATTTAAGTGTTGTTTGGCTTGTTCCAGAATGACTGTCGTAAGCTGTTGTAGCGCTGGTGATTGCTGCTTCCAGTGATGCCAATATAGCTTCACATCTGTTCTACATTCGGGAAGAATTTCTACCAATGTATTTCGCTGTATTCGATCAGCAATCTGATAATCCGGAACCAGTCCATAACCCAAACCGGCAAAGATCGCTTCGGCAAAAGCAGTCGAAGAGGGAAGATAGTGAAATGGATAGCTCTGTTGCGTCAGACCAAAGTGTGTTAATAAAACATCACTATGTAACTGATCCTGATCATTGTAAATAATCGCAGGTGTCTTGCGTAGCGATTCACGATGGATACCTTGACTGAACCAGCGTTGAATAAAAACCGGCGTCGCGACCATTCGATAAGTCATCGCGCCAATCAATGTAGCTTGACAGCCTTTCATAGCCTGTGACTGTGAGCTGATACAGGCGCTAACTTTCCCGGTTTCCAGCAGCATATGTGTCTGGCTCTGATCAGCCACCTGAAATTTCAGGATGATTTTCTCTTGTAATAATAACTTAGACAGCGTGGGTAATAGCCAAGTCGCGAGTGAGTCTGCATTGGTCGCAATATGCAGCACACTAAATTCATTAGTATCCAGACCATGAAATTGCTGTAACAACTGTTGTTCCCGCAGACGCTGGCTTTGCAGATGTTCCATCAGCATTTGTCCGGCATGAGTCACTTTGCATGGACGTTCCCGCAGGATCAGGACTTGACCTAGAGATTTTTCCAGGCTTTGTACCCTTAAGGTCACAGCAGAAGCAGTAAGATTCAATACCTTTGCTGCAGCTTCAAAGCTTTGGGTTTCCGCGACAGCCAGAAAGGCATCACAATATTTTGAGTTAAGCAACATAAGTTTCTTAAAATTATTTTAGTTATATTTATATTTTCTTAATTTTATTTAATTTTCAAGAGCCCACGCCATAATTGCACCTATCAAAAATGGAACCGGGGTAGTGTAATGTGGAATGCTTATCTGCAAGGACTGGCAATGGGCTTTAGCCTGATCCTTACCATTGGTGCACAAAATACCTTTGTCCTGAAACAGGGATTAAAACAGCAGCATATATTTTGGATCTGCCTGATCTGTGCTTTATCGGATGCGATTCTGATTGCACTAGGGGTATTAGGTTTTGGGCACTGGATTCAGCAACATGAGGTTTTTACCCAACTGGCACGTTATGCGGGCGCAATATTTCTGCTGGTCTATGGTGGAATTCACTTAAAACAGGCCTTACAGGCAGGGCAATCTTTGCTGATTCCTGAAGAGCATCCAGCCAATTCCTTAATTAAAACCTGTCTAATCTGCCTAGGCTTTACTTGGCTGAATCCGCATGTGTATCTAGATACAGTGGTGTTGCTGGGTTCAATTTCAGTTAAATTTTCTGAGATGAAGCCCTATTTTGCCTTGGGCAGTATGACAGCCTCGGTACTGTTCTTTTTTAGTTTGGGCTATGGAGCCAAACTGCTATTACCCATATTTAAAAGCCCACGTGCCTGGCAGATTCTGGATGTATTGATTGGGATTGTAATGTGGGGAATTGCATTGTCATTGATCTTTGCGTGAGCCATAAAAAATGAGTCCAAATCGGACTCATTTTTTATTTCAGATTAGAGAATCAAGCAGCTTGTAGTGCTTTTAGATCATCTAAAACCTGTTCAGCATGACCGGCTGCTTTTACTTTACGGTATTCTTTCACCAATTTGCCGTTATGGAAAATGAACGTTGAGCGTTCAATGCCCATGACTTTTTTACCATACATGTTCTTTTCTTTGATCACGTCAAAGTGTTTGCATAGCACTTCTTCTTTGTCACTAATCAGGTTAATGGTCAGGTTCTGTTTCTCGGTAAAGTTCTGGTGAGCTTTTACGGAGTCACGAGAGACACCCAGAATCGTAGTATTGAGTGCATCAAACTGGTCTTTCAGGCAAGAGAAGCCAACTGCCTGAGTGGTACAGCCTGGAGTTGAATCTTTCGGATAGAAATAGACAATCAGCCATTCTGCATCCAGTTTAGCTAGGTTGATTTCACCGGTTGTGGTTGGAAAAGTTTGATCGAGCAAGCTGATGTCAGACATATAAACTCCATTACTATTGTAATTTTTACAAAAAAATAAGCCACATTATAGTGGCTTATTTCTGCTAAGAATAATCAGAAATTATTTTTTCGCAGCCGCTGCTTTTTGTGCTTGTTCAGTCAAAGTTTTCAGCTTGTTGGTTAGCTGAGGACCGAAACATGCTTGCAGGTCTTTATTCTGTTTTTGCACAAAAGCTAGAGTTGAAGGGCTTTTTTTCTGGTTAATTGCGCTCTGGATTTCCCATTTTTGCGCATTGGTAAGTTTGCCATCCGCTTCTACAGCACAAGTACAATATTTACTAACTTCAGCAGAGGTCAATTGTTTGCCTTTACCAGTTTCTTCTTTACAAACATTGATCAGTGCAGCTTTCACGTTAGTGCTTTTATAAGCATTTTGCAGTTTGCTGTCATTTGCTTGAGCAGTTGTCGCGAATGCAGCAGCTGAAACTAAAGCTGCAAGAACAATATTTGATTTTAAATTTTTCATAAACTCTACCTTGTTATTACGGTATATAACGTGTCGGATCCTCGACACCCGCATCTGCAAAGCCCTGTTTGCGTAGACGACAGCTGTCACATTTACCACAAGCACGTCCTTGGTCGTCTGCCTGGTAGCAAGAAACCGTTTGGCTATAGTCTACGCCATGCTCAATGCCTAAGCGAATAATATTTGCTTTGGATAAATGTAACAAAGGTGTTTCAAACTTGAGCGGTTTACCCTCAACACCCACTTTAGTCGCCAAACGCGCCATATTGGCAAAGGCTTCAATAAATTCCGGACGGCAGTCTGGATAACCTGAATAATCGACTGCATTAATCCCAATCACAATCGCTTCCGCACCAAAAACTTCTGCGGCTGCCAGTGCATAAGACAGGAAAATGGTATTACGTGCAGGGACGTAAGTCACCGGAATACCTTCTTGAGCATGGTCAGGTACATCAATACTATGGTCAGTCAGTGCAGAACCGCCTAAGTTACCTAGGTCAATATTGATGACACGATGTTCTACACCTGCACGTTGCGTCAATGCACGTGCTGCATCCAGTTCCGTGGTCGAACGCTGACCGTACATGAAACTGAGTGCGATACATTCATAGCGTGCCTGCGCCCAGGCTAAACATGTGGTTGAGTCTAATCCGCCAGATAACAATACAATGGCACGAGGGCGCATAGCTAAATCTCCAAAATATTTAATAAATAATTAACGACCAGTTTCATCGTTCCAGAGCAGTTTATGCAGCTGCAGCTGGAAACGAACAGGGAGATGATCTTCTAAAATCCACTGAGCCAGATCACGTGCCAGTTGTGGCAGGCGAACAGCACCTTTTTCAACAGCAAAGGCGGGGGAGAACCAGACCGTACTGACTTTTTCATTCAGTTGGTACTGCTCCACCTGCTGTTTGGACCATTCATAATCCTCACGATTACAGATCACAAACTTAATCTGGTCGTGTTGGGCTAAATGGTCGAGATTGGTAAGCAAATTTCGTGCAACTTCACCAGAAGTTGGGGTTTTTAAGTCTAATACTTTTGATACGCGAGGGTCTACCTTGGACACATCCAGTGCACCACTGGTTTCCAGCGACACTTCACAACCGGCATCTATCAGACGTTGCATCAATGGCAGTGCATTCGGCTGCGCCAGTGGTTCACCGCCAGTCACACAGACATAGGGGGTTTTAAAATCTAAAGTAGTTTGAATAATGTCTTCTAAGGATTTACGTTCACCACCTTCGAAAGAGTAGGTGGTATCACAATAAGTACAGCGTAGCGGACAACCGGTCAGACGGATAAACACGGTTGGCAGACCTGCGGTATTGGCTTCACCTTGTAATGAATAGAAGATCTCCGTGATGCGTAAACCCGCAGACGGATCAGTAACAGGAATAGCGGAAGATCGAAGCGTACTCATAACAAAATTAACCGAGAGATAAATAACAGTGTATAAAAATAAAAATCCCTACGGTTAGGTTTAACCGTAGAGACAAGGAGCAGTTAAAGCTCCGGGGAACAGTCAATGTTCCGTAGAGATTAGATCTTAGTCTTCACGAAGCAAATCGTTCAGGCTAGTTTTGGCACGAGTTTTCGCATCCACTTTTTTCACGATAATTGCAGCATATAAGTTGCAAGTACCATCTTTAGAAGGCAATGTACCAGACACAACAACTGAACCTGCAGGAACACGGCCGTAGTGAATTTCGCCAGTTGCGCGGTCATAAATTTTGGTAGATTGACCAATGAACACGCCCATTGAAATCACAGAACCTTCTTCTACGATTACGCCTTCTACGATTTCAGAACGTGCACCGATAAAGCAGTTATCTTCAATGATGGTTGGGTTTGCTTGAAGTGGTTCAAGAACCCCACCAATACCAACACCACCTGACAGGTGAACGTTTTTACCGATTTGAGCACATGAACCTACAGTTGCCCATGTATCCACCATAGTACCTTCATCAACATACGCACCGATGTTCACATAAGAAGGCATCAAGACCACATTTTTCGCCTGGTAAGAGCCTTTACGAGCAACAGCAGGCGGAACCACACGTACACCAGCTGCTTTAAACTGTTCATCAGTCCAGCCGTTGAATTTGGTATCCACTTTGTCATAGAAGCGAAGATCACATGCTTCCATTGGTTTATTGTCATTCAGTTTGAATGATAAAAGAACCGCTTTTTTCACCCATTGATGAACAACCCATTCACCATTGATTTTTTCAGCTACACGTAGAGAGCCATTGTCCAGGCCAGCAATAACTTCCTCAACTGCCTGACGAACTTCAGCAGGACAGTCTGCTGCAGTGAAATTCGCACGGTCTTCAAACGCTTGTTCAATGATTGTTGAAAGCTGAGACATGATCTTCCTTCCAGAAAAAAAATTTCCAAGATTTTACACTATATTGAGCAAAGATTAGATGGAAAACACGACAGATATTGAAATTAATAATGAAGAACTAAGAAAAATCAGTAAGATCAAGGCCTATTCAATAATTAATGAATATTTACTTTTATATAAAGCATGATATTGGCAATATTTAAGAAAAATTCCTGCAAAAGCATCTAATTAGCAAGAATGTGCAAAAAAGCTTATAAAATCATATAAAAAGCACTATTTGTATCAAAAGCTTACATAAACTTAGCAAAACTTGAATAAAGAATGATCAAGTTATGAATTAACATGCAAGCATAACGAAGATTAAAAACGTTAAAAATAATTTTTTGAGGAGACATAGATGAAAACTTTTGCTAAATATTTTGCGCTGTCGGTACTCGCTGCAGCAACGACTTCTGTGATGGCCGCAGATGAAGTGATTGTTACTGATGAGGGTGTAGCTGAATTCTCTTTCTTTAAACCAGCATCTGTACGTGCTGAAGTCGGTACAACTGGTTATGGTGGTGCGATCTCTTGGAGTGCGAACCCCTATGTTGGTGTAACCTTAGGTTATAACGGCGGTGATATTTCTTGGTCAGATGATTTATCGATTAATGGTTCTGAATATGATCTAGATATGGAAAATAATTTGACTTACTTAAATGCAGAAATTCGTCCATGGGCGAACTGGTTCTATATCGCCGCTGGTGTAGCTTATATTGATAATGATTATGACATCAATCGTCGTATTGGTGCTGGTGAAGCATTTAGTATTAACGGTATAAATTTCTTAGCTGATAGTCCAGATGGTGCTGGTATTAGTGGTCAGTTATCATATAAAAATAATATTGCACCATATGTAGGTATTGGTTTCTCTCCCGCAATTACTAACCGTTGGGGCGTATTTGGCGAAATTGGTGCCTATTACAATGGAAATCCGACAGTAACATTAACTCCTTCAGGCTCTGCAACTAATACTGTTGGTGCAGATTTTGAAACAGAAGTAGCTCGTGAAGCAGAGGAAATTCGTAATGATAATGAATACGAATGGTTACCTGTGGCTAAACTGGGTGTAAGCTTCCGATTCTAATTTATATTTTTGCTAAAAAACGAGCTTCGGCTCGTTTTTTATTTATTGAAATATTTAAAAATTATTAAATATAGATAGAGAAAAGAGGCTATTCACGCCTCTTTTTTCTTTACAAATTATTTATTATTCATCAGGATAAGCCACTTTTTTCAGCGCTTTAATATCGGCATCTGGTGAGCATAATGAAATAAACTCATAGCCATAGCCACGTAGTAAATGACCCTTACGTACTGCAATCCAGGTGGTATTAACACCGAAGATATCTGTTTTGATCTGTTTTAATCGGTAGTCACGTTCAGGATCATAAGCGACATCATTGACAATCCCGACACCCATGTTCAGTTCAACATAGGTTTTGATTACATCAGCATCCAAAGCTGACATCACGATATCTACATCAAAACCGGCTTCCTGGAAGGCAATGTCAATTTTCGAACGGCCGGTAAAACCACCGTGATAAGTGATGATTGGATAATTAGCCAGGTCTTCAATCGTGATTTTTTCTTTTTTGGTCAACGGGTGATTTTGTGGCGTAATAATGCTGTGCTGCCAGTTATAGTACGGCACACTTGCCAGATTCTCTTCGGTAGTCAGGGCTTCAGTTGCAATACCAATATCCGCTTCACCTTGTAGCAGCATTTCAGTAATTTCTACCGGGCTTGCCTGTTGCAGAATCAGGTGAACCTTTGGAAATTCTTTCTTAAACTGATTCACGATTGGTGGCAACACATAACGTGCTTGAGTATGTGTTGTGGCAATGGTCAATGTCCCTTCATCAACCTTGTTAAAGTCATCTGCCAGACGTTTGATATTGTCTGCATCGACCAGCATGCGTTCTACAATGCCGAGCAATGCCTGACCTGGTTCGGTCAAACCCAATAAACGTTTACCTTTACGAATAAAAAGCTGTACACCTAGTTCATCTTCCAGGTCTTTAATATGCTTGCTGACACCAGACTGAGAAGTATAAAGTGCCGCAGAAGCTTCAGTTAAATTAAAGTTCTGTCGAACAGTCTCTCGAATAATTCTTAATTGTTGGAAATTCATAATTCTTTCTACCCTATAAGCGGATGGGGCTGCTCTGGCCCCATCTGGTATGTCTTAAGCGACCTGATTTGCAGAGAATAAATGCAGGTTAAGCGGGCTTAACCATACGGTCTGATTTGGTCGGAACTGATGTGCTCGAGCTTCTTCTGGGGTCAGGGAAATCTCAATCAGGTTGCCTTGACGGTCATTCAGTTCTGCAACCACTTTCCCGGCAATCCACAATTCACGAATGAAAGTCGCCTGAATTGCATTGTCCTGTGGTTGAGCATGGATACGTAGTTCGTCTGGACGCGCGAATACAATCACATTGCCTTGCGCTTGCTGTTTCGCAGCATCAAACTGAACACGATCTTCACCAAGTTGAAGGATGCCGCCATTGTTCTGGCCTTCAAAACGGTTGGCTTGGCCCAGGAAGTCGAACACGAATGGTGTTGCTGGTGTCTCATAGACTTCACGAGGTGAACCAATTTGCTCGACATTACCCTTGTTCATCACTACGATCTGATCGGCAACTTCGAGTGCTTCTTCCTGATCGTGGGTTACGAAAATAGACGTGATGTGCAATTCATCATGCAGGGTACGTAACCAGCGACGCAGTTCTTTACGAACTTTGGCATCCAGTGCACCGAATGGCTCATCCAATAACAATACACGTGGTTCAACGGCTAATGCACGAGCCAAGGCAATACGCTGACGCTGACCACCAGAAAGCTGGGCAGGATAACGATCAGCAAGGAAACCCAGTTGAACCAGATCTAGAAGACAAGTCACACGTTTTTTGATTTCTGCTTCAGATGGACGAGTAGAACGTGGACGTACACGCAGACCAAAAGCCACGTTGTCAAACACAGTCATATGACGGAACAGGGCATAGTGCTGGAATACAAAACCAACTTCACGTTCACGTACATGAACATTCGTTGCATCTTCACCTTCCAGAATTACCTGGCCGCCGTCCGCAGATTCCAGACCTGCGATAATACGTAATAGTGTAGTTTTACCGCAGCCTGATGGACCAAGCAGGGCAACTAACTGGCCATCTGGGAAATCCAGGGAAATGTTTTTCAGTGCATGGAATGCACCAAAGTGTTTTTCAATATTTTTAACTTGAATACTCATGTGGACATTCCTTAAGAAACTGTTGAATCTTCTTTACCTTTGTTTTGTTTTTCCTGGCGCAGCTCGACCCAGGTTTTAAGTACCAAGGTGACAATCGCAAGGAAAGCCAGCAGCGAAGACACAGCAAACGCAGCACTGAAGGTATATTCGTTATAGAGAATCTCGACGTGCAGTGGCAGGGTGTTGGTTTCACCACGGATATGACCAGATACTACTGATACCGCACCGAACTCACCCATGGCACGGGCATTACACAGAATCACGCCGTAGATCAGACCCCATTTGATATTTGGCAGGGTCACTTTCCAGAAGGTTTGCCAGCCAGATGCACCGAGAACAATCGCAGCTTCTTCTTCTTCGGTGCCTTGTGCTTCCATCAAAGGAATCAGCTCACGGGCAACGAATGGAACAGTAATAAATACAGTTGCCAGGACAATTGCAGGCACGGCATAGAGGATCTTGATGTCGTTATCCATCAACCATTCACCCATCCAGCCTTGAGTACCAAAAATCAGTACAAGCATCAGGCCGGCGATCACTGGAGATACCGAGAATGGCATATCAATAATGGTGGTCAGAATCGATTTACCTGGGAAGTTAAACTTCGCAACTGACCATGCCGCTGCAATACCAAAAACCACGTTCAGCGGCACTGAAATCGCTGCAGTAAGTAATGTCAGTTTAACGGCTGACAGCGTATCTGGATGTACCAGTGCCTGTGCATATACACCAACACCTTGTTTAAAGGCTTCAACGAAAACCAGAATCAAAGGCAGAATCAGGCAGCTCAGGAAGAAAATCAGCGCAATCACAATCAGGGTATAACGCACCCAGGTTGGTTCACGGGTTGCATCACGGGATTGCAGCTTTTCAGCAAGCGCATTGCTGTTGGTATGTAAACTCATCGTGCAGTTCTCCCTGTGCGACGGCTTGCCCAAGCTTGTAAGAGGTTAATCAGGAATAGCATCACAAATGAAATCAAAAGCATCACGACAGCGATAGTAGTTGCACCAGCGTAGTCATACTCTTCCAGACGGGAAATAATCATCAGCGGTGCAATTTCAGTCTCGAAGGGCTGGTTACCGGCAATAAAGATGACTGAACCGTATTCACCTACGCCACGAGCAAAGGCCAAAGCAAAGCCTGTGATGAGTGCTGGTAGCAAGATCGGGAAAATGATTTTAGTCACGATCTGAAAACGGGTAGCACCGAGTGCAGATGCAGCTTCTTCCAGTTCGGTTTCCAAGTCTGACAACACAGGCTGTACCGTACGTACCACAAATGGAATCCCGATAAAGATCAACGCCAGCGTGATACCCAACGGGGTATAAGCCACTTTAATACCAATAGGATCCAGATACTGACCGATCCAGCCTGTAGGGGCATACAGTGACGTTAATGCAATACCGGCAACGGCAGTCGGCAGGGCAAACGGCAAATCGACCAGGGCATCGACAATACGTTTACCTGGGAAGCTGTAACGTACCAGACACCATGCCAGTAACAGGCCAAAGACTACATTGATCAGGGCAGCAATAATAGCTGTCGAGAAACTGAGCTGGAGTGACTTGAGAATACGTTCAGAGCTCAGGATTTCCCATAAGCCGTCCCAGCCGATGCCGAGTGATTTAATAAATACGGCAGACAGCGGGATCAAGACGATTAATGACAAATACGCTAGGGTAAAGCCTAGAGATAGACCAAATCCTGGCAGCACTCGGGATCGCTGCGACATGATTACTCCTCAAAAGAGAGAATGCTAATTGAATACAACCAGCGAATATTAAAAATGAAATTTGGGACAAGCATAAGTTCCAGCATCTAAAATGCAAATTTAAAAAAATACTTGCCTTCATCAGTATTATTGATATGTTGCATCGACATCGCTGAATTTAGATATTGTTTAATCTCAGGGAAGGGACCGAAGCCCGAAGCAACATTCACATGACCGACCTGACCTAGGTTGATTGGCTTAATCTTCCAGGATTTGGCAAAGTGATGCGCATCCTCAAAGCTCAGCCAAGGGTCATTTTCACTGATCAGCAGTACCGTTGGAACCTGTAGCTTGATTTGATGAAAATAGGCACTGTAGTCATTTTGACTATCGCGGGCAAAACCGTTCTCGCCAAAGCGACCAGGGTTTGCCGGTGCCACAAGAATCAATTTTTTAATTTTTTTACACAGTTCAGGATGCTGATCGAGTGCTGCCAGGCTGGTTAGACAGCCAAAGCTATGGGCAACTACTTCGATGTCATCCTGAATATTCTGAACGGTAGCAGCAAACTGCGCTACCCAGGTATCCAGAACAGGATGATTCCAGTCTTGCTGTTCAACGCGGGAGCATTGCATCAGACCACGTTGCAACCAGGATTGCCAGTGCTCATATTCACTGCCGCCCACACCTGGAACAATGAGGGTATGTGTCATGCGAATGCTCCTTATTGATTAGCTGCGAAACTTATTTCGCAGTATTAGCTTTTACGATCTGGTCGAAAACTCCACCATTTTCAAAGTGGGCTTTTTGAACTTTGTCCCAGCCACCAAATTCCTCATCGATGGTCACCAGTTTCAGTGGTTTAAATACTGTGTTGTATTTTGCCAGTACTTTGGCATTACGTGGACGGTAGAAGTTACGTGCTGCAATTTCCTGACCCAGTGGTGAATACAGGAAGTTCAGGTAACCTTGAGCCAAGTATTTGTTACCTTTTTTCGCAACAGTCTTTTCTACAATAGCCACTGGTGGTTCAGCCAGAATAGACAGCGAAGGAGTCACGATTTCAAATTTGCCTGGTTGTTCGCGAATGGCTAAATGTGCTTCATTTTCCCAAGCGAGTAATACGTCACCGATGCCGCGTTCCGCAAATGTCGTGGTTGAACCGCGCGCGCCAGAATCAAGTACTTTGGTTTGTTTATAGATTTTACGGACAAATTCTTGAGCAGTTTTGTCGTTGCCGCCTGGTAAGTGTTTCGCATATGCCCAAGCTGCCAGGTAGTTCCAGCGGGCACCGCCAGAAGTTTTAGGGTTTGGCGTAATGATGGCTACACCTGGTTTCACCAGATCATTCCAGTCTTTGATGTGTTTTGGATTGCCTTTACGTACTAGGAAGACGATGGTTGAAGTATAAGGTGTCGAGTTTTGTGGCAATTTTTTCTGCCAGTCTGCAGGCAACAGTTTTGCTTTTTCAGCAATCACGTCGATATCTGCAGCGAGTGCCAGAGTTACCACATCGGCTTCCAGACCATCAATCACGGCCCGCGCCTGTTTACCTGAACCGCCATGTGACTGTTTAAAGTTGATGCTTTGGCCAGTACGGCTTTTCCAGTATTTACCAAATTCTTTGTTGACATCTTCGTAGAGTTCACGCGTTGGATCATAAGAGACATTTAGAAAGTCGCGTGCTGCAGCAGAAAACGAAGTTGCTGAAATAACAGCAGCTAGAACCCCTAGTTTTAATTTTGTTGAAATGCTCATGTGAACCTCAAACTCTTACACGTTTTGTAACATGAGTGAAGAATAAACCTATTCTTTATGCATAAAAAATAATTAAAAATGAATTTTATATGAAAATAAAAGATAAGTTTTTTTGTAAGTCTCTGAAACAACAATGGCCTTATTCAATAAGGCCATTGTTGATGCAATTTTTATGATTATTTTGCGCTATTGGCTTTTACAAGCTGGTCAAAGATTCCGCCATTAGCAAAGTGTTTTTTCTGTACTTTATCCCAGCCACCGAATTCTTTATCAATGGTCACCAGTTTCAGTGGCTTGAATACATTACTGTACTGTTTTAGCACTGCTGTATTACGTGGACGATAGAAGTTTTTCGCTGCTACCGTCTGACCTGCAGGTGAGTATAAGAAGTTTAGGTAAGCTTTTGCCAGGTTCTCATTGTTATTTTTCTTGGCATTCTTGTCCACGATTGCTACTGGTGGTTCAGCCAGGATCGACAGCGAAGGGGTGATGATTTCAAACTTGCCTGGTTGCTCACGAATTGCCAAGTGTGCTTCATTTTCCCAAGCCAGCAATACGTCACCAATCCCGCGTTCAGCAAAAGTGGTGGTTGAACCACGTGCACCTGAGTCCAGAACTTTAGTCTGTTTGTAGATCTGACGGACAAATTCTTGTGCTTTGGCATCGTTACCACCTGGTTGGTGTTTTGCCCAAGCCCAAGCGGCCAGGTAGTTCCAGCGTGCACCGCCTGAAGTTTTTGGATTTGGCGTAATGATGTCTACACCTGGTTTTACCAAGTCACCCCAGTCCTTGATGCCTTTCGGGTTGCCTTTTTTCACCAGGAAAACGATAGTTGATGTATAAGGGGTAGAGTTTTGCGGGAATTTCTTTTGCCAGTCTTTTGGGAGTAGACCGCGTGCTGCGATTTCATCAATATCAGCAGCCAGCGCCAGCGTCACCACGTCTGCATCCAGACCATCAATCACGGCGCGTGCCTGTTTGCCAGAACCGCCATGTGACTGTTTGAAGTTCACGTCTTGGCCGGTAGATTTTTTCCAGTACGCCTTAAATTCTTTGTTAAAGTTGTCATACAATTCGCGAGTTGGGTCATAGGAGACATTTAAAAAGTCCTTTGCAGACACACTAAATGCCGTTGCTGAAATTAGTGCTGCTAAAACCCCAATTTTTAATTTACGGATGTTCATATTTGCCTCAAGAGTTTCTTTGTTTTGTTGGTTGAGGCAAGAATAGCTGGAGTTTTTTTGCATAAAAAATAATTAAAAAAGAATTTTATGTGAGTAAAACAGATATATATGTGCCGTCTATCTTTGCCTGCAATCTGATTCGCTGGAGAGGTGAAAAAATTATGCTGTGTTTTAAAAATGCACAACAAATCCATCATATCGATCTGCTAGATCGCGCTTTTCATTATGGCGACGGCTGCTTTACCACGGCTTGTATCCGCAATAACCAGGTTGAATTACAGGAACGTCATTTAGCACGGTTACGTATGAGTAGCCAGAAAATGAACCTGCAGGTGGATTTAGAGCTGATTGACGCTACATTGCAAAAACTGCGTGAAACTGAAACTGTACTGAATGGCACTTTAAAAATCATCATTAGCCGTGGTATGGGGCAACGCGGTTATAGTCTGCCCGATCATCCTGCGGATCTCTGGGTCTACTACTATCCAAAAACCTTGGAAGAGCATCAATTTGAACAGATTGAAAGTGGTGTACTGAATACAGCATTAGGGCTGTGTATGCCGCAGCTGGTCGGTTTAAAAACCCTGAATCGGCTGGAACAGGTCATGCTGAAACAGGAAGCGGATCAGCAGGGTTGGGTAGAAGCGCTGGCCTGCGATGTGCAAGGTGAAATTGTTGAAGGTGTGAGCAGTAATTGTTTTTTAAGGATAAACAATACATGGATTACTCCTGAACTTCGCTATAATGGCGTCAGCGGGGTGATGCGTGCCGAGATTCTAGAGCGGATGCATCAGCAGGGAATTGCCTGTGAACAGCGCAGTCTGGATATGGAAGAGATTCCACACATCCAAAGCCTGTTTTTCTGTAATGCGCTGAGCCCCATGAAAATGGTGGCCCAATTCGAACAGCGAACGCTGGATACAGAGGCCTGTATCGCGTTATTTCATCGTCTACATTTAAATCAGATCAGCTAATATGTCCGCCAGTAAAAATACAGCCAAAAAGAAAACGAAAAAGAAAAATAAAGCAAAATCTTCCTTTCCTATGAAAGGTATTTTGGTTGTTTTATTAGGGTTTTTCCTGATTCTGGCTGTGATCCTGAAAAGTGGCTTATTCAAGGATTATCCAGTCAAAGGCCAGAAAGAGATGCTGGCGATCAGTGCTGGGGATACCTATTCCGGTTTTATCGACCGACTGGCGAAAGAAGGCCATGTCAGCTTTCCGATCCTGCTCAAAGTCTATCAGCGTCTGATTATTCATGACACCTTGAAAGCCGGTGTATATGAAATACATGATGGCATGAGCGTTCGCGAAGTGCTGCAGATGATTTCCAATTCTGAAAATGCCCAGATGAACCGGATTCTGGTGATTGAAGGTACGACTTTTAAGCAGCTGATCGAAAGCTTGAAGAAAGATGAGCTGGTGACCAAAGAAGTCGTGAATCTGCCAACCGATCAATTGCTGAAAGAGTTGAATATTCCATTCAATCATCCGGAAGGGCTGTTTGCGCCGAATACCTATTTCTTTGCTAAGGGTGAAACCGACCGCAAGATTCTGACCGATCTGTACCGTCATCAGATGCAGGCGCTGGATGAAGCCTGGAATAACCGTGCTAGTGATCTGCCATACCAGAATAAATATGAAGCGCTGATCATGGCTTCGATCATTGAAAAAGAAACCAGTCTGGACAGCGAATTGCAGCAAGTGTCTGGGGTATTCGTACGCCGTCTGAAAATTGGTATGCGTCTGCAGACTGATCCAACTGTGATTTATGGTATGGGCGATAAGTACAAGGGCAATATTACCCGCCAGGATCTGCGTACGCCAACACCATATAATACTTATACCATGGCAGGTCTGCCACCAACGCCGATTGCCTTGCCAAGTAAAAAAGCCATTGAAGCCGCGATGCATCCGGACAATTCACAGAATATCTACTTTGTCGCAACCGGCAATGGTGGGCATAAGTTCAGCAGCAATCTGCAAGACCATAATCGCGCTGTGCAGGAATATCTGTCAGTTTTACGTTCCAAAAATTAAGGAGTGAGCATGTTTATCAGCTTTGAAGGCACTGAAGGTGTAGGGAAAACCACGCTCATTCGTCGTATCTATGATGATTTTATCGCGCAAGGCAAAGAGGTAGTATTGACTCGTGAGCCGGGTGGTACGCCAATGGCGGAACAGATTCGTTCACTCTTGCTGGCAGTGAATCATGAAGAAGCGATGTGCAACGATACTGAACTACTGCTGATGTATGCAGCGCGTGCCCAGCATCTGGCACAGGTCATTCTGCCGGCACTCGAAGCGGGAAAAATTGTCCTGTGTGACCGTTTTACCGATGCCAGTTTTGCCTATCAGTGTGCTGGACGTGGACTCAGTGAAGCCAAGCTTAAATTACTGAATGATAACTTTGTCGCGCGTATGCCAGATGTGACTTTCTGGCTGGATGCACCGATTGAACTGGGGATGAACCGTGCCCGTGAACGTGGTGCACTGGACCGTTTTGAACAGGAGAAAGTCTCTTTCTTTGAGAAAGTCAGAAGCGGTTATGAAACTTTATGGCAGCGTCATCCGGAGCGTGTCAAACGTTTGAATGCCACCCAAACACCAGAACAGGTTTTTGCTCAGGCGATGCGTGAATTACAAGCTGTCTAGGTAGTCAGAATTAAACTGTAATTCGCTATTAAAAATCTTCTATATTGTTCGTGATATGGAAGATTTTTTTATGAAAAGTAGTCTAGAAAAAATACAAAAATTTTTAGCAGTCGAGTTCCCGCAAAGTCTGGAATATTGTCAGTTGGTTGATATTAAACCTAAGGGCTCAACGGTGCGCTATCGAGTCAATGATGGTCAGTTGCGGCCGGGAGGCACGATTTCCGGCCCTACGATTATGGCTGTGGCGGACTTTGCTTTATATGTGGCAATTCTCAGTGAAATTGGACTAGTAGGCTTGGCAGTCACCACCAATATCAATATTAACTTTCTACGTAAACCGGATGGTCAGCGTGACCTGATTGGGGAATGTCGACTGATCAAAGTAGGTAAAGCGCTCGTGGTAGGTGAGGTCTGGGTGTATTCAGAAGGACAGAAAGAGCCAGTGGCTCATGTGACAGGAACCTATTCTATTCCACTGAAATCGATTTCATAGTTTTGCAAGACAAGGTGGTTCATCTATGGGATGGTGAATTTTGACATCCTCTCCGACCTAAAGGACGGAGATTCCTCCTGCGAGACGCCCATGTCCGAGCGCAAG
>NZ_JPQO01000062.1 GCF_000773685.1 Acinetobacter sp. HR7 | reverse complement strand
ATATTTTTTTTTTAAAAAAAAAAAAAAAAAAAAAAAAAAAAAAAAAAAAAAATAATAAAAAAATGTTGGGAAAGTCCTATAATATATGATTTTGTTCAATACTTTTTATTCTTTGATCTAAGCTTACAAAAGCTCCTTTCCTATCTTTACCCTGAATCCCAAATTCTGTTAGAAGAATTTCGATAGCAATTCGCAGTTTATTAACAGCAGAACTTGGAGAACTTAGAGTAAGAGCAAAAGATTCATAAATAATATCTTTTATTTCACTTGGCACCTTATCAGGCACCTTAAAAAGGTTTAATGCTGGTTGAAAATATCTCGGTGTAAAAACATCAATAAATTCTCTTTCACAGGGACAATAACCCTCTTCCGTTAAAATATAGTCCGTATAATTTTCCTCTATTGTACCTTCTCCACAAACTATGACCTTATCACCGCATTTATGATGCACACATTTCAGAACTCCAGAAAAAATATAACGTGTCCATTCTGGTTCAAATTCATCACATTCTTTTTGTTCTTTCTTACTTAAAGCGGTTTGATATTGATGCCAACATTCATCATCCCAAACTAAAGTTTGACGCGCACATGTAGGACAAGAAAATGGAATATCATCTTCTTTATTAAATTTTTTAATAAATTTTTTGTAAGCTTCAATCATAGGTATGAAAATAAAGTGATAAATTCTCAATTATAAAAAATAATACTACTAATAAGTTTATAGATTGGCACAAAAATAGCTTAATTTTCTTGTCATCAAAGCTATGTTATGTTGCTCTTAGCGGGCACATACAAGGAGAACAAAAACCAAAAATTTAACCAACCACGCATTGATCTTGATTCAAATAAAAAAGCCAATAGAAACCCTGCTATTCGGGAGATCACATGAATAACAGCGCCAACTATATCAAACAGATCAAAAACGCTAAACGTGGCGGTTACACCCCGACCATTGCCAAGGACGTCAACAAACACAAAATCCAGAAAGCACTAAAACTTATTGAACAGTGGAGAAGCCTCGCTCAGGAACTTAAACCTCAAATGCAGTTTGACATGGCCTTTACCCTGGAGGAATGCGCCCAAGACCTTGATCGAATACTGAAAAGCCGATAACCCTGATTTTTATATTTCACTAAAATAATTCTAAATTCCACCTCGCCCACAGCATCCAATATCCAATATCCAATGTGGGCGATTTCACAAAGTAAAACCTATTCTATTTTTAGTTTTAAACATAACATCTGGCATACAAATCCAGAGCTAACTAAAATTTAGACAAAGCATTTGAACGGTTATTTTTTGGCTTGCAACACCTAAAAAATTCTGTAGAATGCACACCATAACGCCGGCATAGCTCAGTTGGTAGAGCAACTGACTTGTAATCAGTAGGTCCACAGTTCGAATCCGTGTGCCGGCACCATTTTCTTAGCCTCGCTTTTTAGTGAGGCTTTGATGTTTCTGGCGCCTGCATTTTTCTTTGGGCGACTATCTTTAATTCTTTTTAGTGCTGGGCCGTGGCGCTAATCTGTACATAACGCACCACCCCATCTTCATATAGTTTTCGGCACAGTTTGGCTGTCATCTGGATTTTAAAATGATCCAGCTTGGATGCCTGCACAGACTGGGCAAAGCCTTTTGCATTTAAATCCTGCTCGACATAACGGGCAAAACTGGCAAAAACTTCCTCTGATAAATCTTCCACCTGAATATCCATAAATTCATGCTGGTCCAAACATTCATACAGCGCACCGACACTCATCAGATTATTTAAATTCACATCGGCTGATTTCAGTAAAAACTGATATTTACGTTTTTGAAATGAATTTAAAGTTTTCCAGCGCTCGGACAAGGCTAAGTGATGAAAACCGATGCGTGCTTTTGAATTCAAAACGGAACGCATTTGTTCCAGCAGTTCTGGAATGTTGCTGTGATAGGCCGCGTCAATACAGACTACAGCGTCGAATTTCTGCGGAAAACGGATGTCTTTAAGTCTAAGGAAAGAAGCGTTATAGATGGCATTCAGCTCAGGCAGATGCTGCTGAATCTTGCTGACACAGGTCTGCTGCAACTCAACACCCGCCAGATATTGCACCTGATAATGCTGCTGCCAATGTTGCAAGCTGGCACCCTGACCACAGCCAAGATCCAGCAGTTTGTCTTTTGCATTTAAATGGATTGCCTGAGCCAGATGATCGGCCAAGGCTTGGCAAGCTGCTACATAGTCTGTTTGTCCTGCCTGCCAGTATCCCAGATTGCTCCAGGGCAACCACGAGAGATCCCCAAGTAATGCCGCATTAATGGCATATTTATGCTCAGGTAAACGCTGTCGAAGTGCCTGGAACAGTTTCATGCTTAATAGCCAAGTTGCGGTGCAACCTCGATTTTCGGTTTTAAACCCTTGAATGGCAACGGCGCACCGAAAATTTCTGCAATGTTCATCGCGGAAGTCACCGCAGATTCCAGAATTGGTAGGCCATCGCACGACCATGAACCACAATAGAACACCTTACGGCCCTGCTCCAGATGGCGTTTCTGCACTTCCTTGTTCAGGGCAAGGGTATTGGCATCTACCACGGCACGAGTGAGGGTCACGGAAGAAATGATTTTCTTCGGATCAATTTCAGTCACCGGACGCCAGGTTTGGAATACCGGAGATTTACCGACCAGTGTTGGCTCAACCGCATTCAGCCATACGGTGAACTGCTGACGGGTAAACTTGCGATCCATCATATAGCTCAGCACTGCCCAGTCTTTGCGTTTTGGTGGCATCACGCTTGGATCGGTATGAATCACCAGCTCACCCTGCTCAAACTGGAATTTTTTCAGCAATTCGATGTCATATCCGAACTGTTCCTGATCCAAGAATTCATCAATCTTGTTGGTCGGTGTGGCTACTACTACACGGTCAAACAGTTTGGAATAACCAGCCGCATTTTCCACACGTACCTGTTCACCCTGCTGTTGCACCAGTGTGGTTTTTGCACCACTGACAATCTCGATGCCTTCGATCAACTTGTCCACCAGTGCCGGTGTACCACCCTGCATACGCAGCAAGGCATCACCATCGGTCAGCTGGCGCAGGAAAATCAGCAAAGGTTTCGCAGGCCATTCACCAATGGTTTTCGGGTTACAGGTACAGATGGTGTAAAGCACCGGCATCACCGCACCATGCCAGAACACTTCTTCAATCTCGTTACGATTGATAAATTCTGCCAGGCTGATGTCCTGATGTTTTGATTTAAAGAATTTGTGCAGTGCCGTTTTTAGCTGCAACATACCTTTGACCAGACGCCAGCCGTACTGCTGGATGCCTTTACGGTTATTAATAATCGGGAAATTACCGATACGGCTACGTGAGGTGGTCAGCCAGGTTTCAGTTTTCTCCTCAAACAGCCAGCTGCAGGCCATGTAGGTGCGTACCGGATAGGTGGTAATCCCCAGATGGGTCGCCAGACTCAGCGTGTTCTTCCACAAGTAAGGATTCATCACGCGCAGGGGTGCATCAATCAGCCCGCCTTCAAACTCGAGGCTATGACTGTCCATGCCGCGTCCTGGCAGCGCTTCAAAAATCGTGATGTGATGTCCTGCATCCTGAAGAATTCTGGCGGTAGCCAGTCCGGCCATGCCACTACCAATAACTGCGATATCCAAACTGATCATCCATCATTAAAAATTAACTTTTAGAAATTATGTACCAAGCTAGCATCTTTTAGGGTATTAAAATCTTCCAGAATGCAAGTTTTTCTCGATAAGCTAAGCAGATGTAAATTCATAATTTTTTACATTTCTCTCTAAAAAAACATACAGTTTATAAATCTCTGCTTTTGTTGGTTATTTATGAATTTATTTAAAATTTTTATTTTAAAATCAATGTATTTAAGTTGACCAAAATTTCAAAAATGATTTTACAAAACTACCCAATATCTTTATAATTGCTTGCATAATAAAATGACAGCCACTGCACGCTCCACAGTGACGGATGGCTCGAATAATACCCATGATCAGAATAATCTACAGCGCACAATATATCCAAAGCCTCTGCATTGCAGAGGCTTCTTTGTTTTTGCGGAGTAGGAAAATGCGAGTTCGACTGACATTTTTTATTCAGCTGTGTCTGGAATCTCGCCAAATTTTCCGTTGTTAAAGTCTTGAAAAGCCTGGATGATTTCTTCCTTGGTATTCATTACAAAGGGACCATAACCCTGAATCGGTTCATTCAGCGGCTCACCAGTTAACAGCAGGAATTTCGTGTCCTGATAGGCTTGTAACTGAATGGCAGGATCATCATCACGGGCAAATATCACGATGGAGCTGTCCAATACTTTTTGGGTACCATTTACGATCAGCTCCCCGCTTAACACTACCAACAAGGCATTATGACCTGCAGGCACATGCAATGTGGTTTCATACCCGGCTTTCAGTTCACCATCCCAAACATTCACCGGGCTAAAAGTGTGTGCCGGCCCCTGATGTTCACCAAATTCACCGGCAATGATTCGGATATGCCCTGCACCTTCATCCATCTCGATGCGTGGAATATCAACCGTAGTTAAAGCCTGATAACGTGGTGTGATCATTTTGTCTTTGGCTGGCAAATTCACCCAAAGCTGCACCATTTCAAACAGGCCGCCATGTTTGGCAAAGTCTGGAGAATGGAACTCTTCATGGACCACACCGGCACCGGCCGTCATCCACTGCACATCACCAGCATGAATGGTACCGCCACCACCGCCAGAATCTTTGTGAGTAACTTCACCCTGATAAGCGATGGTCACGGTTTCAAAACCGCGGTGCGGATGTGAACCCACCCCATGCTGTATGGTGGTCGGATCAAAATGGTAGGGTGCTGCATAATCCAACAACAGGAACGGACTAATCGCCTGACCGAGACGGTCATAGGAAAACAGGTTTTTCACCGGAAAGCCGTCACCGACCCAATGCATGTTTTGATTGCGGTAAACACCAATGACTTTTTTCATCTTTTTACTCCTATACGCAATAGGATGAACATGCAGCCATTGTATGCTGTATAAACTATGAACAATACAGCACTGCTAGGATGCAGGATTGCAAAAATAAAACGATTCCAGGCTTAGACTTTGGCACATCTACTTATTTGGATCCGGTGCTTAAAATCATGATTTAAATATCAAGGCTATTTTCAACAGACAATAAAAAAATCCAGCGCTGAGGGCTGGATTTTTTTAGTTTCGATTAAGCTTTATCGAATTAGATTTTACCAACTAGGTCGATTGAAGGAGCAAGAGTTGCGTCGCCTTCTTTCCATTTAGCTGGGCAAACTTCGCCTGGGTGAGCGTGTACGTATTGAGCTGCTTTTACTTTACGCAGCAGTTCTTGTGCGTCACGACCAATACCACCGGCGTTGATTTCAACGATCTGGATTTTACCGTCTGGGTCGATCACGAAAGTACCACGATCTGCCAGACCATCAGCTTCGATCAGCACTTCAAAGTTTTTCGCCAGAGTCCAAGTTGGGTCACCGATCATTGGGTACTGGATTTTACCAATCACGTCAGAAGTATCGTGCCAAGCTTTGTGCGTGAAGTGCGTGTCTGTAGAGACTGAGTAGATTTCTACGCCCAGTTTCTGGAATTCAGCATATTGATCAGCAAGATCGCCTAATTCTGTTGGACAAACGAAAGTGAAGTCAGCAGGATAGAAAAATACAACAGACCATTTGCCTTTCATGTCCTGTTCTGAAACTTCAACGAATTGACCGTTGTGGTAAGCAGTTGCGTTGAATGGCTTAACTTCAGTATTGATTAAACTCATGTGACTTTTCCTATCAGTTCGTGGGAATTCATTCGATGAACTAAGAATACTTAAAAACCATGGATAGGTAAAACCGTAACTTTTTATAAAAACTATCGGTTTTTTAGATTTAAAAAGACTATCGAATTTTCTCTTCTGATCTTTTTCTTCGATTTACAGGCATTTAAATTTTGGAAAAATGCTGTAGCGAATCCCAAGCAGACTGCGCTAATGCCTGTATATATTGCTGGGGAGAATCCTTGACACGCCCCGACAGCCAGGCACAGCAATAACTTTCAGTTGGCCCGATCACCAAAGACATCAATAAAGCGGTCGGTATAGCTTTTAAACGTTCTGCATCTGGCTGTTTTACCAGCCATGCTTTTAAGTCCTGATTACGCTCGCTATTGCTTTGTTCTAGAGTCTGATAATGTCCGCCTGTCTGTACCGAGTGATGTGCAGCATAAAGAAAACGGGCAAAGTCGGGATAGCTTACCACCCAATCAATATAGCTCTGGATAATGGCATGAATACCCTGCTCTATACCTTGAACCTGGGATAAAGCTTCCAGACGGCGACTAGACTGATCCTTTAAAGCAGCTAAATATAGCGCAGACACGATCCCTTCTTTGTTTTGAAAAAGATGGTAGATCGCGCCGACACTGGTTTCCGCCCGATCCTGATCATTTCAATGGTAGTTGCGGCAATACCGGTCTGTATAAATTCCTATAAAGAAAAACCCTGATTTTTATCATCAGGGTTACTCAATAGTTAGCGCTGTTTTTCAGTTGCATGTATTCATTTATATTTCTATCTTAAGTTAAAACCATATTTAGTATTTCAGCTTATCGGTTCTGTTGGTCACGTTGAGAACTTTGCTGATTCTGATCCTGTTGTTGATTTGATTGACGTTGTTGGCCAGGTTGCTGCTGTTGCTGACCAGGTTGTTGTTTCTGTTGATCACGTTGTTGCTGTTGTTGATCACGTTGCTGTTGGTTCGGATTATTTTGCTGTTGATTAGCCATGACTATTTCCTCTTTTGATTATGAACATCGCTTAATAACGACACTTATTAATTTACTCTTTATTTTTTATTTTTAAGATTTAAATCTGTGTCAATTCTATTCAATGTAATTTCAGAAAATTCATATTATCGATTTATAGGTTTCCTTTTTTTATTTTTTAACAAAAATTACTCAACACCTTTATATTTATTTTTTATTAAAAAATTATTATTAAAAATAATGGTCATATTTTTATCTTATATTTTTGTTTAATTAATCAATATCTCTATAATTAAAATATTAAATATATTAGACCTCTTGCGAAAGTAAAAACTGCCTCAATATAGCTTTCATGAACT
>NZ_JPQO01000061.1 GCF_000773685.1 Acinetobacter sp. HR7 | reverse complement strand
CGCTTGAATTCAGAATCTGAAAAACGGTTTAATTTCTGATATTTCATGAAATCTATATTGAGGTAGTTTTTACTTTCGCAAGAGGTCTAATATATAAAATCAATAATTCCAAATAACATAATCTAAACAAATATAAAAATCATTTTAAAAACAATATTCTATTTTTTATTTTAAAAATTAAAAAATGTGTGAATAATAATCAAATGTACATTTTAATTTTTAATATGATCTAATTTTTGTCAGATAAATTAACTCTTATTTTGATTGGATTCTAAATAAATTATTAAATTCATAGGATGCTAAGGTTATGAAAATATTGATTATCAATATAGGTTTATCTTGTCTATGTTTTCTGAGCAATGCTTATGCAACATCTGATGAATGGAGTCAGCGTTGGAAAGCATCACCAAGCCGTTCTAGCGAGAATCTGGCACAAGCAAATCTGATTGAACTCAGAGAGTCTGATTATTATGAGAGTTTTGGTAAGGCAAGGACAAATGTTTATAACACCTCTTCTAATTCAATTGGTACGGTAAATACGCCCACAAATAACATAACAATTGATGGTTCCAACAATGGAGTCGATATATCTACTGATCTGCAGAATGATGCACCAATAAATTCCAATACAAATCAGAATGCTCAGCAATGCCCGAATGTAAGTAACCAGCCGGGAGAAACTTTATGCTGAATTTCTCGTATAGGCGATATTTATCGTCAACTGGCATTGTGACGACTTTTATCCTGACTGGATGTACAGGTTTAGCCCCTTCCAATTCAAAGCCAGTTGAATTGGTACAGGGACCTCCAATTACCGATATTTTTACTCCTTTCGACATGGCATTAAGTTGTCTTAGTGGCAAATTACGTAATGATGTCAGCTTTTCCGTAGGTGCTATTCTGGACCAGACTGGTAAGGATGTAGTGACCAATGGTGGTAGCGGTAAGATGGTTACTCAGGGTGCTGGAGATATGGTGCAATCAGCTTTGTTTCAGGCGGGTGTCAGTGTCTTGAACAGGCGTGATCCACGCATCATTGAAAGTGAGGCTAAGTGGGGAATTCGTGACCCGCGTCAGATTCTGGCCTCTAATTATTATGTCACTGGAAGTATTAACAGCCTGGATTTTATTCCCGGCGGTGGTTTGGATATGCAAATTGCAGGTGTTGGACCGAATTACAGCCAGACCCGGATCATGGTGGGGCTGGACTTATCTCTCACCGATACTCGCAGCAGTAAAGTAGTGGCTAATGTCTCATTGCAAAAACAGATTGCAGCTCAGGATTATGGCTTGAGCGCAGGCCGTTTTGCAGGACGCACTTTGTTTAATGTTCAGATAGGGAAAGGTGAACGTGAAGCGACCAATTTTGCTTTGAGACAAATGCTAAATCTGGCGACTTTTGAACTTTTGAGCCAAGTAGTTCCTCCGCCTGTATTTGAAAGTTGCCGAGCACAGATTCCACCTGAGTATGGGCGTTTAAACTTAACACGTAGTGCTGTGGAGTTGCATAAATATAAAAAGACTCAGCAAGAAAATGGCCGTGCTTCCAATGATCCTATACAAACATCAACTTTAGATGAGAACCAGTCATCTCTTGAGAAAGATAAGTCAACCAATTCGCCTAGCAAGGATACCAAGCCACCTAAGCAGAAAGAATCTGAGGTAATCCAGAATCCAGAGGCGGAACCTGAAATGAATAAGCAGGACCTGATTAAATATATCAGTAAAAAACAAGCGTCTTCTTCAGACAAAAAAATTGCTGAAGAAAAAGAATCACCAGAAAAAAAAGATGAACAAAAAGAAGAGGAAAAGACATCTACCCTATGGGATGTTAATCCTGAAGTTTTAGAAAACTATTGGTCAAGCACACAGCGTGACTGATAGCTACAAATGGGCTCGCTCCCATTAATAAAAGAAGTATCGAGCGAGCGATACTTCAAAACTAGAAAAGGAAAAACAAAGATGAAAAACACGATCAAAACAATCGCTTTATCCGTCACCTTCCTGTCTGGTGCAGGCATGGTTTATGCTCAAGATACAGAGGTAGCCGTAGATACAGGTTTACAGACAGCTTTAAATACACTATCACAACAGGTTGCGAATGGTTCAGCTCTTAATCTTGCAGTAAATACAGCTGATATCAATTCAAGTGTTGATATCAATGCTGAAGGAGTAGTAGAAACTACTGAGGAAGTATTAGGAACTGTCAATAATGTTGTAGGTACTATCGAAACAACTGCTATGGGTGCTGTGAATACAGGTAACATTGCAGTAGAACAGGGTAGTCTAAGTTCTTTAAAAACAAGTGAATTAACAGCGAGTCTGGATAATAATTTAAGTGACTTGGAGGAGAGCGTTGAAAATGTTGATGGTGAAACTGCATCAGACTGGTCTAAAGATTTAGATAATACAGTCAATAATGAGCTTGCTACTACTTTAGAAGAGCGACTAGATCAGACATTAAGTAATTATAGTGTGGCAAATGTAGCTTATAATTCTGGTGCTCTTGATGCATCTGTAACAGCAGCATTGGATGGAGCTGAAAATACAATTAATAATATTAAAACTACTGCCATCGGTGCTGTAAATACTGGAAGTATTACAGTCACCGTGAAGTAGGCATTATTACTATTTAAAAATAATACAGGCCTAACTATTGGCAGATAGTTAGGCTTTTTATTTTATATTAGAAAAAATTGAAATTGCTGTTTATTCATCGGAACATTCAGTGATTCGCGCTAAGAATTTTTCTTTCAACTTTTGCGAATAAGAAGATAGGTAATAAAAAAAGAGCGCCTAGGCACTCTTTCCCCTAATTTCTCATAGATCATAGAGAAATTTAGTCACGCATAAATTCAACAGTACCATTCGCCAGTGATTTGACACGTGCTAATGATTCGACGCGGTAACCTTTTTCAAGCAGAATGTCACGGCCTGGTTGGAATGATTTTTCAATCACGATACCAATACCGACTACAGTTGCTTCTGCCTGATGAATTAGGTCAGCTAGACCGAGTGCAGCTTGACCATTTGCCAGGAAGTCATCAATTACCAGAACCTTGTCAGAAGCACTGATGTGCTTTTTAGAAATGGCAATGGTACTTTCAGTCTGTTTGGTGAAAGAAAACACTTTAGAACGGTACAGGTTGTCTTTTAGGGTAAGAGACTGGTATTTACGTGCAAAGATCACCGGAACACCCAACTCAAGGCCTGCCATCACGGCAGGAGCAATCCCGGACGCTTCGATGGTAATGATTTTGGTGATACCCGCATCTTTAAATAGACGCGCAAATTCCTGACCAATTTGCTGCATCATGACAGGATCGATTTGGTGATTTAAGAAAGAGTCTACTTTTAAGACTTCTTCAGATAGAACGATACCTTCAGCTAAGATTTTCTGTTCTAGTGCGTGCACGGGAGATTCCTCAAGACCAGGTGCTTTTTCAAGCAAAAGCGTATTGTAAAAAGCACCCGGAAAAAATCAAGCGAAAATCGTCAAAAACAATCAGGTTGTTGGACCTTTATAGCCTGTCAGCAGCAGGCCATAGGAAGCTTTCTTATCAACATGGGTCACTTTGACCGGTAAATAATCAAGTTTTGGTGCCAGCCAGAAAATGGTTTCACGTCCAGGCTTGTCATGTTTCATTACCACTTTAATGGTGTTGAATGTGCCATAGCTAGTCTTGATATTTTCAGTACCGTGTTTGACAAATTTGCGAGCTTCAAGTTCCTTTGCATCCGCAATATAGTAACTGCCTTTCAGACCTGAAGATTTGAGATCTTCACGAATCTGTAATTCTGCATTTAGCTCATCCAGTGCACCGTCTTTCCAGCCAAAGCTATAGGTCTTGTCATCCTTCTTGGTGCTGATAGTTCTAGAAGAAGGATTGAACTTGATGCTCATAGTATTGTTATGTACCAGAATCTTGCTGGTACGGCTAAAGCTGGTCGAACCAATCTTGCCATTATGGAACGTAAAGTGACTAGTTTCAGTAGCTGAAGCAATTGCGGCAGCTTTAGCAGCAAATACATAGGTCCAGTTATTGCCTGATTTACTCAGGGTCCGTGTCGCTGAACCCATATTTTTACCGTTATAGATAAACTGATAAGAGGCTTGAAATGGGCTCATGGCAAATGCTTGGCTGGACATGCCAGTAAATACCAGAGCTGAGGTCAGTCCTGCAGCCATGCCAAGGGTTTTATAAATTTGTTTTGCCATAAGTGAATTTTCCTATATCAAAAGGGCAGTCAGTCACTTCCGCCATATGACTTATTATGGGGTCAAAATGTGAAGATTGAACTGATAGAGAATACTAAAATGTATGATTCATGTAGCTGTTTTTCATAATGAATTCATAATTTAGCGTCTCTATAACGACGTTTAGGATTTGTCTTTCTGCTTGATCGGGGTAATCTGAGTTTCACTGAATTCATCTGCATCATCCCAGCTTTCTTCTTTTTCCTGAGACAGTTTTCGGAACAGGGCCGCCAGATTAACATTGCCAAAGACCACCAGCTCAGCTTCACGCAGCACCGCATGATTAACATGTACCTTTGACAAAGTATCAATGACGGAGCGACTCTTGCCCAGCCAGCGATTCAGATCCAGATGGAGCAGGTCATCAATGACTTTAATCACACCCAGTTTTTCAAGAATCATGCCAAGTGGGTCTTCATTTAAAATCCGTTGATAAAAGAACAAGGCACAGCGAACCCCGATTTTATAAAAGACATTTGGATATTTGGCATCAATCACCTGCGTATCACTGATCTGCTCAAATACAATCAGCTGTTTGTCTTTATTTAGTTCCATCTGTACCAGTTTCAGATCGACAGACAGTGTGATCAGCATGCCTTTAAAATCTAAAGTGGCATAAAGTCGGAGCCAGTCATCATGCAGATCTGCATGCAAATCTTTAAGCATTTTGACATTGTCAGTGACAAAACGCTGGAAGGTCGCATTTAAAAATACTTGCGATAGCGGAAACTCACGTTCATCTTCAATAAACTCTCCCGCCTTCTGATACACTTGGCGGATGCGTCTGGAGATATTGGTAATGAGGGTCTGCATAGGGAAGCATCCTGGCAACTTTCTTTCTATTGAGGTGTATCTTGTCGAAAAGCATAAAAAATACAAGTGTCTGTGCTTGCAGTTTAACAAAATAAAATGCAACATTTTTAATGTTTTGTTTATACAGCGTAGAAGAATTGATATAGGTCGCATTCTCGAGTGAAAGTGAAAGATGTATCAATATTACGCGCTGAATAAAATTTTCTTTGCAAGATCTTGGGGATAAAGGCTCGATTCTGAGCCTAAACATATGAGTAGAATGACGCTGATGCCTTTGGTTAAGTCATGGTGGAAAGATCCGATTTTCAGTGGAGCAGTAGCCATTGCTGCCATCCTGCATATCATGATTTTGCTGCTGCAGTTTGGTATGCCTCAGGAGCGGGATACTTCAAGCAAGGAAATTGCGGTCAGCCTACGCATCAGCAATGACAAAATAGAGCATGCCGATTTCCTCGCGCAAACCGATCAGCAAGGTTCTGGCCAGTTCCGAGAAGCCCATCGAATGTCGAGTGATGCCCCGATGCCTATACCAGCCGATGAAGCAGCAGTGGGAGAAGCACAGCAGCAAAGCGAAGATATGCTGAGGCAGAAGCAGGAACTCAGTTTTGAAGAAAAAGTGCTGATGACGGCATTGAGCTGGCAGAAACAGGCGGAAGAAAATCAGCGTAAAAAACGTCAGGAAGAACTGAATAGCCAGTTCCAGGCCAAAGCAGCCATGGTGGCAAGTCTGGAAGCGCAATATATGCAACGCCAGCAAAATTTTAGCCGTCAGCAAAAGATTAAAACTGTGGATGGGATTCAGGCCAAGCAGGACGTCTCTGCAGCCTATCTGGAAAAGTTCCGTCAGAAGGTAGAATTCTATGGCAACCGTTTTTATCCGGAATCTGCCCGTCTGCAGCGCCTAGCGGGTGATGTGCGTTTGATGGTGATCCTGAACCAGAACGGCGGGATTCGTGCGATCCGTTTGCTAGAGTCTTCAGGCCATGCGGTGCTGGATGAAGCGGCGAAAATGTCACTGCGTAAAGCAGCGCCGTTTGGCGTGTTTGATGCCAAAATGAAAGATATTTCCGAACTGCGGATTATTCGGACGTGGCGCTTTGATCCTGCTGAGGCAGAGTTTGAGGTGCGTTAATCCAGCACTGTTTCATAATGGCGGAGTACCTTGCAGACATCCACGCTGAAATAGCGATACCAGTTGTCTTTACCGAGTTGTTGTGCAGCTTGGTGTTCAGCGTCCTGATGCCAGGCATGAATATCCTGCAGGCTACTCCAGTAGGAAAGCGCAACCTCATCGGTTCCTTCAGTTAAACTTTCAAAATGCTGACAGTTAAATTGGGTCAGTGCCTTTTCCCGCATACATTGCGCAGTTTTAAAATAATGTTGGTCAAGCTGTTTAATTCTAGCTTTAAAAATAACGACATATTGCATGGTAATTTCTGATTTAATAAGGTTGTGAATTTTTGACATCCTCTCCGACCTAAAGGACGGAGATTCCTCCTGCGAGACGCCCATGTCCGAGC
>NZ_JPQO01000060.1 GCF_000773685.1 Acinetobacter sp. HR7 | reverse complement strand
TTTTTTTATGACTTTATCTGAACATTTAGAATCCACTCTTGAACATGCTCTCCCATCACTTAGCCATTTTTGTGAACTTATTGACTTAAATTGGATTGAAACATCTCTGCATCAAACAGGTAAGGCATCGATCAGAAGGAGAAAATTACCTGCTGAGCACGTGGTTTGGCTTGTTCTTGGGCTTGCCTTGTTTCGCAATCAACCCATCAGCTATGTGGTAGAACAATTAAAACTCGTGTTTGGTACAACAGATTATTGTGTTCCTAGTGCAGCTGTCCAAGCTCGACAACGTTTAGGTCGAGAACCCTTAGCCGCCTTATTCTCCTTAATCAGCCAAGCATGGTTTGATGAATCACAACAACAATATTCAACCTTTCAAGGTCTTAGTGTATGTGCTGTTGACGGGGTGGTTTGGTCTATGCCACTGACCAAGGAGAATTTTAATCATTTTGGCTCATCTAAAGG
Source organism: Acinetobacter sp. HR7 (assembly GCF_000773685.1). Taxonomy (GTDB): domain Bacteria; phylum Pseudomonadota; class Gammaproteobacteria; order Pseudomonadales; family Moraxellaceae; genus Acinetobacter; species Acinetobacter thermotolerans. The sequence continues at coordinate 899 of NZ_JPQO01000060.1, read as the reverse complement.
TAAAACTGCTGTAGCACCTTACCCACAAGTTAGAGCCACGTGTCTAGTGAATACCAATACTCATGAAATCATAGATGCCCAAATAGGCAGTATGGATCAAGGTGAACTCACATTAGCAAATCAATTATCTCCTCCAGCACAAAGTATTACTTTGTTTGATCGAGCTTATTTCTCTGCTGATTTTTTAATAGGCTGGCAAACACGTGGAGAATCAAGTCATTGGCTGATGCGAGCAAAAGATAATTTACGTTATGACATAATTAAACGGAATTCCCCACATGATTTTCATATCAGGATGCCAATATCAGCAAGAGCCAAAAAACTTAATCCAGCATTAGGAGATTACTGGGAAGCACGTTTAATTGAAGTTGAGCAGGCAGGAAAAATCAGACGTTACATTACTTCATTATTAGATTCAAAGACATACCCACTTATAGCCTTGGCAAAGTTATATGCTCAGCGTTGGGAAATTGAAATGTGTTACCGAGAAATTAAAAGCAATTTACAGGAAGGTAAGCACTTAAGGAGCAAACAGCCAGACTTAATTTATCAAGAATTATGGGGTGTCTTGATTGCTTATAATGTTCTAAGAAGACAAATGAAATATATGGCTCAACGTGCCAAAGTAAGCCCGTTGAGGATCAGTTTTCATATTGCATCTATTGCCCTTCTTAATTTACTCAGATTCGACTCTTTGGCTTCTGCAGGTAATCTACCCAAACATCTGGAAAGTTTAATGGAGAAATCTAATCGGTATGTTATACCTGAGAGAAGAGTGAGGAGTTATCCAAGGGTTGTAAAAGGAAAACCTCAAAAATACCCAAGAAAAAGCCAGTCAATCTCTTAACTGACTGGCATTACTCCATGTGAGGGCTTTTTTATTATTTATCTTTTTTATA
>NZ_JPQO01000059.1 GCF_000773685.1 Acinetobacter sp. HR7 | reverse complement strand
ACCAACACCTAATTTCTGGGCGATTGCAGCTAAAGATTCGTGCGAGTTTGAAAGTACATAATCAATTGCTTGCTGTTTAAATTCAGGACTTGAGCAGCATTGCTGCGCAAGATAGCCATTTCTTGAATCTCCAAAGATTAAAGTTACGTTATCTTTAGAGGGACGTGCTGTCCATTATTTTGTCTAGGATCACAGAACGATATTGATCAAACCAGCCCTTGGGGTTAATTCTGATCTTATAAAAAACGCGCTTTATGCGCGTTTTTTTACTTTTAAAATTTTATACCCCACGCCAATCTACTCGCGCATTACGCTCATTGCGATACATCTTTTGAATATATTGTCCCAATGGCAAATCGGCCAGATGACTTTGATATTCTCGATATTCATCCGACATTGATTCAAAGCTTTCCCGTTCCCACGGCGTTCCCGGAATGGCCAATAAAGGGGCCAGAATCGAACAAACCGCAATATCGGCCAGAGAGAAACGTGAACCGACCAGATAAGGCCCGTCTTTTTCTATACGGATCTGATTCAGTTGCTCGACCGAATTCTTAATATATTGTTTTGATTGTTCCAAGGTTTCCGCAGTCAAAGCATAACCCTTGGTCAGAATGGTTTTGAGCAAGGGCTTGGAGAATTTTTCAAACTGACGCAAATAACCCTTTTCTCCAATCAGAATATCCATCGATTCATGATCATAAGATAAAGCCTGAGCCAGCATCCAGCGACGCACATGACGTCCCAGTTCCTGAGTCATTTCATCAATATCCAATGCCTGCTGACGTAAGTTCCCTTCTGCAGGTAATAAACGATGTTCGGGATATTGCTTATCCAGATATAAGGCAATCTTGGTCGTGTCCGCAATCCACTGTTCCCGATCGCGCAGAATCGGTAAACGGTTTTGTCCGGTTTTCAGGCGGGCAAAGGCACGATGGGCACCCGGCATCAGATTTTGCGCAACATATTCCAGCTCTTTGTAATCCAGCATCCAGCGTGCCTTTTCACAAAAATGAGAAAGTGGAAACTGGTATAAAGTGCGCATGTATTCTCCCTGTGGACGGAACTGATGTTTGTTTATATCAGACTTTATAATATTGAATACTTTAGTGATTCAATCTGACAAAAACAATCGGCTTTTCTATCATTTTCACGCTACTCATCATCGGATAAAGAAATCCTGTTTGCATTGGACCATCTGAATTTTAAGTTGGATAAATACAAATTTAGGAAATACCAAATGATGAACCAGGGGATTGTCATAAAGCATCCTCATATCAACTGACTTTATCGGTACTTTCATGTAAAATCACTGGCAATTTTTATATAACGCTTTGTGAGTTATTTCATGGGTTTTAATTGTGGTATTGTAGGCCTGCCAAACGTTGGTAAATCTACGCTTTTCAATGCATTAACTAAAGCTGCAATTGCTGCAGAAAACTTCCCATTCTGTACGATTGAACCAAACACCGGTATCGTGCCTGTACCAGATCCACGCCTGGACAAACTTGCAGAAATCGTAAAACCTCAACGTGTGGTACCAACCACCATGGAATTCGTAGATATCGCAGGTCTGGTGGCTGGTGCTTCCAAAGGTGAAGGTCTGGGTAACCAGTTCCTGGCCAACATCCGTGAAACGGATGCCATTGCTCACGTAGTACGTTGTTTCGAAGACGAAAATGTGATTCACGTGAATGGCAAAATTGATCCGTTAGATGACATCGCGACCATCAATACTGAGCTAGCACTGGCTGACCTGGAAACTGTGACTAAAGCCGTGACTCGCTTAGCGAAGTCTGCAAAAGGGGGCGACAAAGAAGCAATCGCAACTAAAGCAGTTCTCGACAAAATTCTTCCTCTTCTGGACGAAGGCAAACCTGCCCGTGCAGCGAATCTTGATGAGGATGAACGTAAACTGGTTCGTGGTTTTGGTCTGTTAACTCTAAAACCAACCATGTACATTGCTAACGTGGCTGAAGACGGTTTTGAAAATAACCCACACCTAGATGCAGTACGTGAACTGGCTGCTGCTGAAAATGCAATCGTGGTTCCGCTCTGCAACCAAATCGAAGCAGAAATTTCCCTGCTGGAAGATGATGAACGTGCTGAATTCCTGGAAGCCATGGGTATGGAAGAACCAGGTCTGAACGTAGTAATCCGTGCAGGTTATGGTCTGTTGGGTCTGCAAACTTACTTTACTGCCGGTGTACAGGAAGTTCGTGCATGGACTGTGAAAGTCGGTGCAACTGCCCCTCAAGCGGCTGGTGTGATCCATACGGATTTCGAAAAAGGCTTTATCCGCGCTGAATGTATTTCTTATGAAGACTTCGTTCAGTACAACGGCGAAGCAGGTGCTAAAGAAGCTGGTAAATGGCGTCTGGAAGGTAAAACCTATATCGTTCAGGACGGTGACGTGCTGCACTTCCGTTTCAACGTCTAAATTGAAGCCAAGAAAAAGCCCCAAATCTGGGGCTTTTTTATGTATGAATGAAAATTATTTGCTGATCATTTCGGAAAATGTCTCATCCTGCTCCATCAGCAGGCGCTGTTTACGTGCTTCAAGAAGTACTTTCTCTTCCAGTTCCTTGCGAAAGCCAAGTAAAAACACCAGTTCCGCCAGTACAAATAAAGGGCCAATTGCCAGACCAATCAGATCATCCATAAAGGCCGGCTTTTTCTTTTCATAAACGTGACCGACGAACTGAAATGCCCAGCCCACAATAAAGATAAATACACTACTGCTTAACCACAGATTAGTCTCCCACTGTGCGATCCCATAGGCATAGGGATAAGCAAACATAAAAATAAAAGACATCAATAATGCAAAAAATACATCAATTGTCAGATAGTAAAGAATGGATACTGTTAATACTACTAATGCCAATGTCAGTTCATAGCCTGACAGAAAAACGGAAGCCCGTACGGTCAAGCATATGACTGAAAAAACAATGAGTGGAATCCCAATAAAATGCGTGGTGACATTTTTCCGATCAAGATGATAAGCTGCATACTGACTTAATAATCGTTCCAATCTGGTCATATTATTCTTCCTTGTCTGGTCATCCATTGCACTATAATCTAAGTCAAATTTGTAAGTTGTCAGCTGGATGACAACCCTTTAGCGCTCGGAGCATAAAAATCAGTGGAAGAAAAATATCTGATTGAATTAAAAAAGAATAACTGGTTCTCAAAATTACCCGAATTATTTCAAAGTCGTCTGTTAGAACAAGCGGGAATCGTTTCCATTGAAAAAGGACAAGCCCTATTCTATGCAGGTGATCTCTTTGACGGGATTTATGCCGTATTGGAGGGAGCTATCGGCTTAGGTGTCACCGATATTCATGGCAAAGAAGCTGTTTCCGTGATTGCTGAACCCATCATCTGGTTTGGTGAAATTTCACTGGTCGATCAGCAGCCACGCTCGCATCATGCCATTGCCAGTAAAAAATCATTATTACTGCATATTCCAGCGACATTTATTCATCAATTACTGGAAGAACATCCTGTTTTCTGGTTCCACCTGAGTCAGCTCATGAGCCAGAAACTGCGTTATGCCCTGCTCGAACTGTTTTCCATCCAGACCCAGACCTTGCAGCAACGCCTGGCACAACGTCTGCTATTTATTCTTCACGGTTATGGCAATCATCAAGTGATTGAAACCCAGACCATTCAACTATCCCAGGAACAGCTGTCACAAATGTTGATGTGTTCACGCCAGACCATCAATCAGGAACTGCAACAACTGGAAAAAATGCAGATTTTAAAACTTGCATTTAAACAAAACGAGATTCTGGATCTTGCCAAACTCAAGCAACTTGCCAGCACCCAGATTTATTAATTTTTTATCTTACAAAAAATCAGGCTGAGTATTTAACCCAGCCTTATTAATCTCGATCTATCTAATTATTTCTTCGGATCGGTATTGCCTAGAGCAGGATTGGCAATCGCGTCTCCACACTGCTTTTTATCACGTTCATAATCGGCCTGTTTCTGTGCTAGGCCATTACTATTTTCAGCTGTGGTTCGTGCCCAGATTTCCAGACTGGTTAAAGCTTTACGGCATAGTGCATATTTGCCTTCTGTCACCGAATCGGTCATTTTCACATTGATGCGCCAGTCCGTGCTCAGCTTACGCGCTGGCTGGCGAACTTTGGTATCCAGCTGATCGATCTGCTTATTATACACCAGCGGATCAACTTCATTGATGAATTTCCAAGCTTCATTGGCATAGCTGGTGGCATCATTGCTGAGCTTCGGCGCTGGCTTGATTTCTGGTGCTGGCTTGCCCTCTTCACTTCCGCAGGCCTGTAGCAGCAATGCTGTGCTGACTAAAGCAACATTTAACAAGGAACGGGTCTTGAACATTAACATTATCAGGCTCGCCATCTTAAACAATTCGGCACTATGCTAGTAAATTCACGTACAATACTCAATTACCATTTGACCCCTTGTTCAACTCTCCCATCAAGGTGTGCTGTGTCCGAATTTAACCAACACGCTGTAAAACCAGCCAGTTTTTGGCAAGGCGCCAAAGACAGCCAAGCGATTATTTTTACTTACTTGCCCGTATCTTTTGCTTTTGGGGTTTCTGCAACCCAGTTTGGCTTTAGTGCCTGGGAAGCTTTATTTCTCTCCTGTTCCATGTATGCTGGTGCCAGCCAGTTTCTGGTCGTGGCTTTGCTTGGTAGCGGTACGTCTATCTGGATGACCGCACTCACCGTGATTGCACTCGATATCCGTCATCTGCTTTATGGCCCAGCCTTACAAAACCTGATTCAGGATCGTCTCAATCTGAAAAAAACTGCAATCTGGGCCTGGGGACTGACCGATGAAGTATTTGCTTCTGGTATGATCAAATTGTCTCAACGGCGTCAGGAATGGTCGGAATCCTGGATGCTGGGCCTGAGTTTATTTAGCTGGCTATCTTGGGCCACTGGTTCATTCTTAGGTGGATTATTTGCCGATCAAGTCAGTCACTTACCGCAATTTTTACAGGCAGCACTAGACTTCCTGTTGCCGGCCCTGTTCCTGAGCTTCCTGCTGGCAGCCTTTGAAAAGAAACATACTTTTGTCGTGGCTGTAACCATTATCGTTTCCGCAATAGCCTGCTACATGATTGACCTATCTGCGGCGATCTTTATTGGTATCAGTTCCGGTATTCTGGCTGGGCTGTTCAAGCATTATGTGTTGAAACGTCCCGATCCTGAGTATCTGGGAGAAGAGCTATGAGTTTAGAAATTATTCTGGTCGGGATTATTGTCGGGATTGCCAATTTCTCCTCCCGTTTTGGTCCTTTTTTTGTGATTCAGAAATTGCAGCAAGGCACACAAAAACGTGGTGCGCTATGGCTGAAAATTGCCTTGGGTGCGATCGGGATTTCTGCCATTAGTGCCATGCTGGTGGTCGCTACCCTGCCACCTTTACTGGAAACGCCAGATAAAAGCGTGGCGATGCTGGCCGGCTTTATTGTCCTTACCGCTCTATATTTCAAGTTCAAGCGCATTGTCATGGCGACCTTAACTGCCGCACTGACTTATGGTTTGATTTATACTTATGTACCAATTCATTTTTAAAAATTAAATAAATATATAAAAGGCTTATGCTACATTCAGACATAGGCCTTTTTTAATGAAAAATAATAAATAGAGACATTCATATGTTCGAGCCAAAACAGGTTGTTGAGGGGAAAATCTTTATTCATCAACGCTGGGATGAACCATTACAATATTCACGTAGCAGTTTGCCTGCCTGTTATTTTGAATGTTTTATCCATGCTCAGAACTTTGTGGGTCATTTCCTCGAAGTACATGCTGAATCAAACCCAGCAGATCGTCCATTTACATCCTCAGAATGTGCTCTTTGGTTATTGGAGTTTAAAACAGCGCATATTACCGAATGCGCTACAACTATTTGGCTTTGTATTTGCCCTGCTAATGTTCTTCTTTTCCCTTGCAGCATTTTCTGTTGGTCATTTCCAGTTAGGTAAGGTAATGCTAGATGCCTTAGTACTCTGTCTTATAGGACTTGGATTATTCACCATTGGCTTTGTCCTTCCTTTTGCCCTTCCATATCTCTGCTGGCAACGTTATCAAACCATGAAACTCCTACGCTTGCTGGATTTAAGTCCAGAGCAGATTCTTAAAATGGAAACACAAAACCCGCAAAATCGGATTTATCATTTAAATCCTGTAGCTGATGTCATCCAGCAATCAGCCTGATTTAAGTATTAAATTTCTATTAACTTTATAAATAAAACTGTTGGCCAATATCACAATTTTGTATGAAACTTGGCTTATCTAAGCATTGAGTTCTGCTATGCTAAAAGCCTATAAAATCAAGCATGGATGATTTACATGAGCGTGACGATTGGTACCCCATTACAGGCTTCAGCCTTTAAGGTTTTATTACTGGGTTCAGGCGAACTGGGCAAGGAAGTGGTCATTTCCCTGCAACGTCTGGGTGTAGAAGTCCATGCTGCTGACCGTTATGATCATGCACCAGCCATGCAGGTTGCTCATCAGTCGCATACCTTGAACATGGCGGATCCTGAAGAACTGCGTAAACTGATTGATCAGGTCCAGCCAAACCTGATCGTGCCGGAAATCGAGGCGATTGCGACTCAGGTACTGGTGGAAATTGAAGAGCAGAATATTGCCAGTGTGATTCCTTCTGCAAAAGCGGTGAACCTGACCATGAACCGTGAAGGCATCCGTCGTCTGGCAGCGGAAGAACTTGGCCTGCCAACTTCAGCTTACCGTTTTGCCGATTCTCTCGAATCTTTCCGCGCAGCCTGTGATGACATTGGTTATCCAAACTTTGTAAAACCGGTAATGTCGTCTTCTGGTAAAGGCCAGTCCCGCGTAAAAAGCTTTGCAGAAGTCGATGCTGCCTGGGAATATGCGCAAACCGGTGGTCGTGTAAATCAGGGTAAAGTGATTGTCGAATCACAAATCGATTTTGATTTTGAAATTACCCTGCTGACGGTTCGTGCCAAAAATCCAAAAACTGATGAAATCGAAACCTCTTACTGCGACCCAATTGGCCACCGTCAGGACTCCGGTGACTATGTTGAAAGCTGGCAACCACAGCCAATGACACCGGCTGCATTGGAAGAAGCGAAACGAATTGCCAATAAAGTCACCACTGCGCTTGGCGGTTGCGGTATTTTTGGGGTAGAACTCTTTGTCAAAGGTGACAAAGTGTGGTTTAGTGAAGTATCACCTCGTCCACACGACACAGGTCTGGTGACTTTGGCATCTCAATTCCAGAGCGAATTTGAACTGCATGCGCGTGCGATTCTGGGTCTGCCAGTCAATACAGCTCGTCATAGCGTTGCAGCCAGCGCAGTGATTTATGCTGGTGTAGATGACAAGAACCTGTCTTATTCTGGCCTGAATCTTGCTTTAGCTGACGGCAACACTGACTTGCGCCTGTTTGGTAAACCGGAAGGTTTCAAACGCCGTCGGATGGGTGTGGCCACTGCACGTGCTGAAACCACAGATCAGGCACGTGAACTTGCACAACAGGTGGCTCAACAAGTCAGTGTGAACCAAAACTAAGTAAGCTGAAATAAAACGGACGACTGTTCATGATCAATACCCTGCCATTGCTGAATTACACCAAAAGCATCCATGACATTAAAGCCATCAATGAATGGCGTAGTGATGTGGAACACCAGCTGCAGGAGTATTTTGAAAATGGCGAACCGATCCGTAACATTATTCGCACCCGATCCAGTCTGATTGACGAAGCGCTTGAATTCCTGTGGCAGCATGCCGGACTTGATCAGACTGATTTAGGCCTGTTTGCGGTCGGTGGCTACGGCCGCCGTGAAATGCTGCCTTATTCCGATGTTGACATCATGATCCTGTCTGAGGATGAGATTACCTCAGAACAGGAGCAGCTGATTTCCACTTTCATTTCATCGCTTTGGGATGTGGGTAATTTCAAGCCGGGTATCAGCGTACGTACCATCAGTGAATGTGTGAATCAGGCCAGCAGTGACCTGACGGTTGCCACTACCCTAATTGAAGCTCGCCTGATTACCGGCAATGAAGGTCTGGCAAAATGGCCACGCCGTATCGTGTCACAGTCTTGGACCGATAAGACTTTCTTTGATGCCAAGATGGAAGAGCAGCAAAAACGCTATGCTCAGCACAACAATACCGAGAGCAATCTCGAACCGGATATTAAAAATGCACCGGGCGGTCTGCGTGACATTAATCAGATCGGCTGGATTGCCAAACGCCATTTCCGCGTCAACCGGATTTACGATCTGGTCCATCTCGGCTTTATTTCCGAATTTGAACTCGCAGTCTTAGAAGAAGCTGAGAGTTTCCTCTGGGAAATTCGCCATCACTTACATCGCATGACCAAACGCGATGAAAACCGCCTGCTGTTCGACTATCAGCGTGATATTGCAGCAAAATTTGGCTATGAGCGTGAAGAAGGCCAATCACCGAACTACCCAATCGAACAGTTCATGAAGCGTTATTACCGCAATGCCCAGCAGGTATCAACGCTGAATGAAATGCTGCTGGCCTATTTTAATGAATCGGTGATTACCCCACGCTTGCCGAACTATGAGCGCAAGATTGAAGAAATTAACGAGAACTTCAAGCTGGTGGATGGCAAGCTGGCGGTTCAGCACCATAAAATCTTTTCGGAAAACCCAGCTGCCATTCTAGAACTCTTCTATCTACTGGCAAACCGTCCGGAAATTGAAGGCATTCGTGCCCGCACCTTGCGTCTGCTCATTCTGGCCGCTAAACGTATTGATCACAATTATCGTAACAATCCAGCCCATCAGGCGCTGTTTATGGCAATTATCCGTTCGCCTTACCGCCTGTATGAAACGCTAGTGGCGATGAAACGCTATGGCGTGCTGGGTAATTATATTCCGGCCTTTGGTCAGATCATCGGTCTGATGCAGTATGACCTGTTCCATATCTACACCGTTGATGCACATACCCTGCTGTTACTGCGCAACCTGAACCGCTTTAAAGAGCCTGAATTTGCCCGTGATTTCCCGGTCGTAAGTTCCGTATTCCAGCGTCTTGGCCGTCGTGACATCGTGTTCCTGGCTGCGCTATTCCATGACATTGCCAAAGGTCGTGGTGGGGATCACAGCGAACTCGGTGCTGAAGATGCGATTAATTTCTGCCGCGCGCATGGCTTTACCGAACGTGAATGCAATCTGGTCGCCTGGCTGATCCAGAACCACTTGCTGATGTCGATGACCTCGCAGAAGAAAGACATTTCCGATCCGGATGTAGTGAAAGAATTCGCCGAACTTATGGGTGACATGGAGCATCTGGACTATCTCTATACCCTGACTGTTGCCGATATCAATGCAACCAATCCAAAACTCTGGAATACTTGGCGTGCATCCCTCATGCGTCAGCTATACACCAGCGCGCGTGACGTGATTCGTTCTGGTCTGGGGCGTCCAGTGGATTATCAGATGCTGATCGAAGATACCAAATTTGCTGCTAGTGAATTGCTGGTACAAGATTTCTCACTGGCGGAAGTGGAGAAAGTCTGGCAGGAACTTGGTGATGATTACTTCGTCAAAGAGTCAGCAGATGAAATCGCCTGGCATACCCGTGCCATTCTGGAACATGGGGACAACCCTGAACCACTGGTGCTGATGCGTGCCCACCATAAATTCGCTCAGGATGCGGTACAGATCTTTATCTATACTCAGGACAAACCAAACCTGTTTGCAACCACGGTGGCGATTCTGGACCGTATGGATCTGGACGTACAGGATGCACGGATTATTACGGCAGCCAAAGCCTTTAGCCTGGATACTTATGTGGTGCTGGATCGTTTCGGTACTTTGCTGACCGATCCGGAGCGCGAAAGTAAAGTCATTGAATCGCTAAAAACAGCCCTGAGTCAATCTGACAAATATCCTGGCCTGATGCAGCGCCGTATTCCGCGCTTGCTGCGTCACTTTGACATTGAAAATACAGTGGATATCAACCTGAATCCAGTGCTGAACCAGAATATGGTCGAAATCGCTACGCTGGATCAGCCCGGCCTGCTTGCCAAAGTCGGTGGTCTGTTTATGATGCGTGGTCTGGATATCCATTCTGCTAAAATTGCCACACTGGGCGAACGTGCCGAGGACATTTTCTTCGTCACCAAGAAAGATGGTCACCCTATGACACCTGAAGAATCCGCTGAATTTGCAGCAGCCCTGAAAGCTGCACTGGATGAAGCCTCTCATCAGGTCAGTAGTCAACACTAAACATTAAAACGCGGTAACTCATTCATGAACTCTAGCTTGTCTTTATTGCATCCTTATCCATTTGAAAAGTTAAATAAACTTTTTTCGGATATTAAGCCTGCGGATCTGCCTTTAATTCCCCTGTCGATTGGGGAACCAAAGCATCCGGCTCCTGAGTTCGTGAAACAGGCGATTATCGACAATTTTCAGCATCTGTCGACCTATCCAAACTCGAAAGGTCTGCCTGAGTTACGTAGCAGTATTGCCAACTGGCTGACTCGCCGCTTTAAGCTGAACAGCATCAGTGCAGATAGCAACGTGTTGCCAGTATCCGGTACCCGTGAAGCGATTTTCTCTTTTGTACAAGCGCTGATTAAACGTGAAGATGCCCCTTATGTGGTGATGCCGAATCCGTTCTATCAAATCTATGAAGGTGCAACCCTGCTTGCAGGTGCGAAGCCATACTTCATTAACTGTACTGAAGAAAATAACTATCTCGGTGACTTCGATGCGGTTCCTGCAGAAGTCTGGGAAAAAACTGCATTACTGTTTGTCTGCACACCGGGTAACCCAACGGGTGCAGTGCTGTCTAAAGAACAGTTTAAAAAACTTATTGCGCTGTCGGACCAATACGGTTTTGTGATTGCATCAGACGAATGTTATTCAGAACTGTGGTTTGATGAAGCACCAACTGGCCTGCTAGAGGTTTGTGCTGAAATCGGCCGTGATGACTATAAAAACTGTATCGTTTTCCACTCACTGTCTAAACGTTCCAACCTGCCAGGTATGCGCTCAGGCTTCGTCGCTGGTGATGCAAGCCTGTTAAAACCGTATCTGCAATACCGTACTTACCACGGTGCAGCAATGCCGGTACAACATCAGCTGGCATCTATTGCCGCTTGGGACGATGAAGCGCATGTCGAAGAAAACCGCGTACAATACCGTGCCAAGTTTGACCTGTTTCAAAAAGAACTTGGTCACCTGCTACCACTGAAAAAGCCGGATGCTGGTTTCTACTACTGGCTGAAAGTTGATAATGACGAAGCGTTTGCTAAACGCTTGATGGAACAGGCTCATATCAAGGTACTTCCTGGCCGTTACCTGTCTCGCGATACCGAACAAGGCAATCCTGGTGAAAACCATGTACGCCTGGCCTTGGTTGCTGATCTGGCACAATGTAAAGAAGTGATTAAACGACTCAAATCGATTCTCTAATCACATCACACTAATATAAAAAATCCACTGTTGCTACAGTGGATTTTTTATTGGAATGTCATGCTGCAAGGTATAGGTCAGATTCTGGTCCACGCCGCGGATCGGTTCCAGCTTAGCTGCCATCACGGCATCCTTAATCTTGGCATCCACCACCTTCAGACCTGAACTTTTGATGATCTCCACCTGCGTAATCAGACCACTATGCGCAATCACGGTCATTTTGATGGTGGCTGTTTTGGCACGCTGCAGTTCAGCATCAGTAAATTTTAGATAGGGTTCTTTCAGCCAGGTCACTTCATAATGCTGTTTCTTTGCGAGCAAATGTGCAGGCACCGCATTATCCACCTTAGGTGGTGTATAGGTCGGCACGGGCTGCTTGAGTGTATTCAGCAACTGCTGGACTTTTTGATCAGCTTCACTTTGTGCATAGACAGAAGGAATTAATAGTCCAATAGCTAAGCTACACAGCAATTTTTTGAATATTGGTAGAAATGACATGACCATATGTGGGTAGATGAGATCAGGCGGCCTTAAGACCGCCATAAATATAAGTCATTATAGGGCTTTTTCGATCTCGGCTTCTAGCTGTTCCGGCTTGGTGGTCGGGGCAAAACGATTCAAAATTTTACCATCACGGCCAATCAGAAACTTGGTAAAGTTCCATTTGATGCCATTGCCGAGAACACCTTTGGAATTATTGGTCAGGTAACGGAAAATCGCATGCGCTTCCGGACCTTTGACATCAATCTTGGAGAACATCGGGAACGTTACCCCATAGTTCTTCTGACAGAAGGCTCCAATCTGCTCATTTGAGCTTGGATCCTGCCCCCCAAACTGGTTGCATGGAAAGCCGAGCACCTCAAATCCCTGGTCTTTATATTTCTCATATAGTTTTTCCAGTCCGGCAAACTGCGGGGTAAAACCGCACTTGCTGGCTGTATTCACGATCAATAAGACCTTCCCCTCATAATCTGAAAATTGTTTTATTTTTCCATCTAACAATTCAGCTTCAAACTGATATATGTTGGTCATGGATAATTTTCCTCATCGGTTTTTTCTTCTGTTTTTAATTCTAATGAAGCGGAGTTCACACAGTAGCGTAGTCCAGTTGGCTGTGGCCCATCCGGAAACACATGCCCCAAATGTGCGTCACAATAATGACAAACAATTTCAGTTCTCACCATACCATGCGAGGTATCGGTATGCTCTTCGATTGCAGCGCTATTAATTGCCTTGTAAAAACTTGGCCAGCCGCTGCCGCTGTCATATTTGGTTTCCGACGAAAATAAAGGGGTACCACAACAGCGACAGACATAAGTGCCTGCCTGCTTGGTATTCCAGTACTTACCGGTGAATGCGGGTTCAGTCCCTTTTTGACGAGTGATACGGAACTCTTCCGGCGATAACTCTCTTTGCCATTCTCTGTCTGTTTTACTGAGTTTTCCCATGATACGTCCCTTTCTATCTTTCTATTTAAAATAGGATAATCCTATATTTACGTGATTCACTTTAAATTTTCTAGTGTTTATTTCACAATTTACAAAAGATATATAATCCACTAAAAAGCAAAAAGTAAGCAAAATAAAACACAAAAGTAAGCAAATTATCCAATAAATGCTTTTTTGAAGATTGTTTTAGTGGTAGGCTTAGGACTAAATTTTCTCAGGATTAAAAAATGTCGCAAAAAAAAAGCGTAATTTTTAAAAATCTGTTGCCTGTGATCAGAAAATATCAGCAGCTTGGATTTACGCATGAAAAAATTGTTGCATTACTCCGAGAGGAACATAATCTCGATCTAGTCACCACTGAGACATTTAAAAGCTATTTATATCGTTATGCAAAAGTGACCTCCACGCCTACTGGGAACATCAAAATGCCGAACACTCTCCAAAACCGTCGCGAAATCAAGAAATCGTCTAAGCTTGAGCATGTATGCTACGACATTCGCGGACCTGTGTTACGAGCGGCCAACGAGATGGAGGAAGCCGGACATAAGATTATCAAACTAAATATTGGTAACCCTGCTCCATTCGGCTTTGAAGCACCGCAAGAAATCATTAATGATGTGGCACTGAACCTGCCAAATGCAATTGGTTATACCGACTCTAAAGGTATTTTCCCGGCGCGTAAGGCGATCTGTCAGTATTATCAGCAGAAAGGCATTCTCAATATGCATGTCAATGATGTGTATGTGGGTAATGGCGTATCTGAACTAATCGTGATGGCAATGCAGGGTCTGCTCGATGACGGCGATGAAATGCTGATTCCAATGCCGGACTATCCACTGTGGACAGCAGCTGTAAACCTGTCAGGCGGTACTGCGATTCACTATAAATGTGATGAAGAAAACTTCTGGTATCCAGATATCGCGGATATGGAAAGCAAGATCACCCCGAATACCCGCGGGATCGTGATCATCAACCCGAACAACCCAACGGGTGCAGTTTATCCACGTCATGTATTGCAACAAATCGTGGATCTGGCGAAAAAACATGACCTGATCCTGTTTGCGGACGAAATCTACGACAAGATTATCTATGACGGCATTGAGCATGTGTCTGTGGCTTCACTGGCAGGTGATCATCTGTGTGTGTCTTTCAACGGTCTTTCGAAAGCCTACCGTATTGCCGGTTACCGTTCTGGCTGGATGGCAATTACCGGTGATAAATCCCGCGCAACCGACTACATCGAAGGTCTGGACATGCTGGCATCAATGCGTCTGTGTGCCAACCATCAGGCTCAATACGCGATCCAAACAGCCTTGGGTGGTTACCAGTCGATTAATGACCTGATCCGTCCAGGTGGTCGTCTATACGAACAGCGTAATATTGCCTGGGAAATGCTGAATGACATTCCAGGTGTGACCTGTGTCAAACCAGAAGGTGCGATGTACTGCTTCCCTCGTCTTGATCCGGAAATCTACCCGATTGAGGATGATGAGAAACTGATGCTTGATCTGCTGCGTGCCGAGAAAGTGTTATTGGTTCAAGGTACCGGCTTTAACTGGCCAACCCCGGATCACTTCCGCGTGGTATTCCTGCCAGCTGAAAATGAACTGCGTGAAGCACTGACCCGTTTAGGCCGTTTTCTGGCGAAAATGCGTTAATTTATACGATGTAAAAAAACCGCGTTTTAAACGCGGTTTTTTTATGCCTTCTATTTAGCTTGTATATCTTTTAATGGATTGCCAAAGCGTTTCAGATATTCAATCCCGAGCTGGCGTGAACCTTGGTCATTGATGTGATTGTCGTCCTTCAACCGGTATAAAGGTACATGATTGACCATGATCTGGCAGACTTTTTCATCACAGATTACTTTGTTCGGATCAATCACTTTTAGATTTGGATACTGCTGTTTTGCTTCAATCAGAATCTGGTTAAAAGCTTTGAGATGCATTTCATAACTCTTTCGAGAAACCGTACATTGAGCATGACGATGCAAGATTTCACTGCGGATATTACAATCCGATGGAACATCCTCCCAGTCCAGTCGTGGCACATCATTCAATAAAACGACCTGATCAGCAGCTTGATGTGTGATTTCCAAAGCCTTCATCAATCCTGCTTTAAAAATTTCTTTTTGGTCTTGGTGTATACCATCTTTTAAGCGTACTTCATCACTAAAATACGGTGCATAAGACCCAGCTAAAATGATCATCGGGTAATGATTTTCTGCTAAATACTTAGTCAATGCTTCATTGCGCTGCTGGAACTTGCTCAGTTCATCCCAGTGATTCTGTTTTAGGTCAAAACGCTGCACACCAGGCAGATAGAAAGTTGAGCTTTGCGCGATGTCATAGCCACGTAAATTGGCATCTTTGGCCCATTCATCCAACATGGCGGTATAAGCATTGGCATGCGAGTCACCAATTAACAGGAAATCAATCTCTTCTTTATGTGCTCCCAATACGCAATCTTGTGCCTTCGGTAAGGTTTCAGGAGCTGTGTCCATACAATTACTACGGATTACATGCGCATAGGCATGTAGAGCTTTTTGTTGGGAATACACTGACGGCGAAAAACGTTCTGGAAAACCTTCATGCTGCTTCACCATCTGGGCAAAACTGACAAAGCCAATTGCTGGTAGCAGAAAGCCCAGAATTATCACTTTGTAATTGGCTGCCATCACAAACCGTTTTAGCGGTTTTTCTGCCAGCCGGTAAGTCAGAAATGCTAATAGTACTGACAATAAGATAATGATGATCTGGTTTTCCATATTTAAAGGCAACATGTAAATGCCGAACAATACAATGATCGGCCAGTGCCACAGATAGAGCGGATATGAAATCTTCCCGATCCAGGTACTCAATTGATTGCTCAACAGGATATTGGTTGCAGGAAGCGATTGTCCCAGATAAATAATCACTGCTGTGGCTAGGCATGGAATCAGTGCCATCAGTCCGGGAAATGGCGTTTGCTCATCAAAATATATAGCTACTGTGAAAAGAACTATGACCCCAAGCCAGATCAAAACCTGTAATAATCTTTTCGGTAATTTCAGCTGTGGCAGACAGGTGATTAATGTCCCGATCAATAGTTCAAATGCCCGTACCGGCATACTGTAATAGGCTTTGGCTGAATTTTCAGCCAGTCGATACTGGGCATAGAACAGTAAAGCAATAATAAGCGTACTGATTAATAGCCAAAGATATTTGCGTGAGGCTTTGCTTAAAAACAGCCATAAGATTAAGGGCCAGAAAATATAAAACTGTTCCTCTACCCCCAAAGACCATAAATGCAGCAGCGGTACATTTTCCACATTCGGGCTAAAGTAATCCCCTACCTCATTACGCATATACAGGTTGGCCATCAGAACTGTGGCATACATGACGCTTTTAAAATATTCGGTCAGTTCGCCTGGGAACATCACCTGCCAGGCGATCAAGCTAACCATAGTCAGGACAGTGAAATAAGCGGGAGCCAAACGCACAACACGCTTTTTATAAAATCGTGCCACGGAAAACTGTTGTGATTGCATATCACGCGTCAGAATCGTGGTAATCAAATAGCCGGAAATAACAAAGAAGATATCAACACCAATATAGCCGCCGGAAAACAGTGACCAGCCTAAATGGTTGAAAATGACCAGTGATACTGCAATGGCACGCAGCCCATCAATATCTGGCCGATAAGCAATGCTCATAAAGTTCGTAAAAGCGGGAGATGCTTTATTTTATGCTTTTCATTGCTTGAATTGTGTTCTTTTACATTTATCTTACATAGCCGCTTTATTTTAATTCTTCAGCTTTTAGATAAGGATAGGGATTGGCTGCACCTTTCCCGCTCAAATAAATACCATAGTGCAGATGCGGTGGCGTGGTTTTAGCATTCCCGGTATTTCCAACATAGGCAATCACTTCACCCGCTTCGACCCAGTCACCTTCCTGAATATGCTCGGCATAATCCTCCAGATGGGCATAGTAATGATTAGTAAGTTCAGGCCCGGTAATCCAGATCACTTTACCACCTAAATTATTGGTGCCAATCTTCCTGACGATGCCGTTGGTGGCACTCAGTACAGGCGTACCGTGTTTGGCAAAAATATCAATTCCCTCATGTTGCCGCCCTTCACTCCGTGCAGCACCCCAAGTGTCGTTGAGCTGTCTTTGCTTCACACCTTCTACTGGAATAGTTAAGGGTTGGGATAATGGATCTTTCCTCAACAGCCAGTATAAATAAGGGCTTTTCCAACCCGCAGCCTGCCCCGATGGTGGTGGTTCACAGCCAGTCAGACTAACCAAGATAGAGATTAATAATAAGGAAACCGTCAGATGCTGCACTACTTATTCTCATTTGCTTTTCTGCTTTAAATGATCTTATGCAATTCGGTTTAGACTCACGTCCTGTTCTTGTAATTTTTCTTCGCGATTATTTGAACATTCAGATTCCGTATAAACAACAAAACCCTCGATCGAGGGCTTTGTCTAAATACCTGGTATTCCTATTAGGGACTATTTACGTTTTTTTGCCCGTGATGGTTTAGATTTTTGCGGTTGTTGCTGTTGCTGTTGTTCTTCGTCCTGCATAGACTCCTTCTTGTCCTTTTGCTGAACTTGCTTATGTTTTGACTGAGATCTAGCCATACCAACTCCTGAGAGACTTTTCTCTATTACACAAGATCGTATGACTTACTCTAGCTGGTCTTTTAAATATTCCAATCTAAGAGCTGTATCAAAATACGTGAATGTAAAAAATGAAATCTTAAAGGAATGACTTTAATATGAATAATTCATTTACTCGGTTACGAAAACTACATGTTTTTACATGAAAAAACAGGAAGAAAAATCTTCCTGTTGTTGAAAATTAGATATCGCAATACTTCAAGAATGTCTCAGGGATTCAAAACTCTAAAAATTATAGCGAACACCCAGCTTATAAATTAAACCATCCAGATCAACTGCATGCAGTTTTCCTGCTGCACAGTCTCCATCAATACAGATACGGGTTTTGCGGTTATATAGCCACTTATAGCCTAATGTGCCAAATAGATCGACTTGTGCAGATGGCTTAAAACCCAACTCGGCATTAACAGGTACCGTGATATATTTTAGTTCGACCTTGGTTTTGCCTAGATCTGGATCAGTATCCTTATCTTCCATATAGGCATAACCCACACCTAAAGAGCCGGCAGTATAAAGGTCATTGTTCTCATAAAATTTGTATTTATATCCGACTGTACCTTCACTCGCCCAGAATTCATCTTTCATGTAGCTATATTCAGCCCAGATACTGGCTCTCGGATGACTATGATATTCCAGGTTTACAAATGCACCATTAAAGCTCTCGTCTTCGAACCAGTCATGTGACTTCATATTAAAGCCTGAATAGCCCACTGCCACACCAATATTATATGGTTTGCTTTGATACCCATAAGCAGGTGAATTTGCCTGTGAAGTTACAGAAATGACCCCAATTACCCCGGCTAAAATTAATTTTTTCATAAGATCTCTTCTTTATTATTAAGCGTTTAAGATACTAATTTATTGATCAAAAATAAATCAAGAAATAATCAAATCGGGTAAAAATTCTTAGATGGATGGCGGAGTTCCTCTCCCCCATAATAAAGTCAATCCCGTCTTGATTCCGCTTGAAAAGAACACGTATGAAAAAAGAAGTTTTTATCTCTGTTGATATTGAAGCCTCTGGTCCAATTCCGGGCGAATATGACATGCTCTCGTTTGGCATGTGCCGGATTGATCAACCTGAAGTTCAGTTTTATTGTGAATTACAACCTGTCTCGTTTAAGTTCAATCCTAAAGCCTTAGAAGTTGCAGGATTTGATCTAGAGGAATTGGCAAAGACCGGTCTTGAGCCAGCAACAGCCATGCAGAATTGCACCCAATGGCTAAAAGAAAATCTTTTAAAATCCGAAACACCGATCTTTGTGGGATTAAATGCCAGTTTTGACTGGTCATTTATGAATTATTATTTTCATAAATATACCGGTAATAATCCATTCGGTGTAGCGGCTCTGGACCTTAAGTCCATGTACTTGGGTGCTTTTGGAAGTACCTGGCTGGAAACCCGAGCAAAAAATATGATTGAGGTTTTAAACCCTGAATCGCGTGGCAATCATAATGCGCTACAAGATGCGATCTTTCAGGCGGAGCTATTTCGTTTAATTATGGACAAGATAAAACATTGATTCACTTACTTTGAAGAAGCAGATAAATGATCAATAGTGTGATAATTTTATGGTTATATCTGTTTAGGCTATTAAAAATAATTTGAGATTCACAACATTTTCAGGTCATCTTCCCGCATAATAGCAACCTATAAATTCACCCTTTTAGATTTCACTGGGAGATCACGACCTTTCCCCGCCAGAAGAAATCTGCTCATTTTATTTTGTATTTATAGAAGTTTTTTCCTATGAAAATCGTCATTCTAAATAAACCATATGGCGTCCTCTCCCAGTTTCGTAAAGACGAAGCCCACATGACGATGTCTGATTTCGTTGATGATCCTACCTTACGTCTGGCGGGTCGTCTCGATATGGACTCAGAAGGTTTGGTATTCCTGACTGATCATGGTGGCTTAAACCAGTTCATCACCAATCCTGCCAATAAAAAATTCAAAACCTATCTGGTTCAGGTCGATGGAGATGTCACTGAAGAAGCACTGGAACAACTGCGTAAAGGTGTTGAGCTGAAAGATGGCATCACCTTGCCAGCGAAAGCCATCAAAGTTCAGCAACCAGAATGGCTATGGGATCGTGATCCTCCGGTACGTTACCGTGCATCCGTGCCGACATCTTGGGTAGAAATCTCGATCTGTGAAGGCCGTAACCGTCAGGTACGTCGTATGACAGCAGCAGTGGGTTTTCCAACTTTGCGTCTGATCCGTACCAAAATCGGTTCGATTGATCTGGTTCAACTTGGTCTGCAACCAGGTGAAACCAAAGAGATTGAACCTTTACTGTATCCAGACTTTAAAGATGTGCCTGAAGAACAGCCATATCGCTCACGTTCTTATGTGAAAAAGCCAGGCGGCACTGGAGGCAAACCAATCAACAAGAAGGTGAATAAAGACGGTACCAAGAAAAAATCAGGTACTCCACGGATCTGGCAAATGGAAGAAGGTGAAAAATCACGTCGCAAAACCAATGGTACCACCCGTCCAAATACTAAGAGCCGGGGCCGTCGTCCTCGCTAATTCGATGATTCCTTAAAGGGTGCTACAGCGCCCTTTTTATTACATAAATTAAATCGTTTTTATTTTTCAATTGATTAGAATAATACCAAGTATTCATTTTGCGATGAGTCTCATGAAAAAAATAATTTTAACTTTAGCTGCAACTATGCTTCCTACTTTTAGCTTTGCTAATCCTTTAAGTGTTCATGTATTGAATCAGGAAACTGGCTTACCTTCTGCCAATGTGGCTGTGATTTTAGAAGCTCAACAAGGTGAGAAATGGGTCAAACTGAATGAAGCCAAAACAGATAAGGATGGCCGTGTAAAGGAGCTTTATCCTAAAGAGACTGCATTACAGAAAGGTGTTTACAAGATAACGTTTAAAACTGGGGATTGGTTTAAGGCAAATAATCAACGGACGTTCTTCCCAGAAATTCCGGTAGTCTTTGTAATTGATGGCACTTTGGACCATTATCATATTCCGCTGTTGTTGAGTTCTTATGGTTACTCGACATATCGAGGAAGTTAGTTATAAGGATTCTATCTTTGCGATAGGAGCGCTTGTATTATCTTGAAGTTGAATATTAAGAATAGGCCTCTTTCATAAATCAAAAAACGAACAATCTATTGTTGGTTTTTTGATTTATGAAAGAGGC
>NZ_JPQO01000058.1 GCF_000773685.1 Acinetobacter sp. HR7 | reverse complement strand
TAATTTTCTTGTTCAACGAAAAAAGCCCTCGATTGAGGGCTTTTTTTTATGGTCATGATGTCCCGTCCTGAAATAAGTTTACACCTTAAGAGACTTATTTTATGGAACATAAACGAGAACAACGAGTTAAACGTACACAACGTGACTATAGCTTTGCCTTTAAAATGATGGTGGTACATGAAGTAGAAAAAGGGCAAATTACTTATAAGCAAGCTCAGGCAAAATATGGTATTCAAGGAAGATCAACTGTGCTGGTATGGTTACGCAAGCACGGACAACAGGACTGGACTTCGAATATGCCGACTTCTTCTAAACGCCAATTGACACCCCAACAACGAATCCGCCAATTAGAAAAGCAGTTAGCCGCAGAAAAGCTTAAAACTGAATTTATTCAGGATGTGATTTATCACATTGATAAAGAATGTGGGACTGATCTTGGAAAAAAGTATACCGAGCACGTTTCAAAGATTGGCAAAGCCAAAGAAGACTAAGCGTTTCACGTTATTGTCAGTGGTTGGGAATCACCCGACAAGCTTATTATCAAGCAGAAAAACGTGCTCAAATGACTGCACAAGCAACTGAACAAATACTTGAGTTGGTTATGGAATATCGCTGTCTCATGCCAAGTATCGGAACACGTAAGCTGTATTGGCTTATTAAAGGCAAATTGTTGCAACGTGGTTTAAAGTGTGGACGGGATCAGTTATTTAAAATATTGAAAGAAAATAACTTATTGATTCGCCCTAAGCGTCGCTA
>NZ_JPQO01000057.1 GCF_000773685.1 Acinetobacter sp. HR7 | reverse complement strand
AATACCCAAAAAAATGCCAGTCAATCTCTTAACTGACTGGCATTACCCCGATGGGGGCTTTTCGATAGAAAGACATTTATTCTTCTACGTCAGTGGTTTCTTCTTCCGCTGCCAGTTTTGGCTGAGCACCACGGACATTGTCTTTTTTCTCAATCACATGTTCCAGACTGCGTTTTAAGCGGTCAATTGCACCGTGAATCGCTGTGTCAATATTATGACCATGATGGTTGACTACAACTGGTTTCAAGCCAGCAGGACGTGCTTCGATCATGCAACGAATATCGTCATCGCCACCTTTGGCAGCATTTTCATCACTGAGATGCACTGAGAAACTGGTGATACGCTCACTATGGCGTTGGAATTCCTGATTTAATTCGGTACGAACGTAAGTAATTAGGCGGTCGCTGTTGCGGATATTTTTATCGGTACGGAGTTCGATGTTCATATAATACCATCCTCAAATCATTGTAACTTTTTAGTGCAAAATTATTATCTTGGCACGTTTGTAGCTTGCTGCTTTGTATTGCATTTCACTTCTTCAAATCGCTTTGGAATCAACCCTCCACTTTGAATGATGAACACCTTTTTGAGTCTGCAGATCCGTGTTCTTATACTTTGAATATCGGGCCTAACTCGGAAATATGCAAGTGATATTTTTATTTTTTTAGCAAAAGGACGACCGATAGTGACAACTGCTTACTTACGCGGAAAACAACTTATTGAATCTATACAAAAGCAAGAATATTCACGCGATTTAATCGGCTATCACGGAAAACCGCCACATGCGCAGTGGCCCAATCAGGCACGCATCGCAGTACAGTTTGTTTTGAACTATGAAGAAGGCGGGGAAAATCATGTCGAGCATGGCGATGCCGGATCAGAGCAGTTTCTGTCTGAAATCGTTGGTGCGGCCAGCTTTCCAGCCATTCACCGTTCCATGGACTCAATGTATGAATATGGCTCCCGTGCCGGCTTCTGGCGTATTCATGAAGAATTTAAAAAACGTGGCTGGCCAATGACTGTTTTTGGTGTCGGTATGGCACTGGCACGCAATCCTTATGTGGTCGAAGCGATTAAGGAAGCGAATTACGATGTGGTGTCACATGGCCAGCGCTGGCTGCATTACCAGAACATGGATATTGAAACTGAACGTCAGCATATGGATCAGGCCTTGAGTGTTCTGACAGAGCTGTTCGGTGAAACCCCAATTGGTTGGTATACCGGTCGTGACAGCCCCAATACCCGCCAACTTCTGGCTGAATTTCCTGAGATTCAATACGATTCTGACTATTACGGCGATGACCTCCCATTTTGGAGCACTTTAACTACACCAGAAGGTCAAAAACGCCCTCATTTGATCATCCCCTATACATTAGAGTGCAATGACATGAAGTTTAGCTCGCCAGGCGGCTTCAATTCCGGCGAGCAGTTTTACCAATATTTAAAAGATGCTTTCGATGTGCTCTACAGCGAAGGTGAAACTGCACCAAAAATGATGTCGATTGGCATGCACTGCCGACTGCTCGGACGTCCGGGACGCTTCAAAGCCTTACAACGCTTTATGGATTACGTACAGAGCCATCACAAAGTCTGGGTTTGCCGCCGTAACGATATTGCACAGCATTGGTACAAATACCATTTTCCTGCGCACCAAGATTAGTCATTGAACTAAAAAGCAAAAGGGAGCGATCTGCTCCCTTTTTTATTTTCCAATTCCACTATCTCTTGCCAGTCATACCCTTCCCTGCAATTTGGCATTGTTATTGCAATTTTCAGTGAGAAACCAAGAAAAACAAGGCTTAAATTGTGCAATTAACTGAATTTAACCAGGCTTCTGATAGCGATATTCAACTGCTGCTCAAGCAGTGTGTGCATATTGATCGTTGGGCAAACGAACTCAGCTCACAGCGTCCTTTTGCCAGTCGTGAAGATCTACTTGAGGCTGCGAAAAGACAGGCGCAGACATGGACATGGGAAGAAATTTCCCAAGCACTGGCGACTCACCCACGTATTGGTGAAAAACAGGCGCAGGCGGCTTTAAGTGCCAAAGAGGAAAGTTTTTCCGAACGTGAACAAGCGGCCATTTCCCAGGATGAAGAAACCCAGCAAGCGTTGCTGAAAGGCAATCTGGCTTATGAGAAAAAATTTGACTTCATTTTTCTGATCCGTGCTGCAGGCCGTAGCAGTGAAGAGATTCTGACTGCGCTGAATTATCGACTGGTCAATGATCTGGATACGGAAAAACGCATTGTTCATCAACAACTTTTAGAAATTGCCCTATTGCGTTTGGCACAGGAGATTGACGCATGATCAGCACCCATATTCTAGACACTCATTTGGGCAAACCTGCAGCCAAGGTAGAAGTGAAACTCCTCGATGCTAATGGCCAGGTATTAGCCACAGCCCAAACCAATAGCGATGGCCGTGTGCCGGTGCCAGACTTTGGTCTGGAAAGCATTACCACTGGTGATTACAGCATCGAATTTGCCATCAAACCTTATTTTGATGCCCAAGGTCTCGCGACCTTCTTTCCGAAAGCAATCATCCATTTCAACATTCCGGATGCCACCCAGCATTATCACATTCCACTCCTGATTAGCCCTTTTGCTTATTCGACCTACCGCGGTAGTTAAGCCAGGCCACACATGATTTAGAAAAAGAGGGATTTTATATGTCAGAACAAGAAAAAGTGGTCTCACCCGAACATGAATTTTTAGGGGCAGGCAAAAGTGCTGCTTATGGCTTGCAGCATGTCCTGACCATGTATGGCGGCATTATTGCCCCACCACTCATTGTCGGTACTGCTGCGGGCTTAAGCGGTATGGAAATTGGCCTGCTGATTGCTGCGGCGCTATTTGTCGGTGGTCTGGCGACTATTCTACAAACCGTCGGAGTAAAATATGTCGGCGCCCGGCTACCGCTAGTGCAAGGCGTTTCTTTTGCCGGCGTTGCCACCATGGTCGCGATTGTGACGACTGGAGGAGGCTTGCAGGCAGTTTATGGTGCAGTCATTGTTTCTGGCCTGATTGGCTTCTTCCTGGCACCATATTTTTCCAAGATTATCCGTTTCTTCCCTCCGGTAGTCACCGGTTGTGTAATTACCATTATTGGTCTGTCACTATTGCCAGTCGCTGTACGCTGGATGATGGGTGGCAATAAAAATGCAGAAACCTGGGGCAGCGCAGAAAATATCGGTCTGGCGCTGATGACCCTAGCGATTGTAATTCTGCTCAATCTGTCTCGCAATGCAGCGATCCGTCGTTTATCCATTTTGCTAGCGATTGTACTCGGAACTATTTTTGCTGCTTTGCTGGGCTTTGGCGATTTTTCTAAAGTAGCTGATGGTGCATGGTTGCAGTTCCCGAGCTTCTTTGCTTTTGGCATGCCGGCCTTTGAACTGACAGCTATTCTTTCCATGCTGATCGTGACTTTAGTCATCATGACCGAAACCACGGCAGACATTATTGCTGTCGGGGAAATTGTAGGCACTAAAATGGATGCACAACGTATTTCCGATGGTCTGCGTGCCGATATGTTATCTAGTGCAGCAGCACCCATTTTTGGCTCCTTTATGCAAAGTGCTTTTGCGCAGAATGTGGGCTTGGTCGCGATCACTGGCGTGAAAAGTCGCTTTGTAGTAACTGCCGGTGGCGTCATTCTGGTGATATTGGGCTTATTACCAATTATGGGGCGTTTAATTGCCTCAATCCCGGTACCAGTACTCGGTGGTGCAGGGTTGGTACTTTTTGGAACTGTGGCAGCCAGTGGTATCCGCACCTTGGCGAAAATTGACTATAACGACCAAAAGAACCTGATCATTGTTGCCACCTCAATTGCTGCGGGCATGGTGCCGATTATTGATCATAGTTTCTATGCCGATTTCCCGAAATGGGTACAAACCCTGTTCCATTCTGGTATCAGTTCTACCTGTTTAATGGCGATCGTGCTGAACCTCTTATTCAACCATCTCAATCTGTTTAAGAGTAAAGCATTGGCTCCTGCCGAACAGGTTGTGGATTCACACCACTAATTCATTTTCATGAAAGCTGGTCGGAAAATTGCATATAAATTTCGACCAGCTGTTAAATTTTAACTTTATTTTTACCCATTAATCTGTATGCTTTATCTGCTTTCTTGGGGGAGAACTTTAAATGAAACTTAAACAAATCGTAGCGCTTGGCGCACTTGCTTCTGCTGCAGCTTTTACGCAGGCAGCACCAATCTGGCAAGACTTTAGCCTGACTGGTTTGTATGGTGAAAACTATGCATATCCATTCCAAGGTGAAGATAACCACCAAACAACCATTACTGCTGAATATGCAGCAGGTCTTAAATATGGTGATTTCTTTGCTTTTGCTGATCGTAGCCACACCGATGCAGGCAATGAAACTTATTTCGAGGTTTCACCACGTTTAAGCTTAGGTGCTGTAACTGGTCAAAAACTTGAAGTAGGTCCAATTAAAGATGTATTAATTTCCACTACTTGGGAAGGCGGTTCAAACTTCAATAACTACCTATATGGTATTGGATTTGCATTAGATATCCCATATACAAGCTATGCAAATATTAATTTCTATAAGGCTGTAAATGATAATACTAAAGATGATTATCAAATGACCATTACTTATGCTGTGCCATTTAAAATTGGTGGTGAAGAATTCTTAGCAGATGCCTTCCTGGACTGGTCAACAGCTGAAGATGAACCTAATCACGCAAGTGAATTAAACTGGACAAGCCAATATAAATGGAATGTTGGTAAGCACATTTCTCCTGAAACCAAACTATATGTTGGTGTTGAACACTCTGTTTGGCACAATAAATATGGCTTTAAAGATCTAGACCAACACGATGTCAGTGCCCTTGTGAAGTATCACTTCTAAGAGATGGTATCTTAAGAGCAGAACTTCGGTTCTGCTTTTTTATTCTTTGAAAAAATTGATCAGCAAGTATGTCCCATGAATCAATTCCTGATCCGTCCAGCAACAGTAGAAGACCTAGAACGTATTGGTGAAATCTATAATCAGGAAATCCGTGGCGGGACAGCCACCTGGAACTATACTACTCACACCATGGCTGAGTTTCAAAACTGGTTCCAGCATCTGCAAAAACATCAGTTCCCTCTACTGGTCGTTGAAGATCAATCTAGTGGGAAAGTCATAGGCTATGCCAATTATGATCAGTTCCGTAGCATTCAGGGCTTTTATAAAACGGTTGAGCACTCGATCTTTTTACATCCAGACTACACTGGGCAAGGGCTAGGAAAACAATTGTTGTTACGCTTGATTGACATTGCCAAAAATCAGGGTATGCATGTCATGGTGGCTGCGATTGATTCAGAAAATACAGCTTCAATTCATCTGCACCAAAAACTGGATTTTGTACAAACCGGCTATATGCCACAAGTGGGAGAGAAATTTGGTCAGTGGCGTGATCTAGTGTTAATGCAACTTAATCTGGATCAACCTTAAATTGAATCCATTGTTTGAAGGATCTTTAAATTAAATTCGCAAGAAAAAATAAAGGGCTCCTAGAAGCCCCCTGCTGATAAATCGCTACTGTTATTATTTTATGTATTTTTTCTCATGAAATTTCATGCAAGTTTTAGTCCAATGGATTGCCAATAATATTGCTGATAATCCCTTTCATGATATGAGGACCTTTCTCGCGGCGCAATTCTTCATACCAAGCCAAGGTGACTTCTTCATCCTTCATATGGGTGACATCACAGCGTTTACGTGCACACAATACCAGTTCATTGGCTCGTTCATTACGCTTGTTTTGGTAACGGCGTAGAGAATCCTGCAAGCCCAGTGTATTAATTTGCAGGGCACGAGCTAAATAAATCGCATCTTCCATCGCCTGACAGCCGCCTTGCCCAATATCCGGTGTAGTACTGTGGGCTGCATCACCCACAATTACGACGTTACCTTTGTAGAAATCGGTAAATGGCTCAATGTCATGAATTTCTACACGGTTGGTACGCTGCTCATCAATTGCATCAATCAGGTGCTGCACCTGAGGACACCAGCCTTTAAAGTATTCTTTTAATAAAACTTTGTACTGACTGCGGTCATTTTCCAGACCCGCTGGTAGTGGCACATCAAAGAAGAAATAGAAACGGTGATCCGCCACTGGCATCAAGGAAGCACGTTTGCCCTCACCGACAAAAGTGGTCCATTGATCCGCTGGAGCCAGATCAGGAGAAATTTCCACCAGACCGTTCCAATTCACATAACCGGCATAACGGCGTTCAACCTTTTCACCCAAAACATAAGCACGGGTCATAGAATGCGTACCATCCGCCCCCACAAGAAGCTCTGTTTGCACTTCTGAACCATCGGCAAATCGAACGGTTACCTGCTGACCATCATCTACTAGTGCAACCATCTTTTTGCCCAGATGAATATCTTCACGACCGAATGCATCCATTAGCATATTTTGCAGTTCGGCACGCGATACCGGATAAGGACGCTGCCCGACTTCTTCAATCAGCGGATATAGACTGAACTGGGTCATCACATCACCAGTTAAACCATCCACATAAGCCAGATTGTCCATCTGCCCACCCAGTTTAGCCACATGTTCAGTCAGGCCCAGATAATTCAGGCATTTCACCCCATTGGACCATAAAGAAATAGCGGCACCTACCGGCAGAATCTGTTCGGCCTGCTCATAAATGCTGACCTGATGACCAAACTTTTTTAATGCAATGCCTGTGGTTAAGCCTGCCATCCCGGCGCCAATAATGGTGATGTTCATTGTTCCCCCTATGTTTTTTCATCTTGATCCATCTGGAGGAGACAAAGCGAAAACTGTGCCATTTCCTCAAGTGTGGCAGTCAATTGCACTCAAGTTGGCACATGCTGTGCATTATTTTTTGAGACTAATGCCTTGTTTTGGGGAGAAAAAACCAGGCAAGTGGCTATTTACAGCCTGAAAAGAATCACAGATGAATGAATTTAAAATGGAAGATCAATATGGCAACCCTATTTGCACCAGCTTTTGAAATCCCTGCACAATTACAGCAACTTACTAATCTTGCAGATGAACGTATTGGTGCAAAAGTACTGCAATGCTCGGATGAGTTCTTTGCTGAAGCACAACGCATGCTGCAATTTGCAGCACCAATATTCGTAGAAGATAAGTTTGATGATCATGGCAAATGGATGGACGGCTGGGAAACCCGCCGCAAGCGCCATGCCGGTTATGACTGGGCTATTGTCAAACTTGGTGTGGCCGGAAAAATTCGTGCACTAGACATTGATACTACTTTCTTTAGCGGTAACTACCCAGCCTCTGCTGCTGTTGAAGCCTGCTATGCACCAGATGAGAACCTGGATCAAGCAGAATGGCACCAAATTTTACCAAATAGTATATTAGGACCGAGCCAGCACCACATTTTTGACGTCAATTCAGACACAACTTATACCCATTTACGTTTAAATATCTATCCAGATGGCGGTGTGGCACGTCTGCGTGTTTATGGGGATGTGCAGATTCAGCTGAAAGACAGCAATGAAACACTGGATCTGCTGGCGCTAGAAAATGGCGGCCGCGTGATTGCCTATAGTGATGCGCACTTCGGCCATCCACGTAACCTGATTAACCCGGGTCGTGGCGTCAATATGGGCGATGGCTGGGAAACTGCGCGTCGCCGTGCACCAGGTTTCGACTGGTGTATTCTGGCACTCGGTCAGGCTGGGAAAATTGAAAAAATTGATCTTGATACAGCACACTTTAAAGGTAACTATCCTGCCGAAGTATCGATTCAGGCAGTCTATGTCAAAGATGCAACAGATCCACAGCTGATTCCACAAAGCATGTTCTGGCCGTTCCTGTTAGAAGCTCAGCCTATGCAGATGGATCATGTGCATAGCTTTATTAATGAAGTGCTGGCACATGAGAAAATCTCACATATCCGTGTGAACATGATTCCAGATGGTGGCATTAGCCGTATCCGGCTGTGGGGTAAAACCACAAACTAAGTTTATGTCATCTCTCTCCACAAGATGACGATTGTTGGCTCAGTCGTATGACACTTTAAGTTTTACGACTGATGCTTCTTTTTAGATGAACTGACCACTTAAAAATAGAATGAAACAGTACGTTAAAATTCAAAAACTCACCGCAGAAAATTTTGTCCCTTTCGGTGAAGTGATTGGCTGTCAGGGCAATGACTTTTTTCATATCAATGATGCGCATACCGAGCGCTATCATGCCCTTGTGACCACTGAAATTATCGGTGATGCCAAAGCTGGGATCAGTATTTTTCGGAACATCAAAAACACTCAGGTACCGTTTGAAGTCTCGATGCTGGAACGCCATCCGAATGGTTCACAGGCCTTTATTCCAATGCAGGGTCAGAAGTTTCTCATCGTGGTTGCACCAGCTCTGGATGCGGATACGCCAGATTTATCCCAGCTATGTGCATTTATCAGTGATGGGACTCAAGGGGTAAATTATCGTGCAGGAACATGGCATCATCCCCTACTGACTTTGGAAGCACCAAGCGATTTTGCGGTAGTGGATCGGATTGGGGGTGGGCATAATTGTGATGTGTTTAAATGTAAAGACAAAATAATGATTTCCCACTAAATTATCGAACTGAAATTATTATCAAAAAATTAAGAGTATTAGGTTATGATTTTCTTATAAAAATAGCTATTTTCTAAAAATATCATGACATCTGAATCAATATTCCATACTAAAAATTTAGTGGCAATCATTCCATTAATCTATGCCGCCTCTATATGCATAGCTGTTGTGAATCTACTGGGCTATTATCAATATTTTGATGCTATTTGGATTCTCAAAGAATTTTCTGTTTCCTATATTTTAATATATTCAGCAGGATTCTTCTTCGCAATCATAACTGGCTTTTATTTCGCATATCAAATATACAGAATCAGATTACTCAATCAAAAAGAATTCAGTTTTAAAGATCTAATTATAAAGAGCACTTATATTATTCTGATTATTTTATTTTTGATCGGAGTTTTATTTTATATTGATAAAATAAATTCTGAAATCATTGTGTTTTTTAGTTTATATACTCTTGTATTTATTGCAAATTATACCTATTTAGCCATTCATGATAAAAGTTATGTAGATGGTAATTTTAGATCCCAAATAAAAATACAGATGGCTATTTTTATGTTTGTAGTATGTTTAACTTCAGGATATTACAATGCAAAGCTCAAATTCTATCTAGAAGAGTTCTATACAGTAAATTTAAAAAATAACTCTGAAAAATTTCATTTGTTAGAAACTATCGGAGATAAAGCTATTATTTTTACACTAGACTCTTCACCTCCTAAAAAAATGAAATATAAAATCGTCGATATAAGTGATCTAGAACTCATATACAAGGATTGAAATTCAAATTCCTATGAATCCCTCCAAACCTCCCTTTTTCAAAGGGAGGCTTCTTGAAACATCAAATCGCCACCAACTCGCGAATCCCCTTCTCTGGCATTTCACTACCCGCACCTTGCGCGACAACCTGCCCACGCGCCATCACGGTATAACTGTCCGCCAGCTCTTCAGCAAAGTCATAGAACTGCTCAACCAGTACAATCGCCATCTCACCGCCATCAGCCAATTTACGGATGACTCGGCCAATGTCTTTAATAATGGATGGCTGAATACCCTCAGTCGGTTCATCCAGAATCAGGACACTTGGTTCAGAAGCCAGTGCACGGGCAATTGCCAACTGCTGTTGCTGACCACCGGATAAATCCCCACCACGGCGATGCTTCATTTCATCCAGCACCGGGAAAATTTCATAAAGATGCTCCGGCACTTTACGGGTTTTGGCACCTTTAAATTTGGCCATACCGATCAGGATATTTTCTTCCACGGTTAAGGTCGAAAAGATATCCCGACCTTGCGGCACATAAGCCAGACCTTCACGCACGCGCTGCTCTGGGCTGAGCTTGGAAATGTCCTTGCCATTCAGCAAAATCTGTCCGGATTTAATCGGCAGAATCCCCATCAAACATTTCAACAAGGTGGTTTTACCGACGCCATTTCGTCCCAGAACCACCGAGCATTCACCAATCGGTGCAGTAAAGGACACATCACGCAGAATATGACTGCCACCGTAAAACTGATTGACGTCTTTGACTTCTAACATAACGGTCTCCTTAACGCCCTAAATATTTTTCAATGACTTCTTCATTGGCCTGGACTTCAGCCAATGTGCCTTCTGCCAAAATCGCCCCTTGTGCCAGTACCGTGACTTTTTCACTAATGGTGTCGATAAAACTCATATCATGTTCCACTACAACCAGGGTATGGTTCTTTTTCAGTTCCAGACACAGCTCTGCGGTACGCTCTGTTTCAGCATCGGTCATGCCTGCCACTGGTTCATCTAGCAAAATCAGCTTGGGACGTTGCATCAATAGCATGCCGATTTCCAGCCACTGCTTCTGACCATGTGACAGCAGTCCAGCAGGCTTGTTAATAAATTCCTGCAAACGGATCTGTTGCAACGTTTCATCCAGTGCATTTTGTGCATCCGGATCCAGCTTGCTAAAGAAACTTTTTTTCACCCGCTTGTCTTTCGGTGCGGCCAGGAGCAGATTTTCCATCACGGTGAAGTTTTCAAAGACCGTCGGTTTCTGGAATTTACGTCCAATCCCCGCTTCAGCAATTTCTTCGGTGCTCATTTTCGACAGGTCATAGGTCTGACCGAAGAATGCAGAACCTTCCGTTGGACGGGTTTTGCCGGTAATCACATCCATCAGGGTGGTTTTACCGGCACCATTTGGACCAATGATGCAGCGCAGCTCACCTTCTTCGATGTACAGCGATAAGTCATTTAAGGCACGAAAAGCATCAAACCAGACACTGACTTTTTCCAGGTAAAGTGCAATCCCATGGCTAAAGTCTGCACCGTGTTCTTTTGGACGGCCATAGCCTTCAGAAGCATGGCCGCCATGAGGTTGTAGAATCTCGCTCATTCGCTACGCTCCTTTTTAAAACGGTCAAAGATGCCAATCACGCCTTTCGGCAGGAACAGGGTCACCACGATAAATAGCGCACCTAAAATCAGTAACCAGGCTTCCGGATAGGCCACCGTGAAATAGGTCTTCACGGCATTAATCAAGCCAGCACCGAGGATCGGACCGATCAAAGTACCACGGCCACCAGCCGCTACCCAGACGGCCATTTCAATCGAGTTCACCGGGTTCATTTCACTCGGGTTAATAATCCCGGCTTGTGGTACATACAATGCACCCGCAATCCCGGCAATCACTGCAGAGAGTATCCAAGCAGACAGCTTGTACCAGAGCGTGCGATAACCGAGATATTGCAGACGGTTTTCACTGTCCCGAATTGCCCCCAGTACGCGACCATAGGGCTTGTTCATCAGGTGGCGTAAACCGATAAAACACAGCAATAATACGAGTGCCGTGATAAAACACAGGCTGGCACGCATTGGTGCAGAGGTGATATCCATACCGAGAATGGTTTTAAAACCGGTAAAACCATTATTGCCGCCAAAGCCGGTTTCATTACGGAAGAACAGCAGCGCAGCAGCAAAGGTCATCGCCTGGGTAATAATCGAGAAGTACACCCCTTTGATTTTGGAACGAAACGCAAAGAAACCAAAGATGAAAGCAACGAGACCTGGTGCTAACACAACCAATAGCATTGCCCACCAGAAATGGTTAGTCCCCACCCAGAACCAAGGCAGCTCGGTCCAGCTTAAGAAACGCATAAAGTCAGGCAAGCCATCACCTGCTGACTGGCGCATCAGGTACATACCAAAAGCGTAACCGCCCAGTGCGAAATACAAACCATGTCCTAGACTCAAAATGCCGGCATAACCCCAGACCAGATCCAGTGCCAAAGCCACCAAAGCCAGACACATGATTTTGCCAATCAGGGTTACCCAGTAAGCAGATAAGTGTAGTGCCGAATCGGCAGGTAACAGATGCAGCCAAGGTAAAATCAGCAGGATTGCGAAGCACACCGCAATCGCAACGGCGCTATAAGGTTTATCGGAAAGTAATGATGTGATTTTCATAGGCCTACTCCACAAATCGTCCCTTGATGGCAAACAAACCTTGTGGACGCTTTTGAATGAACAAAATCACAAGAACCAGAAGAATAATTTTGGCCAGTACCGCACCCATACCGATTTCCAGTACCGTGCCGCTGACACCCAAGCCTAGTGCAGCCAGTACCGCTCCCCAGACCTGCCCCACGCCCCCGACAACAACCACCAAGAAGGCATCAATAATGTAGTTTTGGCCAAGGTCGGGGCCGACATTACCCACCTGCGCCAATGCACAGCCAGCCAGCCCAGCCAAACCGGAACCCAGCCCAAAGGCCATCATGTCGATACGGCTAGAACGAATCCCCACAGCACGTGCCATCTGACGGTTTTGCGTTACCGCGCGAACAAACAGGCCAAAACGGGTTTTATTCAGTAAGTAAACCAGCAGCAGAAGTACCGCTACGGTAAAGACGATAATGGCAATCCGGTTATATGGCAGCATCAGGCTTGGGGTCAGGGAAATCCCGCCGGAGAGCCAGGAAATGTTGGAAACCTCAACGTTTTGTGCACCAAAGATCATCCGCACGACTTGCATCAGGATCAGACTCACCCCAAAAGTTGCCAGCAATGTTTCCAGCTGACGGCCATACAGCGGACGGATCACGGTACGTTCGATCAGCATGCCAATCAGTGCACTGACCAGAAAGGCTGCCGGAATTGCCGCAATCAGGTACCAGTCCACATAGCTGCCGAGATAGGATTTAAACAGGCTTTGCACCACATAGGTGGTGTATGCACCAATCATAATCAGCTCACCATGCGCCATATTGATGACACCGAGCAGACCATAAGTGATAGCGAGACCCAGTGCCGCAAGCAGCAAAATGCTAGCTGTACTCAATCCTGAGAATACGTGCCCAGTCCATTCACTGGCCTGAATACGGGTCTTGATACTGCCCTTGGCATCCAGCAGTGCCGCTTTTAAATCAGCATGCAGATTCGGTTGTGCCAGTTCACTTTCAATCATGGCCAGCACATCGGGACGGTTGGATTCTTTCAGCACTTGAGCAGCCTGGATTTTGACCAGCACATCATCCGATGTGTAGTCCAGACGTGCTTTCAGCTGAGCAATACGTGCTTTAACGCTGTTATTTTTTTCAGCCAAATAGAGCTGATTGATACTTTTTATATCCAGTTCAGATAAGTTATTTTCTAAAATATCAATCGCTTCTAGACGCTGTGATGCTTCTTCAGATTTTAATTTCTTTTGTGCCTGAGCAAAGGTTAAAGCCTTATTCAAGGTATTCACCAAAGTCACCTGTGACAGATCAGATGGCCAGGTCTCAACCGGTGCCAGATCTGGATAACTCAGCAGTTGATCTTCTGCTTCCAGAATATAAGTGTTGCCAACACTGTCACTATACAGCTGGTCATTGGCAACATACTCTGCCAGCTGATCCAGCAATTCGATACTGGCTGGCCATTGATTCAGCAAGGCACGACGCTTGACAAAATCCCCGCTGACAAACTGCTGAATCGCATCGCCTGTGGCTGCAGGCTGAACTGTTGCGGGGTTTTCTGTAATTTGAGTATCCGCATAAGCGCTATTGAATAAAAAACACTGACTCATGATCAGCAAAATAGCGGCGAATTTTAGGCGAGTGAACATGGCTGTCCCCCCTATAAATGTAGAACTTTTACCGTTTGGAAAAGGAAAAAATCAAAAAAAGCCCGCTGCCGAGGCAGCAGGCCAGATATCACCTTATTTAGGAATGTATGGGCTCCAAGGCTCAGCCTGGATGGTTTTAGGTGTCTTATAAACTACGTCGAACTGACCATCCGCACGGATCTGACCAATCATCACAGGCTTGTGTAAATGATGGTTGCTGGCATCCATTTGTAACTGATAGCCTGATGGTGCATTGAAAGTTTGACCTGCCATCGCTTCACGAACTTTATCAACATCGGTAGAACCGGCTTTTTCAACCGCCTGTTTCCACATGTTGATCCCCACGTAAGTCGCTTCCATTGGGTCATTGGTCACAAACTTGTCGGCATTTGGCAGTTTAAAATCAACTGCGTACTGCTTCATTTTTCCAGTGAATTCGGTATTGGTTGGATTCTTCACAGACATGAAGTAGTTCCACGCTGCCAGGTGACCTACCAATGGTTTGGTATCAATACCACGCAGTTCTTCTTCACCCACTGAGAATGCCATTACTGGAATATCAGAAGCTTTGATGCCCTGGTTGCCCAGTTCACGGTAGAACGGAACATTTGAGTCACCATTGATAGTCGAAATCACCGCAGTTTTCTTACCTGCAGCAAATTTCTTCACATTACTCACGATGGTTTGATAGTTACTATGACCGAATGGTGTGTACTCTTCCATAATGTCTGCATCAGCAACGCCTTTAGACTTCAGGAAAGCACGCAGAATCTTGTTAGTGGTACGTGGGTAAACATAATCGGTACCCAGCAGCACGAAACGTTCTGCTTTACCACCTTCTTCACTCATCAGGTATTCCACTGCAGGAATCGCTTGTTGGTTAGGCGCAGCACCGGTGTAGAAAATGTTTTTAGACTGTTCCTGACCTTCATATTGAACCGGATAGAACAGCAGACCATTCAGTTCTTCTACCACTGGCAATACTGATTTACGTGAAACAGAAGTCCAGCAACCAAAAATAACCGCGACTTTATCTTGAGTGATCAACTGACGTGCTTTTTCAGCAAACAGTGGCCAGTCAGATGCCGGATCTACCACCACTGGTTCTAATTTTTTACCCAACACACCACCGTTGGCATTGATCTCATTGATTGCCATCAGTGCAGTATCTTTCAATGATGTTTCAGAAATGGCCATGGTGCCTGACAAAGAGTGCAGGATACCAACTTTAATCGTTTCACCACTAGTTTCAGTTGTTTTAGTTTCTGCTGCCGGAGCTTCTGCCTTTTCTGCAGGTTTTGAACATCCGGTTAATACAACAGCCCCTGCCACGGTTGCGGCTAAAATAGTTTTAGTCAATACATTTTGTTGGAACATCTTTTGTTTTCTCCAAACTTTTGTCAGGCATTTCGGTGAATGCATTTTTAAATCTCGAGAGAACAATTCAATTTCTGTGCCAAACTGAAGAAAATAAAACAACAAGATGTTCAAACTGTTAGACAAACAGTATTATTGGTATGACAAAATATCATACCGAAGATCAACGGTGATCTATATCGCAGGGCTTTTCGAAGACTCATAAACAGGACATTCTGAAAATGGCGTTCAAACTCAAAATATTCTATTTTTCTACCCTGCTCAGCAATGGTGCATTGCGGTTTTTATGACCAGCACCAATTTAAAGCATAAAAAATCCCGCAGTTGCGGGTTAAAAGATATGACAAAGAATCTAACCTAATGAGACCAATATCCTTTTTGTAATGTTGTGAAAATTGAATCACGTTGCAATTCATCATCTGGATCGGAAGCAGCCCAATTCAGATAAGCCTTAACCACTTCTCGTTGTGCTTTATTTAACAGATGAAACTGATGCAAT
This sequence comes from Acinetobacter sp. HR7, assembly GCF_000773685.1. Classification (GTDB taxonomy): domain Bacteria; phylum Pseudomonadota; class Gammaproteobacteria; order Pseudomonadales; family Moraxellaceae; genus Acinetobacter; species Acinetobacter thermotolerans. The sequence continues at coordinate 4,520 of NZ_JPQO01000057.1, read as the reverse complement.
TCATCATTCATTTTGCATAACCGACCAGCCAGATTAAACCGATATTTCCCTTGTAGATCAGTAATCAAAAATGCCGGCAAATGGAAACGCATACCTTGAGCATCAAAAAATCCCAGGCTGCTATGACAATCATTTAAATCTTGAGCAGAAATATTCGACCAGTTGGATTTTTCATCCTTCTCACGTAAAGCACCACGCTCTGCTAAAGATTTATAATCATCAATGCCTTGTGCTTCCCATAAGCCAATGCCATCACCTAAGCGGACATTGGCAAATGCGGTTTCGATCTGCATTTGAATATCCTTCATCGCCTGCCATAAACAGAGGGTTTCTTCAGCATCGGCTATGGTCGCAAGATCATAGCCACGCTGTTTCATCTCTTGAATATCTTCCGGTGAAGGATAGGTTTTCATTACACCACGATATCCGCCAGATTACCTTTCTGTTCCAGCCAGTCCTTACGGTCACTGGCACGTTTCTTCGCCAGTAACTTATCTAACAGATTAGCCGTATGCTGGGTATCATCCAGATCCAGCTGTACCAAACGGCGCGTATTTGGATCCAGGGTAGTTTCACGTAACTGGCTGGCATTCATCTCACCCAGTCCTTTGAATCGGGTGATTTGTGGATTCTTGGTTTTGCATTTTTTCAGGATACTTTCCAGCTCATCCTCATCCAGCGCATAGTAGACATCTTTATTGTCATCAATACGGAATAGTGGTGGCATCGCCACAAACAAGTGCCCTTCTTCGACCAGTGCCGGGAAATGTTTCACGAACAGAGCACAGAGCAAAGTTGCGATATGCAGACCATCCGAATCCGCATCAGCGAGGATGCAGATCTTGCCATAACGCAATTCAGACAGGTCATCCGAGCCTGGATCAACCCCGATCGCAATCGCGATGTTATGCACTTCCTGAGAGGCTAGGACTTCATCAGATGCCACTTCCCAAGTATTCAAGATCTTTCCGCGAATCGGCATGATGGCCTGGAAGTTCTTGTCACGGGCCTGCTTGGCAGAGCCACCCGCAGAATCTCCTTCCACGATAAACAGTTCAGACTGATCCAGATCATGTCCGACACAGTCAGACAATTTGCCTGGCAGGGTTGGACCCGCCACAATTTTCTTACGTTCAACTTTTTTTGCGGCTTTCAGACGGCGACCGGCTTTGGAAATCGCCATCTCTGCCAACTGCATGGCGATATCAGAATTCTGGTTCAGCCACAGTGCAAAAGCATCTTTGGCAATATTCTGCACGATGCCCGCGGCTTCACGGCTGGATAAACGCTCTTTGGTTTGACCAGAGAACTGCGGCTCCTGGAATTTCAACGACAGGATATAGTTCACCCCATCCCAGACATCTTCGGCAGACAGTTTCATGTTGCGTGGCAAAAGGTTACGCAGCTCACAGAACTCACGCATCGCATCGGTCACACCAGAACGCAAGCCATTCACATGAGTACCGCCCTGCGCGGTTGGAATCAGGTTAACATAGGATTCCTGGATGCTTTCGCCGCCTTCCACATTCCAGCAAATCGCGAATTCCGCGCTGGCACGTTCGGCATCCCCTGTGGCAACAAAGGCTGGTGCTGGAATGATTTCTCGGTCTTCCAGCTCATCCATCAAGTAATCCACCAAGCCGTTTTCAAACTGCCAGGTAATCTTTTCATCATTGATCAGGTCAACGTAGTTGATCTCTAGACCCGCTGCCAGAACGGCTTTGGCTTTCAGGTTATGTTTCAGTGCTTTTAGTGCAAACTTCGGTGAATCAAAATATTTAGCTTCCGGCCAGAACTGTACAGTTGTCCCAGTCGCGCGTTTGGGTGCCTTGCCTTCAAGGACTTCTAAAGGACCTGTTGGCTCACCATTTTCAAAGGCCATTTTGTACAGGTTACCCTGACGCTGCACGGCCACTTCAACCCGGCTCGACAGCGCGTTGACCACGGAGATCCCCACCCCGTGCAGACCGCCTGAGAACTGGTAATTATCGGTACTGAACTTACCGCCCGCATGCAGCTTGGTCAGGATAATTTCGATCCCGCTCTGGCCATATTCCGGGTGAATGTCCACCGGCATACCACGGCCATTATCTTCTACCGACAATGAGCCATCTTTATGCACCGTCACGGTAATCTTGTTGGCATAGCCCGCCAGTGCCTCATCTACAGCATTATCAATCACTTCCTGCGCCAGATGGTTCGGACGAGTGGTATCGGTATACATGCCCGGACGACGACGGACCGGGTCCAGACCAGACAGAACTTCAAGAGATTGAGCCGTATATTGAGACACGTTATTCGGTTTCCTTTTTTATGCAGTCCAATAAAAACTGTAAGACCAGCGGAATCTTCTCCGCAAAATCATCCATCCCGTGATTGCCATTGGCCTCAGTCATCAGCATCGCCGGGGGACGAGCAGCACTATAATAGCGATGTGCTTCACGATAATCCAAAACTTCATCGCCTTGTTGCAGCAGCACCAGTATTTTGTCTGCATCTTGTGCAGTTGGCAGCGCCAAGGCCTCAAGCTGCTCAAGATCTGCCTCATCCAGGCACCAGTTCGGATGTACCTGCAATGGCAGTTCATCATCGAACAGTTCCCGGAACAGCTGCCATGGTCGCATGGCGGGATTGATCAGTACAGCCGGTACAGCATGCCTGGCGACCAGATGTGTCGCATAAAAGCCGCCCAGGCTACTGCCGACCAGTGCGACGTCTTTCATTGACCCGATCAGCTGCGACACCCGCTGAATTGCATCCACAGGTGGCATGTTCAGGTCCGGTAAATGCACCTGAACTTTAGTATGTTTTTCACAGTAATCTTTGAGCAGCTGTCCCTTGATAGACGCGGAACTGCTTCTAAAGCCGTGCAGATAGATGACATTCATCGCTTATTAACAAAAACGCCTATATTCTGATCAAAATTTATTTTATAAGTAACATATGGATCACGCTTATCTAATTCATTTTTGGTGAATTGTCTGACAAAAAACACTGTGCAGTGCTGTATTCCCCGGTATTTTAAGAATATTCCCAGAATAATTAGAAACATCGAAATTCAGAAGAATTTATACCGCGAACATCTTGAAAAAGAAAGATCACTTTGGATGTCCGCATGATTGATGAAGGACAGGATCCGATGCCAAGCTTAACGCCATTGCATGAAACCTACTGTAAGTGGGACCGTACCCCACCGAGCCAGGCAGATGTACTGGAGGGTCTGGCTCAGCTTGTGACTATGCGATTCAGCGAGGTGACTCAAGAACTGATCAAGACTATCCAGCGGGATATGCTATTGAGCTTCTTTGGCCTGAGTGAGAAAAATTCGGAAAAACTACAAAACCTGCCTGCGATTGTCCGTTTGTATCAACATTCTTATGACATGCTGTTCCATTATGGGAACACCTTGGTGGCTCCTAGCCTGCGTGGCATCATTACCAAATTCCCGCGTTTGCATGACAAGCCTTTAACACCAACACTGCATTTTCTGATTGGGGTGATGAATGGGGTCATTGGCGACTACCTGGTGAAATATCAGAACCCAATGGCACTACCGATGGTGGTCTATGACCATTATGGCTCCTTACAACAAGGCGAACTGACCGGGCGAATAACCCTGTTTGTGCATGGTCTGTGTATGAATCACCTGAGCTGGTCTACTAACAAATACAGTGGTATCGGGGAAAAATTGCTGGCGCAGCGTGACCACAACACCATGCTGTACCTAAACTACAATACTGGGCGTCGTATCTCGGCCAATGGCCGCAGTCTGGCCCATACCCTGAATGATTTAGTCACCCGTAATCCCGGCATTACCAGCATTGACCTGATTGGACACAGCATGGGTGGACTGGTCTCGCGCAGTGCCTTGTTCTATGGCAAACAGCATGTCTATGACTGGGTGCATATGGTGGAAAATCTGGTCTGCCTCGGTTCCCCGCACCACGGCGCCGCACTAGAGCGTTTCGGTTTTAGTCTGCAGGACAAACTGGGACGTTTTCCTTTTGGCAAGATGATCGGACATATGGTGAATATCCGCAGTAACGGTATTCTGGACCTAAGGCATGGTAGTGTTCGCGATGATGACTGGGAGCATAATGAAGTCCGCATTGGCCTGATGGACGATAACCGTAAGCCAGCACCTATTCCCTCACATGTCAAAGCTTACTTTGTCGCAGGTACCATCGAATATGAAAACCGGCATAATCGCACCCGTAATGTTATCGGAGACTATCTGGTCAGTGTAAAAAGTGCCTTGGGTGAACACCCTAACCCGCGTTTTCAGCTAAAAATTCCGGATGCCAACAAAGCGATTTTCTACGGCCTGAATCACTTTGAAATACAGTGTCATCCGCAGGTCGCAGAGCAGATTGCACGCTGGTTCTATCCAAGCAATGAAGACAAAGACTTCCATCAAATCCATGAATATATGATGGATCTGGAAAGCGTGGAAGGTATTGCACTCACATGATTTAGCTGTAAAAAAAGCCCTCAATCGAGGTAATGCCAGTCAGTTAAGC
>NZ_JPQO01000056.1 GCF_000773685.1 Acinetobacter sp. HR7 | reverse complement strand
AAAAAGTTGAGATTGGCGTATTTTTTACTTTAAACGTGACTAAATTAACACTTAGTGTTATAGTTTAGTTTTAATTCTGTTTTTTTTGGGAGATTACATGATGAAAAAAAATCGCATTTTAACTATTGGATTATTCACTTTTACTTCATTATTTGCTGCGTCTTCTTTCGCAGCAATTACAGGGCAAGTTGATGTGAAATTAAACATTTCATCAGGTTGTACTGTTGATAATTCAAAAGTTGAAGGGAACATGAACAAGTTTGGTGTACTTGATTTTGGTCAATCTGCATCAACTTGGACAAACGTACTGACAGCAGAAGTTGCATCATCAAACGGTGGTGGTGACTTGACAGTGACTTGTGATTCCGGTGTTAACACATTCAATGTAAGTGTGAACGGTGGTGAGCGTGGCGACAGAACATTATCAAATGCTACGGATACCGTTGCATATGATGTTTATCAAGATGCTGCTCGTACCACACCTTATGCGTTAAATACAAATGTTACCTTCTCTGGAACTGCTGGAAAAACAGTACCAGTTCCGATGTATGGTGCTATTGCTGCAAATACAACTCCAACGACTGCTGTTTCTGACGGTGATTATACAGATACTTTACTTGTAACTGTTTCATTCTAAGAAGTTTTCGTAAGGAGATGAGCAATGTTTGAAAATATTCAATTCAAACCCCTCTGTTTGAGTCTGTGTGTTTTTCTGCATTCTCATCTTCTTTATGCAGGTTCTGGCAGCGTGAGCTTAAAAAGCGAAATCACTTTAGAACCTGCATGCCTGATTAATCAAAAAAGCACTTTAAATGGTGCAAATCTCAATAAATTGGGTGATCTGGATTTTGGTGATCTAGATGCCAGTTTTTCATCAGTTTCAGCAACGCTCAGTAATGAGACCAATAATGCTATCCATATTCTTTGTCCTGTCGGCAGTAATGTAAAAGTTGCATTTAATGCAGGTCGTAACGCAAATCATGTGCCAAGTCAGTTTGCTGCGAATTATCAAAGAGCAATGTCAAATGGTGGCGGTGAATATATTGCGTATCAAATTTATGAAAATAATAAATCTGGCAAGGTGCTTACACCAGAAACCAGTATCGATTTTTTGGGGGGAAGTGAGTATGTCGTTCGCCTTTATGCTGAAGCTGTAAATGCACAGTCTCTTTCCAAAGGAGAATACACCGATCAAATTACTGTCACAGTAAATTTTTAATAGAGTAGATGAATATGTTTAAAAGTCTTTTAAAAATAAACACATCTATTATATTGATGTTAACTTCAATAACCGCATTGGCTGCAACTTCAGCCAATATTGAAGTGAGTGCAGTGATTGAAAAAGGATGCTTATTTCAGGAATCACCAAAAGGTTTAAATTTCGGAACACATGCCTCTACTTCGCAGGAAAATGCAATTACAGCCAGTATTACTAATAGTCAGGATACATGGAAAATTGAATGTACACCTGATGTTCCTGTCACGATTACGTTTGGTAATGGGAAAAGCTTAAACACATCTACACAAAATCGGCGACTCAAACATGTTAGCTCGGAAAGTTACATCGATTATATGCTTTATCGGAATGCTAATTTAACCCAGCCACTTGGTACAAGTAGTGCCAACAATACTTTGACTCTAAAAAGTACAGAACAAAATCATTTGTTGAGTTTTCAGATTTATGGGCTTGTAGACCTAAGCCAAGGGGCAATCAATAAGATGCCTGGTCAATATAAAGATGATGTTTTAATAACGATTGCATGGTGATATCAATGATGACTTTTTTAAAGAAATTTGCCTCTTCCCACAGCTTATTTTTAAAAGCTTTGGCAATAACAGGCACGATCGTCCCTGCAACAGCTTCTTATAGCCAAGCAAACTTTCTGATTTGGCCGATTTACCCTGTGATCGAAAATAAACAAAAAGCAGTACCTGTCTGGCTGGAAAACGTTGGAGATAGCCCTGCAATGGTTCAGATCCGTGTTTTTAAATGGACTCAGGATCAGTACAAAGAACAGTTTTCAACACAACAGGAAATCATTGCAAGCCCGCCTATTGTCAAAATTCCTGCAGGGACAAAACAAATGATCCGTTTGACTCAGGCCGTGCCGACACCTGATCTAAAAGAAAACTCATATCGTGTGGTTGTAGATGAATTACCTGTAGCAATAGATAGTGAGACCGATAATAGTCGTGTCAATTTCAAAATGCGTTACTCGATTCCTTTATTTACTTATGGGAAAGGCATAGGTAGTGGCGCAGGGCAGGAAACCAGAAAGTTAAATAGTAAAAATCCACTCGCGAAGCCAGTTTTAACGTGGGTTTTCACTCAGGCTCAAGGCAAAGAAGTGCTTGAAATTAAAAATACGGGTGCAATGTCAGCACGTATTTCAGAGTTTAAGGCAGGAGATAAATTATTTAAAGCTCAAGCCGAGAACAATGCTTATGGCTATGTCCTTCCAAATAGCGTTATTCACTTTTCTTTATCCACTGACCTGAAAAATAACATAAATAAAACTAATACATTGGGTGCAATTGTTGGATCAAAGAAAGAGATTATTGCTGTTGAAAAACAATAGGTGTTTTTCTTATGAATCATTATATAAATTTCAAGGGGAGTGTTTTAGCAAAATGTATATTGGCAGTATTCTGTGCACAAAATATAACAGTTTATGCTGAAACATTTTCTGAAATTCCTGATGTAGTTCAGTCTGTTAAAGAAATTCCACCCATTAAGCTTTATCTGGATTTGGTAATTAACTCTTACTCCACCCAAAAAGTAGTGACTGTGGTTGTGGTTGATGAGCATTATTATTTACAGAAATCAGTTTTGAGTGATCTGGAAATTAATCCTGACCACTTCAATACGCAACATGCTCTAAGTAGTGATATTTTGGGACATCTGGGTATCAATGCACAGCCTGAGGAGTGGGTGCAAATTGATCAGCAAAAAGATATACAGACATCTTATAGTGCTAATAATCAGCAAATACTATTAACGATGCCATCGCACTGGTTGCCTGAACAGCAGTTAGGCAAAGATTATTGGTATAAAAGAACGCCTGCACAAAGCGGGATTGGTTTCCTTAACAACTATGATGTGTATGTATATAAACCACATAACCAATCTCGTTCATTGAATGTTTTTACAGAGCAACGTTTTTTTAGTCCGTGGGGGGCTTTGAAAAATACAGGTAATTATCGCTCTTTAAAAAATACAGCAACAAATCGAAAAGAGAATGACTATATCCGCTTTGATACCAATTGGCAGTTTGATAGTGAAAATAATATTGCCACATTAGAGATCGGGGATATTTATTCTGCAACAAAAAATAGCTGGACTCAGTCAGTACGTTTGGGGGGGATTCAACTACGTCGTAATTTTAGTATTCGCCCTGATTTGATTACTTATCCTTTACCTCAATTTACAGGTCAGGCAGCGTTACCAAGTACTGTTGATTTATTTATTAATGGTCTTAAAAACTCAACTAATGATATTCAACCTGGCCCATATATCTTAAATAACGTACCATTTATTAATGGTCGGGGTGAGGCTGTCGTGGTCACAACAGATGCAGTAGGAAGGCAGGTTTCAACTACTTTGCCATTCTATGTTTCTGGAGATTTATTAAAACCGAAGCTTTTTGATTATGCTGTTTCGGTAGGAAAACTGCGAGAAAACTATGGCATTAAAAACTTTGATTATGGCGATGTCTTGGCAAGTTTTGATGCACGATATGGTGTGAATTCATGGTTGACAGCCGAAGGTCATGCAGAAGGTAATAACGATATCTGGAATGCGGGTCTGGGGCAGGTATTCAAACTTTATAATTTTGGTGTATTAAATACATCTTATTCATACAGTAAAGCCAAACAAAATAACCGGACATTAAATAATGATGAAAATGGACATCAATTTACTGTTGGCTATCAATACCAGCAACCGCATTTTGGATTTAATGCTTTACATTCACGTCAGAGTAAAAATTTTAATACGATTGCCAGTTATTACACAGATGGTTTGATTTCAGTAAATGCCACTGAAAGCACAGTAGCAAATCTGCATTTTTCTACAAAGCGTTTAGGTACATTTGGTATTGGTTATTTTGGTATCAAGCGAGACAGTTTTGAAGATTCGGATTTGTTAAGTCTGTCTTGGGCGCCTGTATTGCCTAGAGATTTATTTGGTTCAACTTTATCTTTATCAGCAAATCGGGATTTAAATCAGGACATATGGAATGCCGCAATTCAGTTGACGATTCCATTTGGTACCACCCGTGGTAATCTGAATACGGGTTATCAGTACCAAGAGAATGGTGGTGATTCAGCTTATATCAACTATAACTATCAGATGCCAACCGAGGGTGGTTTCGGTTTTGATTTAACACATAGATATAATGAAAATTCAGATAATTATAATCAAGCACAGGTGAATTATCGTAACCGCTACTTCAATGCTCAGGCAGGGATTTCAGGTGATGATGACTATGACCAATGGTATGGCTTATCAGGCTCTTTAATCTGGATGAGAAACTCAGTGTTTGCAACGAACCGTCTTGGTGAGTCTTTCTCACTGATTAGTACCAATGGTCAAGCCAATATCCCAATTCGTTATGAAAATAACCTGATTGGGGAAACCAATAAAAAAGGCTATTTATTTGTGCCTAATGTGACACCTTATTATGGCGCTAAATATTCAATAGATCCGTTGAATCTTTCCTCTAACTTTGCGACACCAGTCGTTGAGCGTCGTTCTGCTGCAAAATTGGGTACAGGAATTATTGTGGATTTCCCTGTGAAGAAAATTCAGGGTGGAAATGTTTATCTGAAATTTGAAAATGGGGAACCATTACCAGCAGGTGCGGTGGTTTATCAAAAAGATAAGAATCCGACTTATGTTGGAATGGATGGTATTGTTTATATTGAAGATTTGGAAAAAGAAAACCTGTTGAAAATTGATTTGGGACAAGGTCAGCAATGTATCGCAAGATTCCCTGCCGAATTAGGTCAAGAGCAGATCGTTACTATTTCAGATGTTGTGTGCAGTTAGGAGAAGAATGATGCGGAGTAAGATATTTTCCCTATTAGTATTTGGATTATTAGGGGCATTTACACAACAGACTTTTGCAAACTGCACTACCCTAAGTAGTTCTCTTACTTTGGGACCTATAAGTTCTTTTAATGTACCATCTTTAAATTCTACTGAAAATCAAATATCAGGTGGATTAAGTTGTAGTGGAACTTTAACTTTATTCGCAACACAATATATAAAATATACTGCATTAAATATTCCAACAAAGTTAATGCATACAAATGGAATAAATTCTGCAGATATTACAATTTTGGATTATGATAAAAATATTGTCTCAACTTCAGTAACTAGAGACTTATCTCGATTCGTTGAGATTTCATTTTTTTCAGGTCCCAATTCTAGTATGCCTTTTTATATAAGAGTGAATGAAAATACTAATTTAGTACCTGGAACTTATAAAGGTCAATTTTTAGTAAAATGGTTCTGGCGTATTCCTTACCTTGGCATCGGTAGTGTATCTCTTTATTATAATAGCCCCAACTTAAAAACCAATCTGTTTGGAAATATTACAGATTGGGGAACTGGACAAGATGCAACAATTAATATTGAATTGATTGTAGAAAAAGATTGTAAGATTAATGCGCAAAATATCAATTTTGGCACAGCTCCATTAGTTTCCAAATTTAATCCTGTTACGGGTACAGTACAAATTACCTGTTCTGCACAGACCCCCTATACTGTTGGTCTTTCAAATGGTCAAAATTATAGCCAAAACCGTCGCATGAAAAATGTAAGTGGTAATCAATATATACCTTATGAAATTTATAAAAATACAACGACACAACGTTGGGGATATTTAGGTACAGATCGTTGGTCAAGCTCTAATGCATCTCAGAATGCAGGTATCTATGATGGGTCAGTAACACAAGGCTATAGCTATACAGCCAAAATTATTGATGATGGAAGTAATGCTTCTGCAGAAGGGACTTATAAAGATAATCTCATTTTAGAAGTTGCTTTTTAATTTAGAGTCTATAGAGCTTGTAAGTTAAAGCTTATCTAAATATTGAACCGTACCGGGTTTGTCGGAGACCAACTTTCTTGAGAGAATGTCCCGATGACAAAACCAAAATATACCCCTGAAATCAGAGAAAGAGCGGTTCAATTATTGATTGAATCTGAAAAAGATTATCCTTCTACTTGGGCTGCAATCACAGCAATTGCGCCTAAGATTGGTTGTACTCCTGAAACACTTCGTGCCTGGCATCAGAAGCATTTGAATCAACAGAATCCAGTCAAAGTACAGCAGCTTTCAGACCAAGAACGCATTAAACAACTTGAACGCGAAAATAAAGAACTGCAACGAGCCAATGAAATTCTACGCAAAGCAGCCGCTTTTTTCGCCCAGGCGGAGCTCGACCGCCCACACAAATAATGGTGGATTTTATCCATAATAATAAAGAGCTGTATGGTGTTGATGCGATTTGTAGGATTTTACCGATCGCAGCTTCAACCTATTACCGAACTTTAGATCTCGCTGACAATCCAGAACATCGAGCGAAACGAGATTTACATGACTTGCATCATGCTGAACAAATTAAACGAATTTGGAGAGAAAGTTCAGGTCGATATGGTGTGCGTAAGGTCTGGCAAAAACTGAAACGTGAAGGCTATGTTATTGCGCGCTGTACAGTTGCTCGATTGATGCAAAAGCTAGGTATACAAGGTGTTTGGCGTGGTAAGAATAAACAAACCACCCGTAGCCGAGATGATCAAAAACGAGCAGATGATTTAGTGAAACGGAATTTTAGTGCTGATCAGCCTGACCAGCTGTGGGTCGCTGACTTCACGTATATTCAAACCAATTCAGGTTGGGTCTATACCGCCTTTATTATTGATGTGTTCTCACGAGCAATTGTTGGATGGAAAGTATCAACACGTATGAATACAGACATGGTGCTCGATGCATTGGAGCAAGCATTGCATGACCGAGGCATGCCAAAGAATGTGATTCATCATTCCGACAGAGGTGTGCAATATCTTTCCATTCGTTATACCAATCGTTTAGAAGCAGCAAATTTACGAGCATCAGTCGGTACGACTGGTGATTCATACGATAATGCTTTGGCTGAAACGGTGAATGGCTTATACAAAACAGAGGTGATTGAATATCTAAAAGCAGATTGGCAAGGTTTAGCGGATGTACAACTTGCGACACTAAACTGGGTAGATTGGTTCAATAAAAAGCGTGTACACAGTGCACTGGGTTATGTATCGCCTTTTGAGTTTGAAGCAATGTACTATGATAAGATTAAACCGTTAGGTCAAGTGGCCTAACTTAAATAAAAAGTCTCCGACAAACCCGGTACGGTTCATATCCTGTAGCAGAATTTTTAGAAAATTTAGAGGCTCTAGACTAGCAGATT
>NZ_JPQO01000055.1 GCF_000773685.1 Acinetobacter sp. HR7 | reverse complement strand
TCTGCTAGTCTAGAGCCTTTTTTAAAAACTGGATTACACATTCAGAGATATTTAAAAGCAATTTTCTGCTTTGGAACAGCAGTAAACTGAATTATAAAGAAGCATGATCTGAATTGAATATAAGAGGAGCAGTGATGACGATTCTAAGCGTCGCCAAACAGGGAGAAGCGATTTTGGGGCTAGTGGCAGCACCAGTAGCAGAGACAGAATTTGGTAGTGACTGGTTGTATCAGCTGAACAATGCCTTGATGGAAACTATGCTGGATCGTCAGGGCGTCGGCATTGCTGCACCACAAGTGTATATTTCCAAACGTCTGATCATTGTCGCTTCTCGTTCGAACCTGCGTTATCCAGATGCACCGTATATGGAACCAATCACGATGGTCAATCCGGAAATTTTGCGTGTTTCAGACAGTCAGGTTTTAGGTGAAGAAGGTTGTCTTAGTGTGCCGGATCAACGAGGAAAAGTCGCTCGAGCGCAAGATATTTGGGTACGTTATTACACTTTGGAAGGTGAGTCAGTGGATGCTGAATTTAACAGCTTTGCTGCACGTATTGTTCAGCATGAGATTGATCATCTGAATGGGATTTTATTTAACCAGCGGCTTTCAGATTCAAATACGGATTAAATATCTTTAGGTTGTTTGATCGCAGTCCCATAGGCAAACACTTCCACCATCCCGCCTTGCATGCCCAATTCAGTGGTACTGAGGCGTACGCCCATAATATGGGCCGCACCAACTTTTGCTGCTTCTTTCTTTAAGCGTACGATGGCTTCCCGTCGTGCACGTTCTACTACGCTTTCGTATGTAGTTAGGCGACCGCCCAGAATATTTTGAATCGAGGCGATTACATATTTAAAGTAATCATGCGAAATCACCACATTAGAACTGACCAGTTGGCCTTCAAAAATTGAAGTCGCCATCCGGTTGGATTCCAGGGTGATATAGGCCAGCTTCGCTTCCCATGCATCCAGCTCTTTAAGGTGCTTCTGTTCATAATAGCGGCCAAAACTAAAACCCACCCCGAACAGGATGGCAAAAACTACAATCTGAAAAATCAGATCATTCATGACTTACGCTGCCGGTGGAAAAGGATCAGGGAGCTTCGGTATATTTGGTTCGACCACTACTGCAGTGCCATAAACAAACAGTTCCGAAGCACCTTGAGCAATATTTGAAGTGGAAAAACGAATGCCAACAATCGCATTAGCACCCATCTGCCGTGCCTTTTCAATCATGCGGTTCATGGCTTCCTGACGTGATTCTTCCAAGAGTTCGGTATAAGCCGTCAGCTCACCACCGACAATATTCTTCAGGCCCGCCAGCAGATCGCGACCAACATGCTTGCTGCGTACGGTACTGCCATAAACCACATCGATCTGCCGAGTAATGATGTGTCCCGGTACGGATTCCAGATTACTGAGTAACATGAGCCCAACAGTCAAAAATGATGATGCTATGACGATAGAAAACTGCTGATCAAAAAGCAATAAAAAAGCCCACCAAAGTGAGCTTTTTATTTGAACTATAACTGAATCTTATTGCTGATTGGATTGTTTACGCTCAGCAGTTGAAGGCGGGTATTGCACCACATCAGAAGTGTTAGCTTTTAAGCCGCCACCCAATGATTTATACAGTTCCACCTGGTTATTCAGATTCGCTTGTTCCAGCAATAATAGCCCTTGTTCAGCAGAGTAGGTAGTACGCTGTGCATCCAGAACGGTCAGGTAGCTGTCGATCCCGGCACGGAAGCGGGCATTAGACAGGCGATAGGTTGTACTGGTTGCATCCACTAAACGGCGTTGCGCAGCTAAACGGTCACCGATGTTTTGACGAACAGCAAGTGCATCATTCACTTCACGGAAAGCGGTCTGGATCGATTTTTCATAATTCGCCAGCGCGATTTGCTGGTCGGTTTCTGAAATCTTGATGTTGGCTTTACGAGTACCCCAGTCGAAGATTGGAATATCCAGACTTGGGCCGACTGACCAGACAAAGTTACCTGATTTGAACAGGTCGCTTAAGTCGGTTGAGGCATAACCCGCAGAACCAGTCAGACTGATGGTCGGGAATAAACGTGCACGAGCCGCACCAATGTTGGCACCAGCAGCAGACAGTTGGTATTCTGAAGTGCGGATGTCTGGACGGTTAGTTAACAGGTCACTTGGTAGGCCTGAACCCAACGCAGTGCTGTTGGTAATACGAGTCACACGAGTGGTCGGTAACAGATTCGTTGGAACAGCTTGACCGACTAACAGGTTCAACAGGTTTTGTGCCTGAGCCAATTGAGTCTTGTAGTTCGCCACATCGTTACGTGCAGTTTCTACAGAGATTTGTGCCTGACGAACAGGAACTTCACTGTCGATGCCCACGTCGAAACGTTTTTTGTTGAGGTTATAAGATTCAAGCTGGGTCTGCAGGGTTTGATTCGCCAGTTTCAGGTTGGCATTGGCAAAGGAGTAGTTTAACCATGCCTGAGCCACTTGACTGATCAGGGAAATTTGGGTTGCATCACGCGCGCTTTGCGTTGCCAGATAAGTATCCAGTGCATTGTCTTTCAGACTGCGCACACGGCCCCAGAAGTCCAGCTCATACGCCGTAACACCCAGACCAACGTTATAAGTGGTAGTTGCACCACGGCCTTGGGTGCTCATGGTGTCCTGACGTAAGACGCTGCCGCTGGCACCAATGGTTGGTAAACGGTCATTTTCAGAAATCTGATACGCTTGCTGTGCACGCTGGATATTTAAAGCAGCTGTACGCAAATCACGGTTATTGGCCAAAGCCAGATCAATCACCTGAACCAGACGTTGATCAGCAAAAAAATCTTTATAACCTTGCTCAGCAACTGAGGTACCTGAGGCAGAACCGATATAGCTTTGCGGAATGTCAGCTTGTGCTACGGGCTCTGGGCCACGCATGCTTTGACAAGCTGTCAAAGCAAGCGCAAGTGCAGAAACCGCAATGCCACGACCTGAAACAGACCATACTTTATGCATCACGAGGTTTGCTCCTGTTTATTTTGTTGTTTTGGTTTGTACTTAAAGATCGTTCGGATCCAGACGTAGAACACTGGAATGAAGAAGATACCTAAAAGTGTTGAGCTGATTACGCCACCCAGTACACCATAACCAACCGAGTGTTGGCTACCTGCACCAGCACCTGAAGACAGTGCCAATGGCAGTACACCAAAACCGAAGGCTAAGGTAGTCATGACGATTGGACGCAAACGCATTTTCGCAGCATGCATCGTTGCTTCAAACAGTTCTTCACCCTGTTCCTGAAGCTCTTTAGCAAATTCTACGATCAGGATCGCGTTCTTCGCAGCCAAACCAATCACGGCAATAATTGCCACCTGGAAGTAAATGTTGTTGGACAGGTTCGGATCACCTTTGATCACCAGACCCAAGAAAGTCAAGGTCAATGCACCGACGATACCCAGTGGAACTACCATCAGGACAGAGAATGGAATTGACCAGCTTTCATACAATGCGGCCAGACACAGGAACACGATCAGCAGTGAAAGAGCATACAGGAATGGCGCTTGGGCACCAGACTCACGTTCTTCCAGAGACAGACCAGTCCATTCATAGTCAAAGCCTTGCAAGCCCATAGATGGCAGTTTGGCAATGATTTCTTCCATAGCTTTCATGGCATCACCCGAGCTGACACCTGGTGCTGGAGTACCCTGAATGTTCATGGATGATACGCCATTATAACGTTCAAGACGTGGTGAACCATAGCTCCATTCGCCAGTAGCGAAGGTTGAGAATGGAATCATTTGGCCTTGATTGTTACGTACATACCACTTGTTCAGGTCTTCCGGCATCATACGTGCATCGGCTTCGCCCTGTACATAAACTTTTTTCACACGACCACGATCCAGGAAGTCGTTCACATAAGAACCGCCCCAGGCAATGCTCATGGTGCTGTTGATTTCAGAGATGCTGACACCCGCTGCACCGGCTTGAGCCTGATCGACAATGATCTTGTACTGTGGTGTATCTTCCTGACCGTTTGGACGTACACCCATCAGGCGTTTGTCCTGAGCAGCCATACCCAGTACCGCATTACGCGCAGCAAGAAGTTGTGCATGACCTGCACCGCTTGCATCTTTCAACTGCATGTTGAAACCGGCAGAAACGCCCAGTTCAGGCATCGCAGGCAACTGCAGCGGCATGATGTAAGTGGCATCTTTTACGATCATGTTCAGCGCCATACCACGACCGATAATGGCACCAATCTGTTGTTCAGGGGTAGTACGTTCGTCCCAGTCTTTCAGCTTAATAAACGCCAGACCAGCATTTTGACCGACACCAGTGAACGAAAAGCCGGCGACACTAAACACAGATTCCACGCTTTCTTTTTCCTTGTTCAGGAAGAAGTTGTTCATAGCATCAATGGTTTTTTCAGTACGGTCCAAGCTGGCATTTGGTGGTAATTGGACCAAGGTCATGACCACACCCTGGTCTTCATCCGGCAAGAATGAAGAAGGCAGGCGAGCAAACAGCAGTGCAATCACACCAATCACTACCGCATAAATCACACCAGACACGATCTTATGGTGGGTCATGAAGTTGACGCCACCTTGGTACTTGGTGGAAATGCGTTCGAAACTATGGTTAAACCAGCGGAAGAAACGTGCCGCAGGGCTGTTGCTTTCTGGTTGGTTACGATCATGCTGTTTCAGAATGGTCGCACACAGGGCAGGGGTAAAGGTCAAGGCCACGATCAATGACAGTACCATCGCCGTTACCAGCGTGATCGAAAACTGACGATAAATCACCCCAGTTGTACCACTGAAGAACGCCATTGGTACGAATACCGCAGACAGAACTGAGGTAATACCCACCAGTGCACCAGAGATCTGTTTCATCGACTTTTCAGTTGCCGTCACAGGATCGAGATGTTCTTCACTCATGACACGTTCAACGTTCTCGACCACAACAATCGCATCATCCACCAGCAGACCAATGGCCAATACCATCGCGAACATGGTCAGAGTATTGATTGAGAAACCGAAAATGTTAATGATCGCAAAGGTACCGAGTACCACCACTGGCACCGCCATGGTTGGAATCAAAGTTGCACGCCAGTTTTGCAGGAACAGGAACATCACCAGGAATACCAGGATTACTGCTTCTACAAGCGTGTGTACTACAGATTCAATAGACAGTTTAATGAATGGTGTAGTATCGAATGCCAGTTCATCTTTCATGCCTTGAGGGTAGTTTTTACGCAGTTCTTTTAAACGGTCTTCTACCGCAGCTGCGGTATCCAGCGCATTGGCACCAGTTGCCAGACGGATTGCAACACCACCGGCAGGTTTGCCTTGGAATTTAGACACGAACTGGTAGTTATCGGCACCCAGTTCAATACGGGCTACATCACCCAGACGTACCTGAGCACCACTGCTGGTATTTCTCAGGAAGATATTTTTGAACTGTTCAGGAGTTTGCAGCAGGCTTTGCGCATTGACAGTCGCATTCAGCACCTGGCCTTCAACCTGTGGTGCACCACCTAACTGACCCACCGCGACCTGCGCGTTCTGGGTGCGGATCGCTTGGGCCACATCACTTGGAGTGACTTGCAGGCTGGCCATTTTGGCAGGATCCAGCCAGATACGCATTGCATACGAACCACCGAAGACCTGAACTTCACCCACACCCGGAACACGGCTGAGCGGTTCGGAAATGTTGGAATTGACATAGTCTTTGATGTCGTTTGCAGTCAGGCTCTCATCAGGAGAGTAGAAGGCAACAACTTGCAGGAAGCTGGCACCTGATTTAGTAACGCGGACACCCTGACGTTGTACATCTTCAGGTAACAGTGCAGTTGCAGATTGCAGTTTGTTTTGTACTTGAACCTGAGCGATGTTCGGATCGATCCCTTGTTCGAAGTTCAGGGCAATTGATGCCTGACCGTTACCGGCACTGTTGGATGAAATATAACGCAGACCATCCAGGCCATTCATTTGCTGTTCGATGATCTGGGTCACTGTATTTTCAACAGTTTCAGCAGATGCACCTGGATAGGTCGCAGAAATCGTAACCGTCGGTGGTGCAATGGTCGGATACTGAGCAATCGGCATTTTGCTAATCGTCAAAATACCCGCCAGCATGATGACCAGTGCAATCACCCATGCAAAGATCGGACGATGGATAAAGAATTGAGCCATTCACCTTACTCCTTATGATTTAGCAGCAGGTTTTGGTTCAGCTTGTTTTGCATCGTTCGCTTTTGATGCTGCGCCAGCTTGAGGAGCAGCTTGCTGTGCGGCACCTTGTGGTGCTGCAGCCTGAGGCTGATATGGTTTTGCGACCACTGGTTGTTCAGGTTTAACTTTGGCAATACCATCCACAATCACTTTGTCGCCCGGGTTGAGACCAGCAGTCACAATCCAGTTTTGACCTTGTGTACCCACAGTGGTGACGTTACGGCTTTCAACTTGGCCTTTGGCATTCACCAACATAGCAACAGCCTGACCAGTAGGAGTACGGGTCAATGCAGCCTGAGGAATCAGGTAAGCATTTGGAATTTCACCCTGAACGATTTGTGCAGTGGCAAACATGCCAGGCAATAACAGGTGATCTTTGTTCGGGAATACCGCACGTAAAGTCACTGTACCAGTTTCCGGATTCACGCTGGCATCCGAGAATGCCAGACGGCCTTCAACCGGGTAAACACTGCCATCTTCCAGTTTCAGTTTGACACGCGTGTTGTTGGAGCTGTTCAGGTCACCCTTGCTCAACTGTTGACGCAGACGTAGCAATTCGGCACTAGACTGGTTGATATCGACGTAGATTGGATCCAGACGCTGAATTGTCACCAATGGCTCAGCTTGGTTTGCAGTCACTAACGCACCCGCAGTAATCGAAGAGCGGTTGGTTTGACCCGAAATTGGCGCACGTACAGTTGAATAGCCTAAGTTAATTTCAGCATTACGCAGAATCGCACGGTTCGCGTTCAGGTCAGCTTCTGCCAGTTTCACCTGAGCCACGATATCGTCATATTCCTGTTTAGAAATTGCATTGGTACCTACCAGCTGACGGTAACGGCCTTCTTTGACACGTAACACGCCAAGGTTGGCTTCAGCACGGGCAATTGCAGCGCGGGCATTGTCCACGGTTGCACGGTTGGTGCTGGAATCGATTTCATAAAGTGCCTGACCTTCACGGACATAGCTGCCTTCATTAAATAAACGTTTCAGCACTACACCCGTTGCCTGTGGGCGTACTTCTGAAATCTCAAATGCTGTTGTGCGACCTGAGAGTTCTACAGACTGCTCGACATTTTGTGGTTGTGCAACCAGCACACCCACTTCAGTCGGTGGCATTTGCTGTTGAGCGCCAGCTTGCTGGCCCTCCTTTGGATCTTTGCTACAACCAACAAGTGCAATACTTGTTGCCAATGCGCAAGCAGTCAGGGCAGGTGCCCAAAGCTTTGCAGACATCATTGTTCCACCTCGATGAGATTTTTATCTAAATTTTTTATTTGCTTACGCTTTGTATTTAATGTGAATTAAATACTAAAACGAAACCGAAATAAAACTTATATTCCTACCGGATCACTATTCAATAAGGAAAGATCACGCTACTCCGGACTATCCACACGTTTTTTCCAGTCAGTCAAAAAATATGACTCATGTCTTGTTGGCTGATGAATGGGCTGTGCGACCAGAGGTAGGTCACAAAGACACGGAAAGCACAGCCACCCGAACTTCCTCCATAGAAAAAGTTCGGGTCACTGTGCTCAGGCAATCAGCAGCTGAGATAACCCTGTGAGGGTGATTCCTTCAAGAATTCCGACACATATAAAATTTTCTTTGCCTACTTTTTATACCAAAGCTGGTCAATACACCAGAGCATGGCTAAGAAAAGTAATACAAATGGCATGCCACACCGTATGAATGAGTCTGCGATTTTTTGTTGTGTTTTTGAACAATTTTGCTTTCAGTACTGCTGAATGATTTATTTCATGAATTTTTATTCAAATGAATAAAACAGTGAAATAGAACGCTCAAACATGCTGAAAACCAAACAAAAAATCGACAAAAAGCAACAAGTGCAGCAAGCTTTAAATGCTTGTCCTTTCTAACCGCTATGATACCGGTTAACCGTCTGTTCTGAAGTGTACTTGTCAGTACACTTTTTTTCAAGTGTGTGGTTTTTAAACAAAATCCTTATTTTAAATAAGTATTTGTGTTTTTAAAATCCGAGAAATTATCACTGTTTTAGCCTTTGCTCGTCGTATGATTTTCGTCAATTTCAACCACTTGCTTTGGTGGCCAGAAGAAATCACTTGGACGAGTCAGGAAGTGGGTCATGACCAGTTTGGCCAATGGCTTCCACTGTTCAAAACGCACTCGACGGGCACGTAATGCTACAATAATGGTTAGGGTAAAACTTACAAATAAGTTGGTGAGACCAATGAAAAGCACGCCCAAGAAAGACACAATTATTAAACCAATATCTGGGCCATTGATATTCATCAGGCCTTGAATAAAATTGGCAGACGCAAAGGCAATATGGCGGATATCTAATGGTAGCCCCAGGATATAACCGATGGTACCCATACTGCCAAGCATCACCCCGAAAATAAAGTTACCGCCGAGCGCACCCAGATTTCGTTCCATATATTCGGCAAATTTATTTAGACGTTCCTGTCCCATCAATCTTTTCAGGCGAGTATGCGCTTTTAAACGTGGACCTACCTTACGGTACACCGCCATATTGTCAAAATAACCCGCGAGCAGTCCGGACAGGAACAAACATACTCCGGCAATGGCCGCATGTGGAATTGCCAGTGAAGTAAATGGATTCAAGTCATGTAGCGTCTTGGCTGCTTTGGCATGATTCATTAAGGGTTCATGCATTGCAGCATCCCAGAAAAATGCAATCACAGCTGCAACAGGAATCGCAATCGAGATATTGCCCAGAATTGCCACAAATTGGGTTCGGATGATATTCACAATCAGTGCCGCTAGTTCAGCAATCTGTGCCGTCTTGGACCCTTTACGCTGCTGTACAGTAGAAGCTAGTGCGGCTGCGGTCATCGCAGGCTGTTTGGTAGCAACAGTAAAGTGCAGCACATGAATCAGCATAAAACCGAGTGAATAGTTCATGCTGTAACTAAAGGCCTGCATCAATGGCGCCATAGTGACTCGTGCCATCAAGGTTTTCAGCGTGGCCATAATAGCAATCAGCACACCGGCACCGGCTGCGGCCTTATACATGGCCCAGAAGCCTTCCTTGTCGGTACTTACATAATGTTCACCGGTTTTGGAGGCATTTTCCGTTACCTGTAAGGCCAGTAATTCGCTATTGGTTGCCAGTAGCGAACGTACACTGCGTTCGCTATAGAGAGCTTCGGTAATATCGACCAGAAAATAACCCATAGACAGATAGCGTTGTTGGTCATCCTCCAGAATCATATTCAGTAGAATCTCGATTCGTTCCAGACACTGTTCTAGTAATGCCAGCATATAGGTCAGGCTGACACTTACTCCGATCCGTTTAGTGGAACGGCGGATTTTTGCAACGACATCATGGCATTGTTCTAGCATCACCATGGCTTGAGAAGCATCCGGTAAAGCAACTGAATCAGTCAGATCGGCATGATCAAAGCATTTCTTATATTGCTGAATGAAGTCATTGATCTCACGGTTCTGAATCAGAAACGGCGATTCATATTCCATCAGTTCAGGCTGGGCATTGATAAATTCAGGATGTAAGCCGATCCCACTGATCCGGTAGGACAGAATGGTGAGTGCTTTGATGACTTCGTCCTTGATCCGGGTCTTCTCCAGCTGATTGGAGTGGCCCTGATTGAGGACGCTAAAAAGCTGTTGCCAGTCCTGATCATTGAGGTAATCCAGCCAGTAACGATCACTGCGTTCATGAAAAATGCGGCGTACCAGTTCCTGCAGGCTTTTTTCATCCGGAATCAACGGCAGGATATGCGCGCCAATGCGCTGATTCAGTTGGTTCCAGAAACCGTCTAAGGATAGAATCCCGGTATCGGAGAACAGGCTGGTTTGCTTGTAGCGATTAATTACCCGCAAAACAAAGGTCTGTAGGGTCGTCACCGCATTGGGTGTAATAAGAAGAGATTGTAGAAATGCTTGAAATTTTTCTTCGATTTCTTCCGTATCTTTGCTGTCTCGTGGCCGTATACGATTCACGAGTTCAATCAGCAGGTTTTCATCTAAGGCAGCTTGAGGTTGCTCAAGCTGCTGTTGCATGGTCTGGAATATATCGGAGAATTGAATATGCATAGGCAATGTTGAGATCTATTGGATTCGGTGCAATGCAAGTTTTGCCAGATTCACCAGTGCCTGACGGTATTCCGAGTCTGGCAGTGAATCCAGTGCAGCAATTGCGGCATCAGTTTCTTCAGTTGCACGCTGACGGCAGTAATCCAGAGCTCCTGATTCATTCACAATGCGAATCACCTGTTCGAGGTGATCAGTACCACCAGTGGCGATACTCTTACGCACAATTTCAAAATCATCACCTGAGGTATTTTTTAATGCAGCAATCAATGGCAAGGTAGGTTTGCCTTCCATCAAATCATCGCCGATGTTTTTACCCAACGTTTCTGCATCTGAAGTGTAGTCCAGAATATCGTCAATGATCTGGAAAGCATTGCCGAAATGACCAGCAAACTTGCGTAGCGGCTCACGGAATTCATGCTTATCTGAAAGAATCGCAGCACCTTCAGTCGCCAGTTCAAACAGGCGTGAAGTTTTACCGTGAATAATGTTCAGATAAGTGGCTTCAGTGGTTTCTGGCTGGTGCTGGGATTGCAGTTGCAACACTTCACCTTCGGCAATTTCACAGGTGCCTGTGGAGAAGTCTTTTAACAAGGTCATGTTGTTCAGATCAACCAATAGATCGAAAGCACGTGAGATCAGGAAGTCACCTACAAGTACCGCAGTCTGGTTGTTCCAGGTGGCATTAGCGGTTGGGCGGCCACGACGCAGGCCAGATTCATCCACGACATCATCATGTACCAGTGTTGCGGTATGCAGCATTTCAATAATTGCGGCCAGCTTGCGATGCTGGTCCAGATCTTCTGCACCACAGGCTTTTGCTGCCAGCAGGCACATGATCGGACGCATGCGTTTACCGCCAGCTTCGACCACGTGTTTGCTGACGGCCATCACCAAGGCAACTTTTGACGTGATTCCCTCATTAATAAATGTGTCCATCGCAGCAAAGTCATGTGCCACAGGAGCGAGAATATCTTGCTTAAAGTCGATGGTCATGTGAAAGGGAACCTCTATTCTGGTAAATCTCAAGTCCGTAGTTTAACAATTTATAACATCCGTGACAGATAAGAAACGCACAAACTTTGCTAAAAATCAGCTTTTTAAGATGAATAAAATCAATTAGACACTATTTGGATCACTGTCGTCGCGTACAGATTTACCTTGAATCTCCCCAAATCAGGGAGAAATTGGCTCAGTATACTAATCAAAACTTAGGCCTTAACTCAGTTGATTTTTGTTGCAAGAAATTTCATGAGTCTCTGATTTTTCTAAATTAAGTATATAGTCAATCAGATGCAAAAACACGCAGGTCAGAATTTCAGTAAAATGGCTTGTTGTTTGTTCAAATATCCCTTAAAATCTTTGCCCTTGTATAACCCCCAGTGGCGTTCGTTTTAAGATCGATATATCCCTTTATCGGCACGACGACACGGGCATGTTTGGAGTACATTATGTACGCAGTAATCCAAAGCGGTGGTAAACAGCACCGTGTAGTTGAGGGCGAAACCCTTAAAGTTGAATTATTGAAAGCTGAAACTGGCTCAACTGTTACTTTTGATGACGTGTTGATGCTTGTTAACGGTGACAGCATTCAAATCGGTGCTCCAGTGGTAGCTGGCGCTAAAGTAACTGCAGAAGTAGTTAGCCATGGTCGTCACGACAAAATCCGCATCATCAAAATGCGTCGTCGTAAGCACTACCGTAAACAACAAGGTCACCGTCAATGGTTCACCGAGTTGAAAATTACTAGCATTTCAGGCTAATTACTAGGAGTAATGAGACATGGCAACTAAAAAAGCCGGTGGTTCGACTAAGAACGGTCGTGATTCGAATCCTAAGATGTTAGGTGTTAAAGTTTACGGTGGTCAAACTGTAACTGCAGGTAACATCATCGTTCGTCAACGTGGTACTGAATTCCACGCTGGTGCAAACGTAGGTATGGGCCGTGACCATACTTTATTTGCTACTGCTGACGGCGTAGTAAAATTCGAAGTGAAAGGCCAATTCGGTCGTCGCTACGTATCTGTTGAAGCATAATTCTACAGAAATAAAAAAACCCACAGTTTCTGTGGGTTTTTTTATGCCTGAAAATGGCTGTGAGCAGCTTAAATGTATGATGAAAAATGTATCTTTATCTTCATCATGATGAACAAAATCCGTGATTTTGCATTAATAACAATACAAAACTTCTTATTTTCTATCATCTTAGTTTTTTAAATTGGTTTAAGATGAGACATCAGACAAATTGCGATGATGCAAATACAACAAAGGTGAGATTATGAATATGCTTCGTAAAACTGTATGTGCCATAACGATCGGTGCGGCGACACTGGCACCTGTCATGAGCACAACTGTATTTGCCGCAACTGCAGCGACGGAGCAACAAGCGACGAACAACCTGGTGAAACAGCTCAGCAATATTCACAGCCTGACCGCGAATTTTGAGCAGACCACTAAGGTAACCAATCCTAAAGCCACCCAGAAAAAAGGTTTAAGTGCCCAGCACATGAACCAGACCTTCCGTGGGATAATGAAAGTGCAGCGTCCGGGTAAGTTCTACTGGGAGACTACTTCTCCTGCGAAACAGACCATTGCCACAACTGGTAAAACTGTCTGGATCTATGACCCAGACCTACAACAAGCAGTACGTCAAAGCTTGGATGAACAGGTTGCCAATACCCCAGCATTGTTACTTTCTGGTAATACCAGCCAGATCATGCATGCTTACCGTGTGACTCAACCGAATAAAGGCAAGACTTATTACAAGCTTTATCCAAAAACCAAAGATGGCGCGTTTGAAAGCCTGACCATTAGCTTTGGTGCTAATAAAGCCCCAAGCCTGATGATTCTGGAAGACTCTCTAGGTCAAACCACCTATATCAACTTTAAAAATGTGAAGGTGAATCCAAGCATTCCAGCTTCAACGTTTAACTTTGCACCACCAAAAGGTACCGATATCATTGACCAGTAATATTGGTTTAGATAACCTGAGTTCGATGAAAT
>NZ_JPQO01000054.1 GCF_000773685.1 Acinetobacter sp. HR7 | reverse complement strand
CTATGCCCACAGGGAGAGGGAATTTTTATTTCATCCCAAAAATCAATTTTAAGCCCAAAGCTGTCATCACCGCCCCAGCCGCACGGTCAAAGCCTGCCTTAAACTTTAAATACACACGACGGGGCTTTTCTGCGGAGAGTGCCACTGCCACCAGCGAACACCAGCCTGCATCAATAAAAAAACACAGAATTGGTAGCACCACATAGAAATAAGTCGGAATCTCTTTTGGTAAAAGTGCTGTAAAAATACTAGCCAAAACAATGGCAATTTTAGGATTAGACAATTGAGTAATCAGGCCAGTAGTATAAGCACGGCGCAGTGACATTTGCGTAGTGGTTTCATCATCCGAGCTGATCGGCTCTTTGGCATGTTTAATAATTTTAAATGCCAGCCAAAGCAGATAAATCCCACCACAAATTTTTAAAGCCAGATAGGCTGACGGCACCGCCAGTAAAAATGCCTGCAAGCCAAGTACAGCCAGCATACCAAAAATGGCAGCACCTGTGCCTGTCCCCAAAGCTGTAAACAAACCATGCTTACGTGAAATCGCAATCGAATTTTTCGCAACATAAATCGATGTCGGACCAGGGCTCATTGCACCTAACATTAAGGCAAAGGCAATCGAACCCAAAATCAAAAATGATTCCACAATACAACTCAGCTAAATCTTGATTGCGTTATTCTATGCAAAATGCAGCACGAATGCTGCATTTTTATGGTGCGAAATCTTAACTTTAATTAATAAATGTTCAGTTAACGCTGCTGAATATCCTGGGCAATAATTTGGGGTTGTGGCAGGCGATAATCGCGATCATGGACTGGTACGCCGCCAATGATCATGGTTCGGGCTTCAGCAGTTTTGGGCCGATTAATCTGATCATTATCACAGGCTGCTAGGCTGCTCAGGAATATGATTAATAATAAATAGGATAGTTTTTTCATTATGCTACCCTCTTCCTTATATTGTCTTAAACTAGATTAGCACTTTATGTTTAATTTTCATGCAATTATTTTGTGACAAGCTGCATCTTAAAGTAAGCATTTTGCTTGGAAAATAAAAGCTGGTTTCGGGATTCACTAACTTCGCTATACTACTTTGACTCATCATCTTTCTGCTGATTATGTTCGATTCAATTGCCCAGAAAATCATAGACCAGACTATAAATATTCATGGCATGCCAGTTACGATTCGCCGGCTGGATCTGGTACATCCACAAATTTCGGGAAACAAGTTTTTTAAACTGAAATATAACTTTCTGGAAGCACAACGTCTTGGTTATCAAAAACTACTGACTTTTGGTGGAGCATATTCCAATCATATTGCAGCTACAGCATTTGCAGCGCATCAGTTTGGTTTTACCAGCGTTGGTATTATTCGCGGAGAGGAACTGAAAGACAAACCTCTCAATCCAACGCTGCAAACGGCTCAGGACTTTGGCATGCAGCTGCATTTTGTCAGCCGTGAGGAGTATGGACATAAGCAGAAACCAGAATTTCTGGTAGAACTACAACAGCAGTTTCCAGACCATTATGTGATTCCGGAAGGTGGCACCAATGATCTCGCCATTCAGGGCTGTAAAGAGATTCTTAAACCCGCAGACACCCAGTTTGATGTGATCTGCTGTGCGGTTGGCACCGGTGGAACGATTGCTGGCCTGATTGAAGCTAGTCAGGATCATCAGCAGGTGTTGGGTTTTTCAGCGCTTAAAGGTTCATTTCTAAATGATGACGTTGCCAAACTGACGTCAAAACGAAACTGGCAAATTATCGACGACTACTGCTGCGGCGGTTATGCCAAAACTACATCTGAACTGCTCCAATTTATTCAGGACTTCGAAGCTGAACATGGCATTCCTTTAGAGCAGGTCTATACCGGAAAAATGCTCATGGGTCTGACTGACCTGATTCAAAAAGGTCATTTCCCTGCAGGTTCAAAAATTTTGGTGATTCATACTGGTGGCTTGCAGGGTCGAGATCCTTTACTAGATATCTAAACCATCGGCCCGACTGGCTGACCATTATTCAGGGCAATCAATCCTTTTGCGAGTCGGTAAACATTCCAGACAAAGACAAAAAACAAAATTGCAAAGCCCACCAGTACCGCTGTTAATAGTCCGCCAATCAGATAGCCAATCAGGCTCACCCAGAAAGTTCGAATCTGCCAGGTGGTATGACTTTCCAGCCAGGTGCCTTGCATTTCATTGCGTTTCCAGTAATTCATAATCACGGCAATAATCGGGGTCACACCAACAAAAAATCCTAAAATATAAAGAATATAAGTAATGAGGTTATATTGTTTTAGTTTTTCTATATCTGCCATCATTTTTTCTCCCTGTATATTTTTATTATGTCTCAAACTATATAAACTAGGGATCCTGAATACAAACGGGTTGCGATAGAGATTTGCTGGGAATCTGTAATTCAACTTGCAGCAGGATCACTAGAGAAAGCTCGGATAAAATTGTCTATAATGCTGTCCTTTTCTTCTCCCTTGAGTGTGTCATGTCTTCCAAACAATACGATGTTTTAGTCATAGGTGCAGGTGCGTCCGGTTTAATGACGGCGTATATGGCTGCGCAACGTGGTCGCAAAGTCATCGTGGTGGAAAAGGCCAACAAGGTCGGCAAAAAAATCCTCATGTCAGGTGGCGGTAAATGTAACTTTACCAACCTGTATGTCGAACCAAGTAACTATATTTCGCGCAATCCGCATTTTGTAATCTCTGCATTAAGCCGTTATACCAACTGGGACTTTATCGGTCTGGTCTGTGAATACGGCATTGAGTATGAAGAACGCAAGCATGGTCAGCTGTTTACCCTGAATGGTGCCAAAGAAATTCTGGCGATGCTGCTCGCAGAATGTGACAAAACTGGCTTGGTAGACATCAAAACCAACTGTGAAGTCAAAGCAGTCAACGCAATCGATGATCAAGGCTTTCAGGTGGCAACTTCCCTCGGTTATTTTGATGTGGAATCTGTGGTGGTGGCTTCTGGTGGACTGTCTATTCCTACCCTTGGCGGCTCAGGGATCGGCTATGAGATTGCCAAGCAGTTTGGTCATCATGTCTATCCGACCCGTGCCGGTCTGGTGCCTTTCACCTTCTCGGATGGCTTTAAAGAAGTTACCACCCGACTCAGTGGCAATGCTGTAGAGGCGACACTGTCAAATGAATTAAATAGCTTTACCGAAGCACTGTTATTTACCCATCGTGGCTTAAGTGGTCCAAGCTCTTTGCAACTCTCGAATTACTGGGATGTGGGTCAAAGCTTTAAGATTGATTTCCTGCCGGGTGAAGAACTTTTTGATTTCTTTAAAATCAAGAAACAGAGCCAGCCTAAAGTACTGTTACGGACTTTACTCACCGAGTATTTACCAAAAAGTGTTGTTGTGGAACTGCAGAACCTGATCTGGGCTGAAGTAGCAGAAACCTCGATTGGCAATATCAGTGATGACAAGCTGGAACAGATTGCCAAACGCCTGCATGGCTTTGAAGTAAAACCATCAGGAACTGAAGGTTATCGTACTGCAGAAGTGACTTTAGGCGGTGTGGATACTACAGAAGTTTCATCTAAGACCATGGAAAGCAAGAAACGGAAAGGCTTGTATTTTGTGGGTGAGGTACTGGATGTAACTGGGCATCTGGGTGGATTTAATTTCCAATGGGCATGGTCATCTGCCCATGCCGCATCGGAATATGTCTAATCAATGCACTATCTAGAGACGTTTTGATTTACTCCAGATAGTCGGTCTTGAACAGAACAAGATTGGCCGTATTTTGCAAACGGTCAATTGTCAGTTGCATTTTCTCTGCCGCTTCTTGCAGATAACTTGCAACTTCACCCTCTGAACCCATGTTTAAAACGTTTTTAAGTACTTTCAACATTTTATTGATCTCCATTTTATTTATCATTTATTATCCTTAAGCAAATATTAGACCAAATACTCTAATATTCATTTAAATATTACATGAAATAAAAATATAAACCAGTCTCAGCCTTATGATTTTTCTTGATTTTCTTCTTCAGAATCCGATGGTTCGGCTTGAAGATTAGGTTCAACAGGCTGCTCGTCCTGAATTTCGCTATTACCACTAAAAATAAAACGATAGGCCGCAGTCAGAAAGCCAATGGTAATCCCCGCAATCACTAAAGGTGCCACAATTTTATTTGGTTTTTTTATTTTCATGAATTGTTCCTCATCAGTGAACAAAATCGACCACCTAAAGGTGGCCGATTTTGAATGGTTTGAACAGGTTATTTCGGGTCATCTTTGTTTGGATGACTGTCCACATCAGGTTCATCTTCTCCGGTCGAACCAAATGGATTATTGGTAGGTGGATGAGTCGGATCAACCTTGAGCTCATCCAGCACAGCCTGATCCACATCTGGAGTGACCTGATCTACACCCGATGCTTCATCGTCCTGGGGTGCTGTAGTCAGCGTTGCAGGCGTACTGTTGGAAAGATCAGTACGCATCGGCGCATTGTCATCATTTCCCCGTCCTTGAGTAGACATCGTGGTTCCTCCAGAAGTCGATGTAGTTGAGGTAGCACCCGTCGTGCCAGCCAGACTGGATGCCAATCCTGATGTACTATCCTCTTTGTTCTTTAAGGGATTCGGTTCTTTGGCTTCGCGTTTCGCTTTATCGATCAAATCCGTCAATACACGTTCTGCCGGCTGACGGCCACCCAGACCAAAGGCCAGCGCGAAAGCGACTGCTACTGAACCCAAAGTCAGACCAAAGGCCAGATTGACGATCGAATCGGCGATACCCATAGCACGCAAGCCCATCGCAACGACGAGCCCCATGATCAACACACGCACCAGATTACCCAGCCAGCGTGAGCTGTTGTACTCACCACGCTGCACAATATTGGCTACGATATTCGCCAGCCAGAAACCGATGACCAGAATCACGGCACCGAGCAGGATGTTTGCACCAAAATAGATAAACATCGCGATCAGGTCGCTGACCTGTTCAAAGCCTAGACGGTCGGCCGCTTCAGACACTGCAAACAGCATGGTGAACAGGATGATCAGACAACCGACAACATACGACAGTTTAGTCTGACCCAGGAAACGTTGCAGATCCAGTTTTGCCGGAATTTCATCAACACCCGTGCCTGCGACCAGTTCAGTAACTAGATTCGCCACCAGTTTTGCGACCACATAAGCCAGAATCAGAATCAGCGCTGCGGCAATGATATTCGGGATGGCATTCATCACCTCATACAGCATCGCAGTCGCTGGCTGTGAAATCGCCTCAATACCCAATGCTTCAAAGGCAATGATCAGTGCCGTGATGATAATCACTGCAAAAATAAAGGTGCCAATCACCTGAATCACATTGGAGTTCTTGAACAGCCCTACTTTCTCTGCTTGCTGCTGCACATTCAAGCTACGCAGCAATCCTTCGACAATACCGCGGACAATTTTCGCCAGAATATAACCGACAAAGATGATTACGCCGGCGATGAAGATGTTTGGCAGATAGCCCACAACATCGTTGACCATGTTCTGGACTGGATAGAGCAATCCGCTCAAGCCCAGAATCGACAGGACAATTGGCAGGAATAACAGCAGAATCAGCCAGTAGATAATTTCGCTGATATTTTCACTGAGGGGCTTAACGCCGACTTCCGAGCTGAGTTTTTCATCCAGTTGCGTTCGATCCAGTAATTTTTGAAGTCCAACCTTGACTAGATTCGCCACAATCCAGCCAATAAAACCGACGGCGATCGCAGCCAGCAACTGAGGAATAAACAGCAAGAACTGCTGCAGCATGTTGCTGAACGGTCCGCTGACATTAGTCAGATTGAGGACATTCAGTGCACCAACCACCGCGATGATCAGAATGATCCAGAACACGACTCTGGCAATGATATTTTCAACATTAGAGCGATGCCCTGTAGCATGGCTTAACCGTTCATTGGTACCCAGTTTCTGCAGGACTTTTTTCACGCCTGCGGAGACTAGCAAAGCAATGACCCAACCGATTAGTAGAATGACCACTGCACTCAATATGGGATGAAACTGCTCCCAAAAGTACACGGCATCATAACCACCTGGGCCTCTTATATATTCGTTCATGTCATCCTGCCCTCTTTTAGTTTTACTGTCGTTATAAATAAGTATTTACAGACTTCTTATACTGGAGTTGTAAAACCTTTTTGTTGTAACTTTCTCACATTAGAAGTTGAAGTTTTTTTATTCAATTCAGTTATGCAGAACTACAACAAATCAGTACATTAGCTTGCAAAAAAGCCCTGATTGTTAACCAGGGCTTTAAGAGGGATTTTACTGTCCAGCAGTACTACCAGTACCATCGCTACTAGTGCCGTCGCTATCAGTAGCCACACCAACATCCATTCCGCCTGCAGTGCCTTCTGCAGTGGCATCAGTAGTACCAGTGACACCGCTTAAGTTCGCAGGCTGATCCAGATCCTGACTACGTCCTTCCTCAGCCTGAGCTGGAGTCGTATTGTTCATGGTCGCCGGTTCAGCGGCTGGATTCGGATGATCTGGCGGCGCTTCTTTAGGTGTAGGTTTTATATCGGCGAACATATAAAACAGCAGCGCCAGCAGGAAGATACCCACTAAAATCAGAATATAGACAGGAATCCTTTTTTTCTGCCGTGTATCCTCATCATAGTCTGAAGGTGGTGTTTTGTTGAAATCATTAGCCATAACCAACCTCACTGTTGTTATTCACATATTTAGAATTTCATCTTAACAAGCTGATTTTTCAGTTGTGTGAAAAAACTAAGTGAGATGGTGACGGCGTGTAAGTTTAAAATTAAACAGAAATCAATTGTTATCTCAGGGTCTAAAACAGTCTTTTTTGTGGTTGATCCTGTACGGCAACCGGTGTTTCATGTTCATCTTTTAACTGCACACCGGACAGCTGTAACTGGCAGGATTTTGCCATCAAGGCAATCAGGCGCTGAATCGCTAATGGATAAGACAATCCGGCAGGACGGACATTGGAAATACAGTTACGTAGCGCATCATGACAGCCTTTTACCGCATTATAGGTGTAATAAATACCCATACTGTCGGGTGAACTGAGGCCTGGACGTTCACCGATCAGCATCACCAGCATTTTAGCTTTGAGAATTTCAGCCACTTCATCACCCAGTGCCACCCGGCTGCCTTTGGCCAGAATGATCGGGGCAATCTTCCAGCCCTGTTCCTGACAGGCTTCGACCAGAGCGGGAATAAAATATGAGGCATTTTCTTCAATCGCGCGGGCGGAAAGCCCATCTCCAGCGACTATCACCACATCCCAATCATCCTTATGCTCGGCACGATAGTGTTGCAGCATGTTTTTGGAGGATTCGGAAAGCAATCGCCCCAGATCCGGACGTTTCAAGTAAATATCTTTTTCAACTGCCTGACTTTCTATTTCCAGTATCGGCAGGCCGATTTTATTCAGGCTTTGTTTTAAATGTTCCACATGGAACGGCTTGAGCACGGCATCTTTGGCCTGTGCATGCGCCAACTGAAACTCCAGACTCGGCTTGGTCGGCAAACTCCCGCCAGCACGCCCCAAGGCAATGCGCGCATCAGTATAGGATTTCAGTTTCTCCCAAGGATTGTCTTGTAGTCTGGAGTCATACTTGATATCTGGAACCAGTTTCATCCTACCTCCTTAAGATAACAATAATTGGGAAAAGTTTTTTGGCAGTTCGGTCGGCCAATGTAACTGATTGGCCTGCTGAGCCAGAATACCCTGCTGTTCCAGCCATGCGGCGAATTCTGGGGCAGGTTTCAGACCCAGCAACTGACGGATATATAGCGCATCGTGGAATGAGGTCGTTTGGTAATTCAGCATCACATCATCAGATCCCGGAATGCCCATAATAAAATTTAGTCCGGCATTCGCCAGCAAAGTCAGCAATACATCCATATCATCCTGATCGGCATCAGCATGGTTGGTATAGCAAATGTCACAGCCCATTGGCACTCCGAGCAGCTTGCCGCAGAAATGATCTTCCAAGCCGGCACGGATAATCTGCTTGCCGTTATACAGATATTCCGGGCCGATAAATCCGACTACAGTATTGACCAGTAGTGGATTAA
This sequence comes from Acinetobacter sp. HR7, assembly GCF_000773685.1. Taxonomy (GTDB): domain Bacteria; phylum Pseudomonadota; class Gammaproteobacteria; order Pseudomonadales; family Moraxellaceae; genus Acinetobacter; species Acinetobacter thermotolerans. The sequence goes on along the minus strand of NZ_JPQO01000054.1, from coordinate 5,199 downwards.
ACTTGCGTGCCACGGCATAAGCACGTGCTTCCAGAGTCTGTTGATCTACCCCATGATGGCCATTGCTGGATAAGGCACTACCCTGTCCTGTTTCAAAGTACATCACGTTCTGCCCCACTGTACCGCGTTTCAGACTTAAGGTGGCTTCGTAGCCTTCCTGCAACAAAGCCAGATTAATCCCAAAACCGGTATTGGCGGTTTGGGTTCCGGCAATGGACTGAAACATCAGGTCGATCGGAACATTTTTATTCGCCAGCTGAATCCCAGACGTGATATGGGTCAGCACACAGGACTGGGTTGGAATTTCATATTCATGAATGATGTGATCGAGTAATTTAAGTAACTCAGATAAATTCTGCAGATTATCTGTCGCCGGATTAATCCCGATCACCGCATCACCATTGCCATACATCAGGCCATCCAGAATGGAAACGGATATGCCCATCAGGTCATCGGTAGGATGGTTCGGCTGCAAGCGTGCCGCCATGTGTCCTTCCAGCCCGATGGTATTTCGAAACCGGGTCACCACCCGACATTTTTTCGCGACCAGAATCAGATCCTGATTACGCATGATTTTACTGACGGCGGCCACCATTTCCGGCGTCAGTCCCATCTTTAGCGCAGATAACTTATCAGTTGTGGCATCTTCACTGAGCAGCCAATTACGGAAATCTCCCACGGTAAAATGCGAAATTGGATAGAAAGCATCCGCATCATGTTCATCCAGAATCAATCGGGTCACTTCGTCCTGTTCATAAGGAATCAGTGCCTCATTCAGAAACTGTTTTAACGGTACCTCAGCCAGACACATTTGTGCAGCGACACGCTCAGTTGCATCATTGGCAGCAATCCCCGCCAGCTGATCTCCTGATCGCTCTGGCGTTGCCTTAGCCATCAGGGTTTTCAGATCGGCAAAGACATAATGCTGATTAGCTACATTGATCTGATACAACATTCGCGCGTGCTCCCTGTGTTTTTAATTCAGTTCTTTTTCTGCAGCTTCAATGCTGGCAAATTCTTCTTCCGGTGTACCGGCCACCAGATGATGACGGCTATACAACAGGAAGTAGAGAATCAGCACCACATAAATTGCAGCAGCCATGAGCCAGACTTTTGGATCGACCAGGAAGCCTGCCACCACTGCAATAGCAGCCAGTACCAGCGCAATCGAAGCTGTCGCAATACCGCCCGGTGCTTTATATGGACGTGCCAGATCTGTACGAGAGACTTTAAGTTTGATGTAGGACATCATCATCAACACATAAGAAATCGTCGCACCAAATACGGCCATTAGAATCAGCAAGTCACCTTCACCAGACAGTGACAGCAGGAAGCCGATAATACCCGGAATGATAATCGCCAGATGAGGTGCATGATTGCTATTGGTCAGGGACAGTTTTTTCGGTAAATAACCGGCACGGGATAGTGCAAAAATCTGACGGGAATACGCGTAAATAATCGAGAAGAAGCTTGCGATCAGACCAGCAAGGCCCACGAAGTTCACAAAGCCTGCCATCCAGGTATTCGCGCCATAGACTGTAACCAGCGCATCGACCAGTGGCGCGCCAGAATCTTTAATGACATCGGCACCTGCAGCGCCCGGCCCCAGTAGCAGAATGCTTAAAGCAAAGAATGCCAGAATCAGCATGGAACCAATCAGACCACGTGGCAAAGATTTCGCTGGATCTTTGGCTTCTTCTGCTGCCAGTGGTACACCTTCAACTGCCAGGAAGAACCAGATCGCATACGGTACGGCAGCCCAAATACCCAGATAGCCCAGTGGCAGAAAGCTACTTGCGCCTGCTGCTTCAGGATTGACGGCAATATTAAACAGATTTGCACTATTAAAATGCGGCAGCATCCCAAAGATGAACACCATCAATGCTACTGCTGCGATTGCAGTAATGATAAACATGACTTTCAGTGCTTCACCTGCTCCTTTCAGGTGTAAGCCCATAAAGATCAGATAGCTAACCAGATAAATAATCCAGCCGCCAATACCAAATAGTGCTTCGCAATATGCCCCGATGAAACAGGCAATGGCAGCAGGTGCGATTGCATATTCAATCAGGATAGCACTACCAGTCAGATAGCCGCCAAATGGACCAAATGCGGTACGGGCAAAACTGTAACCACCACCTGCGGTCGGCAACATGGTCGACATTTCCGACATCGCCAGACACATGCACAAATACATGAAAGCGACCACGATTGTCGCGATAAACATGCCGCCCCAACCAGCCTGTGCCAGACCAAAGTTCCAGCCTGCGAAATCCCCGGAAATGACGTAAGCCACCCCCAAACCTACGAGAAGCAACCAGCCGACAGCACCTTTCTTCAACTGTCGCAGGGCAAAATAATCTTCTTGTTCTACAGCTCCGGGTACACCGGTATCAATGACACTTTTTGACTCTGACATATAAACCTCTTTGTTTTTCTCGTTGTACGTTGAGGATATGCATAAGCCATACCAGTTCCATTCTGGCTTTTATGTAAACAGATTTGCAGCGCTGCCCTATTCAACTGAAATGCGCTATAATCTTGCACCTCCTATTTATACACCCGAGTTATATGGCGTATCGTCAACAAAGTGTATCGCTTGATCTTGACACTGACGTCACACATCAATGTGCCCTGCACTACACCCGTGATCAACATCTGATTGGAATTATTGAATTCAGCAAGCCAAGCTATCTGCTGCGCTGGCAGGATCTGGAATATTTCCGTCGTCGCACGGAAGAAATGTCTGTGATGCCATTTCCGGACTGCATTAATGCCATGATTATTGATGTGCGCAATGTAGCGGCCTGGCTCGACAATGATGTGCCGATTATTCCATGGCGCCTCCTAGAAGAAGAATGTCCAGTGCGTCTGGTCGTGCCTGCGGAACGTATCGAACACTATGCCGGCTTCTTTGAACCGACCTGGCTCACCACGGATGTCGATACTGCAATTCAGGAAATCCGTGAATTTATGGATATGTTTGTTCACTAAGATGACCGCAATAAAAAACCTCCGTATGGAGGTTTTTTTGTGCCTAAAGAAAATAAAAGTCCCCCTTTAACAAAGGGGGGATTTAGGGGGATTCTATTTTCAGACTATAGTTCATTCAGCTTAATACCTTCCCTTGTGCAGCAATGCTGCTCACCTTTGAAGAGGTAAAAAGCCCCATCCTTTGACAAAGGAGGGGTTTGGGGAGGATTCAAGGACAGATAAGTAAGCTAATAATGTTAATCCCTCCTAACCTCCCTTTTTCAAAGGGAGGAACCCTGAAGGAATTACCAATAATTCTCTACCGCGATATTACCTTCCCCACGGCGGTTCATGGTGAGGCCACGAGCTTTAAGGGCTTCTTTGGTATCTTCGACCATCTGCGGGTTACCACACAGCATCACATGGCTGGTTTCAGGATTAAACTGCATGCCCGCAGCTTTTTCCAGGTCACCATTCGCAATCAAAATTGGCAGACGTTCATGTAATGCTGCTTCAGGATCACGTGTAATGATTGGGATAAATTTAAAGCCGTTATGACCTTCGCCAAAGGTCTCGGCAATTTCCTGAATACGGTCAACATAGGCCAGTTCAGCTTGGGTTCGTACACTATAAACGAGGTTAATGTGCTTGTAATTATTCCAGGTTTCAAAGTCCTGCAGCATCGATAAGAATGGTGCCAGACCAGTCCCTGTGCCCAGCAACCAGAGATCATGCGGCAAAGGCAGTTGATAACGAGCAAGGGTCAGATAACCATAAGGAATCTTCTCAAGGTAAAGTTCATCACCCACCTTAAGATGTTGTAAATTCGAAGTAAATTTTCCTTCAGGAACAACTATTGAAAAGAATTCCAGAGTTTCATCGAAGGGAGATGACACTACTGAATATGCCCGAACCACAAGTTCATCACCGACTTTCAAGCCGATCCTCGCAAACTGCCCTGCGGTAAACTTGAAATGTGCGGGTCTGGTCATAGTGAAACTAAACAGCGTATTGGTCCAACGGTGTACAGATAAAACCTTTTCTAAGCTAAATTTTTCAATAGACATGATTCAAACGTGGCATCAAATACTGTGCTCATGTTAGCATGACAACATAATTTATTAATATTTTTTAAATGTTAAGGCTCTATTCATGCGCATGACTCTACGCCAGTTGGCTGTTTTTGTAGCAGTTGCTCAAGAAGGTACCGTCACCAAAGCCAGTGATGCAGTCAAACTCACCCAAAGTGCGGCGAGTATGGCTTTAGCAGATTTAGAAGATGGTCTTGGCGCGCCTTTATTCGACCGTCTTGGAAAGCGTTTACAGCTTAATGACTTAGGTCGTTTCCTTCTCCCACAAGCCCTTGAAATACTTGGCCGTTGTGAAGCTTTCGAACAGGCAGCCAAAGGTGAATTGCAAAGCATCGACCTGCGTCTCGGTGCGACGTTGACCATTTCCGATTACCTGATGCCTGACCTGATGGCGGACTTCCTGAAAATCCAGCCACAAGCCCATCTACAGCTGCAAGTCGGCAATACCCGCCAGATGATAGAAGCGGTGAACCAGTTCCAGCTGGATCTCGCCCTGATCGAAGGTTCTTGTCACCTGCCACAGCTGCAATGTATCCACTGGCGTGATGATGAACTCGCGGTATGCTGTGCGCCGGATCATCCACTAGCACAACTGGATCGCCCATTAACTGCAGAAGACTTTAAAACAGTGGAATGGATTCTGCGTGAAGAAGGTTCAGGCACCCGTGAAGTCTTTGATAACGCGATTCTGCAAGACCTGCCCGATGCCAATATCCGCCTGACCTTAGGTCATAACGAAGCGATTCTGAAGATCGTGGCTGGTGGTCTAGGTATGTCCTGTATTTCCAAACTGGCGATTGAACCTTTACGTGAAAAAGGTCAGTTAGTCGTTCTGGATACTCCGTTCTGGTCTCTGACCCGTCCGCTGTTTATGCTAGTACACCGTCAGAAATATCAAGGCCCAGGTCTGAAAGCCTTTATGAAATTCTGTGAAGATAAATAATCTTCTCTGAAATAAAAAAGCGCCTTAGGGCGCTTTTTTATTTCATGACTACACTTATTTTTTCAACCAGCGAATGTCATTTTCACAGGGAACACCATTGCCATTATTGTCGAGTCTGGTTCCACGGCAATGACGCTGAAAATATAAAGCCTCTTCATAAGACCGCATTTCGGTAAGCGTCCGCTGAACCCC
>NZ_JPQO01000053.1 GCF_000773685.1 Acinetobacter sp. HR7 | reverse complement strand
TTATTTCAGGACGGGACATCAGATACACGTAAAAAAGCCATCATGATGATGGCTTTTTTATTGAGTCAAATTATTGGTTGAAGATTATTTCGGCATGTCTTTGACGATATCTTCATAGCTGAGTGCAGTTTTCTGAATCGCATTCAATCGCCAGAGCTGATGATGTGCTTCGTCAATATAACCATTATAAGCCAGCAAACGGATGTACTTGATGAAGTTGTACTTAGTCGGATAGCTCGCCACCAGCTTTTCATATTGATGAATCTCCTCTTTACCCACTTTGGAATAAGGGTTTAAACGAATCCAGTTAATCCGGTGATTAAATTCAGTCAACAAATAAATCGGTTTCTGATTGGTAATTTTTTCTGGTTCATGTTCATAACGGATGCTCTGTCCCAGTTTTGGTACTACGGTATCGTAATCACGGTAAATAACCGCCAACAGAACAACCCCAACCGCAAAAATAACTTTCATAAACCAGGTTGGCATCGTAAAAGTTTTGTATATATCTGTTCGCTGGGCCAGCACTGTGCCCATAATAAAACCGACTGGTAACAAGAAATAAGCATAGTGCTGCGGAAACTCAAACATCATATGCGTCACAAATGCGCCGATCATCAACATGCCAATCACGGATTCTGGTGTTTTCACCCAGCGTTGCAGCTGGTAGCCCAGATAGCCGAAATAAGTAAGAAAAGGTACACCAATCACGGCACCATTCCAAAGCAGGAAATCGATAATGAAGTTATGGGCACTACGGATCCAGACTGGCCCTTGCACCGTATCTGTAATAGAAACAAACGCCACACTGGTCTGATACCAGCCATATCCCCACCATGGCTCGGCAGCGATGGCGTGCAGCATCTGTTTCCAGATCGCCATACGTGACATATCTCCAGTGGCACGGGATACCAGTTCACGGCTATAGATATCCATGCCTGTTAGTTGTGCAATAAATGGACTTAATAAAGGAAAAAGCAAAATACAAAAGATAAAAAACAATAGCCAAGCTGTACTGTAATACCATTTCAGGCGAATAATGCCTTTGTATTGATAAAATGCCAGATAAAACAGAATCGCAGTTGAAGCCACCCATGCTGTCCGAGATTGACTTAAAGCCACACCCATCACGATTGGCACCGCGCAAGCGATTAGCCATTTGGTCTGGATTTTTGTCTTTTCATAAAGATATAGGCAACTCATCAAAGACATGAGCAAAAAAGTCGCCATATTATTGGGTTGGGCAAAGTTGGCAAATGGTCTTGTTGTGCCACTGATATTCATCATACCCGGTAAAACAGCATCCAAATTAGACCACTGACACAAGGCAATTAGACCCGTAATGATTCCTGAAACCAGAAATACATAGCTTAGATGGGTAAATGTTTCTTCCCGATTAAACTGACCTGTTGAAAGATTATAGCCCACTACACTCGCTAGCCAGAAGCTCAACACATAGAGTGCTCCCATCATGGCTGTACTAAAGAAAAACACCTGCCCTGCTAACAACTGAATAAAAGGAACACATGCCAGTGCCAATAAAGGTAAACTTATCGCAGGTAGTCTAATTTTGTCTTTAAAAAATATGGCTACAAGAGCAAATAATGAAAAAAATGCATAAAGCTCACCTGTATAAGTGACCCATGGGCGGTAGTGCACGGGGATGAGCCATGCTAGAGAGATGAGAATAGCTGCTATTAGGGCGAGCATGAATTTCATGTGAACATCAGGCAAAAAAGGTTTTGCACATGATAATCAAAAAATAGTTGGCTGTGAAAAAAGCATTTAAAATTCTATGAATCCAGTATGATATTAACGGCGATCAAATTTAAATATATTAATGATATGGGCCAAAAAAAAATTTTAATTATTACTCGAAATCTTCCACCTCTAATTGGTGGAATGGAACGACTCAATTGGCATATTGCAGATGAACTGAGCCGTGAACATGAGATCCTGCTTCTAAGCCATTCTCAGGCAAAAAAACAAGCACCTTCAAAATGCATTTTTTTCGGTGTAACCCTTCATCCTTTACCTTTATTTTTGATTTTAACTTTTTTAAAAACACTACTTATTTGCTTACGCCATAAACCGGATGTTCTTTTTGCTGGGAGTGGTTTAACTGCTCCAATTGTAGTCTTTTGGGCAAAGTTTTTTAGAAAAAAAAGTATCGTCTATATTCATGGTTTAGATATCGCAACTAATCATTCGATTTATAATCTAATTTGGATACCAATGATTGGTATGGCTGATAAAGTGATCGCAAATAGTACGCCAACACAAGATATCTGTCTTAAAAAGGGCATATCTCAGGAAAAATTATCTATTATTTATCCGGGTGTTACTTATCCATCTCTTGAGCGAAATGAGAAATTAATTCAATCTATTAAAAAAAATTATCAATTAAATAATAAGAAAATATTAATCTCTGTTGGGCGTTTAACAAAACGTAAAGCTTTAAAAGAATTTGTGGATCTTGCCTTACCTAAAATTATTCAAAATGAATCTAGCACCCAATTAGTTATTATTGGTGATACACCATCTCAATCTTTAAATAAAAATCTTCAAACAAAAGAAGAAATACTTGAAATAGCTAGATATCACCATATTGAAGATCATATTAAATTTATTGGTAACATCTCTGATGACAAGATTCTTTCATCGTGGTTTCATTTAGCAGATATACACCTTTTCCCTGTAAAATATATACCTGATGATCCTGAAGGATTTGGAATGGTAGCTATTGAGGCTGCAGCACATGGCACTCCCACTGTTGCATTTAAAACTGGTGGTATTGTGGATGCAGTCGAAGATAAAAAAACAGGGGTTCTCATAGAAAATCAAGACTATGAAAATTTTGTAGAATGTACTCTTAAAATTCTCAACGAAAATATTCACCTATCTACTGAAGATTGCAAGAGTTTCGCGAATGGATTTTCATGGGGAAAATTACGCGAAAAATTGAATAGAGTAATCTCAAATTGATAATATTTTGAATATCCGACAGATTAAAAAATAATTATCTTATTATTCAACAAGCCATCCAATTGTCATGTCAACTGCTTATATATTTTATAATGACATTCGCTTATATTTTAGAAAAATAGCGCGTTGAATTTATGATTTAATTGCCCAACAGACATTTCCCAAGTTGATACGTCAATATTATGGTTTGTTAAATTATTTAATCTATCTAAGCTTTTTATTGCCAATTCATGACTATTCATAAACAGTTGATCATCTTCTAGCAAATAAGTCATATCACCCACTGCAGATGAAACCACATTTAGATGACAAGCGAGCATCTCATAAGCTTTTTGCGGAAAACAATATTTTCCAAATTCATCATTTGGAATACACATGACGCCAATATCTAATGCTTGAAAAAGTTTCGCAACCTCATGATGTGCCAATAAACCTAAATATATCACTCTATCATCTTGCGGCAATGGTGTTTCTAACTCAGTAGGACCAGCTAATACTAAATAACATTCAGGATTTTCTTTCTTTATTATTTCCCAAGCATCAAACAATTCATGAATACCTTTCATTTTTGTCAGTCCGCCCGCAGTACCAATTAATGGCACACGCAAAGGTAAACCTAAATATTGTCTAGCTTCCACCTTATTTCCAACATGAAAAATATTTTGATCAATAACACTTGGCATTGCAAAAATATTTTTGACATTAGGGTGATCATTTTGAATTTTATTCGCTAATGATTGACTTGTGGTTGTAATAATTTTCGCTTGATTAAGCGCACGATGAAATAAGGTTTTTATCAGTGGAATTTTAGCTTGACCATATGCTTCAAAATTATCATATAAATCAGCAACAAATGGAATATTTAGTTTTTTAGCCACCCATGCACCAAGAATAATATGCGGAATATCTGATGCAGAAATAATGATATCTGGTTTTAATTTTTGAATATTACTTAATAATTTAAAAGGATACGAAACAATATTAACTTTCTTTATGCCTTTATAGCTCTTTGAATGCCATTTCAATTTCTTTTTATTTGTAGATTCATCCCAAACTCCATTTTCATGTGATTGATAGCTTAAACAAAAGCATTCGACTTCATGACCTAGAAGAGCTAATTGATTCGGAATCTCGTATAAGCGTGCATATTTATCCAATATGACATCTTTGGACATATATTGACGCTTACACAAGAATACGATTTTCAATTTTATTTACCTAAAATTTTTTCTACTGCATTCAAAGCTGCACCAACAACCTGATCCATGTTGTAGTAGCGATATTCAGCAAGTCGCCCAACAAAAGTAACTTTTTCTTCTGCATTTGCAAGTGTCTGATACCGCTTAAATAACTCCTCATTTTCATCACGGGGAATTGGGTAATATGGATCACCTACACTTGTTGGATACTCTCGAACAATTGATGTCGATGGGTGCGTTTGCCCTGTTAAATGTTTAAATTCAGTGATTCGAGTAAAGTCAAAATCATTAGGGTAATTGACCGTTCCGACACTCTGATACTGTTCCACATTATTCAAATGTTCATGTTCGAAACGTAATGAACGATATGGCAAATGTCCGAATTTATAATCATAGAAAGCATCAATTGGACCTGTGTAAACGATATGATCAAACTGAGCATCTTCATTCAAGACATCCTTAAATTCGGTAGAAAGACGAACCTCGATATTTGGATGGTTTAACAGGTTTTCAAACATCACTGTATAACCATATAAAGGCATTGCTTGGTAAGTATCAGTAAAATATCGATCATCTGAATTCGTACGGGTTGGAATACGCGCTGCTACCCCTGCTTTTAATTGTGAGGGATCTAATCCCCATTGTTTTTTTGTATAGTTTAAAAAGAATTTTTCATATAAATCACGACCAACTGAATTCAGTACTACATCTTCACTTGTTTGTACTTTATCTTTGGGCTCACGTACCTTTTCATAAAATTCAGCTGCTTGTTCTTCTGTTAAATCTAGATCATACAACTGATTTAAAGTATCTTTATTAATTGGGAATGGATATTCTTTACCATTTACCACACTACGAACACGATGCTCGTATTTATACCATTTAGTATATTTAGAAAGGTAGTTAAAAATTCTTTCGCTGTTGGTATGAAAAATATGAGGCCCATACTGATGAATTAAAATTCCATTTTCATCTTTAACATCAAAGGCATTACCTGCAATATGGTCTCGTCTATCAACAACTAATGTTTTATGTCCTGTTTCTGCTAATTCTCTTGCACAAACAGAGCCTGCGAAACCCGCCCCAATAATTAAATATTTTCTAGTCATTTAAAAATGCTCTTATTTTTCTATATAAAACCTTAAAATTTTCATAAAAAATAAAAAATAATACATGATGAAAGAAAATGGAAAATAGATAATATCTTATTATAGAATGTTTTTTTAACTCATACATGAAATATGATTTCCAAGGGGCTTGTAGATATCCTAAAATAGAAAAATTTTTAAATTCAATCAAAGAGGACTGTAGTGATCCATTGAACCCGGCTGAATGAGATAAATCTTTAAGCTCATTGATCAGATCAGGTTCTATATTCATAAATTTACTTTTTATAAGCTTACATATTGAATTATAAATATATTTCTCATCCAAATCTAACTGTATAATTAAATTTCTAAAATCTCTAAAAAAATCTTCCGCTCCTTCTTGGATTCTTTTTCGCTTATCTAGTTGAGTAATATTTTCATCTTCTGTAAAAATAAAATCATAACCAACATTATTTTCTTTAATTGTATTAAGACTATATTCAGGCTCTGTAAAACAAAATTCAAATATTGAAAGAGCTTGAAAAATATAAAAATAATATTTTGATGGTCTCTTATTATTAAATATAAATCCTACCTTTCCTGAATGATTATTTAGAACACCAACATATAAACCTATTATAGAATTATTTTCAGGAAAAATAACTGAAAGAGAGTCTTGAATACTCCCTCGCCAACCTATGTCAACAAAAATGATATTTGATCTAATTCCATGCTTTTTAAGGTATTTTTTTACAATTTTATATTCATTAAGAAGTTGATATTTAAAGTCATTAGACTCTAATAAATAGGCATCTAGTTCTTGTTTGATATCCCAAACCATTTTCCCTTTGAAATTGTCAGGGCATTTCAAATTTAAGCGCTTAAAAAATTCATCACAACTCAAAGATCCTTCAAAGACTTTATCATTATTACCTGAGCAATGAACTTCTGGGATATATACTAATTTCCTAGATATTCTCGTATAGAATGTTTCAACCTCTTGATTATTATGAAAAATATTAAATGCTCTCTCAAATAAATATGAGTCTCTAGCACTGAAAACCACACGCTTTTCTTTATTAAAATTTTTAATAAATCCCGAAAAAGCATACGCAAATGGACCACAAAATTCATAACCTAAATTATACAAGGGATCCTGTGACGTTCGTGAAAAAATATTAAAAACATTATCACTTTTATAATGTTTTACATTTCCCACATGATGAACATTAATTCCCATTTTACTAGGAACAACTACATCAGACCATTCATTATCCCCATAATGATACATGTCTTTAAATTTAATATTATGTGCATCAGCAATATATTTAAAAATATTCCCTGTTGCTTTAGTTAAGCCAATATCTGAAGAAACATAAAGATAGTCGTAATATATTTTATTCACACTTAAAATTTCAATAATTACATCTTTAGGCAAATACATATCTGAAGTAATACATATTTTACCCTTACCCTTTATGGCATTTAAAATTCCAATATTAAAATCCAAGGGATAAATAATATTTTTTTCTATTTTAACCTCTAAATCCATTACCTCATTAGGGTTTTTTACAAAAAAGCTAATTATTTTATAAATATCATATATGGATACATCTTCTGTTGTTTTATTTTTAATTATTCTTGAAATTTTTTCGCAAAAAACCCTTATTTTATAAAAACCAATTTTTTTAAAGAAAAGATTTCTATAATTAACTACATTAGTCGCCTCAATTAATAAAAAAACATCTTTTGGTTGATTTAATTTCCTGGATACTAATGTATCAAATAAGTCAAAACTATAGAGTTTCACAAAACACCACAATCAAGAGAAAGATTTAACTAATTTATTAATTGCCACAATTAAAAATCTACGAAAAAGAAATTTAGCATTATTAAACCTATAATCAAAGACATATCTCATATTTATTTCTTTTTCAAGCAAAGTTTTTTCTTCAACTTTTAAAATTGAAGATTTATTTAGAAAATCGACTTCATTTGAAAGATAAGATAAAACAGTTTTTTTATCAATTGAAGGAAATTTTATTTTCATTATTTTGAAAACTATATCAAATACTTTCTTACAAGAAATATGATTAGTATATTCAAATGAAGAAACTCTAATAAGCGAATTAAAAATAGCCCTAAAATACAAATAACCCAAATCTATAGATTTTTCTTGAGAAAACTCATAATCAATAAAATAAGAATTTTTACCAATTATTAAATTAAAAGGCGTAGCATCAATATATTTACCTGGAACTTTTTCATCAAACTCTATTTTACTTAAATTTATTTTTTTTATTAAAAATAAAAACCAGACTTCCAACCAATTATAAATCCCAATAACACTCCAATTTTTTTTATTAATTATTGAGAATATAGTATTCCAATAATTATAGGCATTTTCGTCTATATATATTTTTTTATCTTGACATAAATCTTTAACAAAAGTTTTAGAATCTTTCCCAAATACAATACTGTTACAATATTTATTTTTTCTAAAAAAAGAATAATACCATGCAATAATATTGCCATGAAAATTAAAATCTTTTTCACTAGCAATTAATAAAAATGAATTTGAAACATCATCTAACATATTATTTTTACATGAGTTGCTCATCAACCCTTCTAAAGAGCAAGTGTACATAGTATTAAGTAACTGCGGATCTTTATGTAAAACCTGCAATAATAAATCACGAACTAGATTATTTTGAAAATCTTTCAATCCCAATGGGGTAATTACTAATGAGGGAAACTTATAATCAGGAAATGGTAAAAAAATTTGTTTAAACCCCAATCCTAGATTATCAATTTTATTTAAAAGCTCATATTTCCCATATGTACATACACCCTCTTTTTCATAAGAATCATTTATTCCTACCATAGGTTCAAATAAATGATCTTCCTTTGCTCCAGATATATATTTAGCACCCAACTTATTTTCTATTGCTATTATTAATTTACCATTTTTATTTAAATTTAATTTACAAAACTCAAGCAAAATCGAGTCGCCATTTTCTCCCAAATATTTTTTGGCATACTCAAGCACACCTATTAGCAAGACGAAATCAAATTCAGCTCTTTCTTTCAAATCTTCGGTTGTACCACAAATGATGTTAACATTTTTTAAATTTCTACATCTTTCTCGTGCAATTTCAGCTCTTTTTTTACTGCCTTCAACAGCAACAATATTTGCACCACATTCTGCTAAAAATCTTGTTATTGTCCCACATCCACAACCTATTTCGAGAATATTTTTTCCTCTAAAGTCATTTTCAAATGGTTTTAATAATAAACTTCTCTGCGGACTTAAGTAATATAAAGAAGCCCAATCATGAATTTTTTCTGATAACTCAACCGAATCAGTTGATAGGTCTTTTGTGTTCCGAAACAACTCTAAAATATAATTTTCTTGCTCATCGCCATCCGAATAATAGAAATTATTTATTCTCTCTTTTGACCAAATATTTGTTTTAATATCTAAAATAAGATTATTTAACAAAAAATAATTTTTTAAATTCATAATTACCCCAACAATATTTTTTTATCCACATATAAAATTTCAAAATGCTTATGTGAAATTAAAATTATTGTTTTCCCAATATTCTTGATCGATTCAAAAACTAAGTTGGCTGTCTCAGCATCAAGTGAACTCGTCACCTCATCTAAAAACAGAACTTCTGGTTTTTTATATAGTGCTCTCGCAATACCTATACGTTGTCTTTGCCCACCAGAAAGCATTACACCTTTTTCACCGATTATTTCATCATATCCATTATTTAAATTTTGCATAATAAATTCATCTATCTGTGCTAACTTTGAAGCATACTTAACTTGTTCTATGTCAATCTCAGATTTAGGAACACCAAATGCAATATTTTCTGCGACAGATTTATTTGCCAGATAAATAAATTGCGGTACATAACCCACCAAGTTCCGCCATTCTCTTATATTACTCTCATTTAGCTCTCTATTATCAATATAAATTTTACCATGTTGCGGTGTTAACAATCCCAACATAATATCCATTAGTGTACTTTTACCACTTCCGCTTTTTCCTATAATTCCTATGCTCGTGTTTTTTTTGATTTCAAGATTAATATCACAAAGTACTGGCTTATCAGGATAATTCGGATAGGCAAAGCTTATATTCTCCAAACGGATAGTCTGTTCAAACTCTAAAGAAGCTGCATGATTGATAAGATCCTTTGAGGATTTTTCTTTTTCCAAATCAAATTCTGGGATTAATATATTTAATACTTGCTGGGAAAATTTAATCTGTGAAATGGCACGATAAATATTTTGCGCTGCAGGTAACATCCGGTAAGCAGCGAAGCCATATAAGCCAAGTACGGGGAGTATTTCGGAAACGTCTTTGCCTAGAACAACTAAAAGCATTGCTAAACCGATTAAACATCCATAACCTACCGTTTCAATAATATTCAAGGGAACTTGCCCTAAAGTATCCCGTGTAGCAATGTGTCTAGCAAATACACGTGAAGATGTCTCAAACTGATCTATATAGCCCTGTTTTGCATTATTAATGATGACATCTTTAATACCAGCCAAGGCTTCCTGACAGTTTTGATAACGTTCTTTATTAGCTTGGGTAAACTCTTGTCCAATTTTACTTAGCTTTTTTTTCACCAATACATAAATAGTGATATAAAAAAAAGCTAATGTGCCTGCTGTTCCCAATGCTATAATTGGGTTATATAACAACAAAATTCCAATCATAGCAATTAATACAAGCCCATAAGACAACATACTCAGTGCAGGTAAAATCATGGACCAAATCAACTGATCTACTTCAGACAATACATTTTTGATTAAAGATGCACTATTCCTTTGAATAAAAAACTCGTAATTCTGTTGCAGATATATTTTGAGTAATCGCGATGAAAAATAGTGCCTTTGCAGGCTTGCAAACCGGTTAACTGCATATTGTGTTATTATTTTTAAAAATGCTGAAAAAACGACAATAATAAAAGAAATACTTCCCAAATAAATAACTACTTGTTGAGAATTTTTTGCTCCAGAATACTCTTGAAGTATTTTAAGTATAGGAACTGTCTCTACAATAGCTGGATTTGATAAAACAGCAAGAAAAGGCATAATTGAAATCACACCAGCTGACTCGATAAAAGCCATGCCCACGACGAGAATTAAAACATAAATTACTTTGCGCTTATCTAACTTAGTTAATATCCCCCAAAGCTGTTTTAAACTTTTCAACATAACACTTATTTCTCTTTATACATCAATGCAGTCACTTGCTCAGAAATCAGCCCCATTAGGAAAATCATGATACTGCCCGTATAAAGCAAAGCACTCATATTGGTAAAACGATGAAACTCATACAAGGTATAACCATACCAGGCTGTTCCCATGAAAAATAGTAAAAATGAAATTGGCAAAAACATTTTTAATGGTGAAAATAGCGTTGCGATTTTAAAAATAATTAGAAAAAACCGAATACTATCTTTTAGAGGATGAATATGACTTTTACCAATACGTTTTGCCGCATGAATTGGTACATAAGTTACGGAATATCCCGCCCTAAAAAATGCCATTGTGCTTGTAGTAGGGTAAGAAAATCCATTAGGCAATAAATACAAAAATTCTTTAAATTTTTCTGCTCTAACAGCCCTGAAACCTGAAGTTAAATCCTCAACCTTATGTTCTGTCATATAAGTTGCGAGGTTATTATAAAGCGCGTTAGCCACACCTCGCCCTAAACTGGCTTGAGAACCTTTCTGCCTCGCACCTACAACCAGATCATATCCCTCTCCTATTTTTTCTAATAATCGAGGGATATCTTTTGGATCGTGTTGTCCATCCGCATCCATAAATACAATCACATCCCCCGAAGCATGACGGGTACCTGTTTTAATCGCAGCTCCATTGCCTTTAGAGTAAGGATGAGAGATCACCGTTGCACCTGCTTGCTCTGCAACTTGCTGAGTGGAATCGGTAGAACCGTCATTAATGACTAGAATTTCATTGACAATGCCTAGCGCATGAATTTTTTTGATGGTATCCCCAATTGCACCTGATTCATTTTTTGCAGGTAAAACTATAGATATAAACATATTATACTCAAGGGGCTAAATGACAATCTGCTGTACCAACTTGGCATTCTACATCTTGCTTCAAAGCTGAATTCCCTTTTAAAGGTGTGACAAATATTGTTGACCCATTGATTCTATAATCCATTTCAGTAGGTATTGGAACTACTTTTTCACAAGCTGAAGGATTATAAATAGGAACAGTGATATTATCAGCAAAATTTGCAACCACAGTATTCATATAAACTTTTGCTTCGGCCAAACATGCACTATTTACTGTTCGTTGCATATAATTTCGGTATGTTGGCAATGCTAAACTCGCTAAAATTGCAATAACAGCAATTACGATCATCAACTCTACTAACGTAAACCCTCTCACCATTTTGTTACCCCAATTCAGTATATCTCTAAAATTCAGAGCTTCTATTTTTTATATTTTTTCATTGCTTTTAAATGATTGACCCAATCTTCTTTTCCTACTTCGGTCAATTGTGAATATAAATCTTGAATTGCCTCAGCATCTTGAGGATTAGTTTCTACAGCTTTTTCAAAAAATGGTAAAGCACGCTTCTCATTAATACCATGATAAACAAAATATCCAATACCAAGATACTCCGGAAATTCAAACCAAATATCTTTGATTAAAGCAATTTCAAATGCTTTGATGACCTTTTCTCGATCCTTGATCAAACCTTTTTCTACATTATTTTTTAGAAATAATAGACTAATACGTTTCTCACCCAACCGACTATTTAACGTTACAGGCGCTTTCAAAGACTGATAATATTCCTGCCAGTCTTGATCTTTTGCCATACCAGCCATAGATTTAAATAAGACCTGATTCCCCGCCAATGAAGCATCATCAGGAAAATTTTGTTGTGCCTGTTCCGCAATATGAGCCGCCTGTTGCAAATAATATTTATTTTTTGTTCGATTATATAATTGATAATAGCTTCCTGTATATTGCATCCAGGCACGTCTAGATTCAGGCTCTAAACGTACCATCTTCTGTGCTAAACGAATTGGATCACCCCATGTATAAGCTTGAACAGTTGTACTGACAGCAAATAAACTCAGAACTAAACTAGATACTGTGGTCAACACAAAATTTTGATCATTAAAATAGCGTTTTTTGATCATTAACAGTAGATCTGCGACTGCTAAAATAATACCCAATAAAGGTAAATAATTACGATGTTCAAAGACGAGTTCTAATGGAATAACATTGCTCGAAACAAAGTGTCCTGCAAAAAAGAAGAATATTCCAAACGCAAATAATGGGTGTCTTAGTCTCCACATCCATGCCCAGGTCATCAAAGCAATAATAGTTAATATAGAAGTAATTGTTGTCCATGGCTGCCATAAACTATGTGAAATAGGATAAGTATCATAGGTAAATACAAATGCATCAGGTATGGGCCATAGTATTTGCCCGATATACATCATTAACACACGTGCTTGTGTCAATAAACGTTCAATACTATTAAAATCTCGCCCACAATAATCTAAACAGCCATAACGTGGAATAATCACAAAACAATATGCAAGGATAAATACGATAAAAAACAAGGTATAGCTTTGTTTTAAACCACGCTTTACGATTACTTGGCCTGCATTAAACCTAAAAATAGTAACTTCAATTAGTAGCGTCAATAATGGAAAAATGATTGCATCTTCTTTACATGCCAATGCCAGCAACCATGCAACGATCGCAAGAACACCATATCGTCGCCCTCTCCCCCCAGCAAGTTGAACTTGCCGCATCACCAGATAAGACCATAATGCTAGAAGCATAAACATCACTTCCATAGTCTGCATCCGCTGAACAATATATAAAACAGAAGAAACTTGCATTGGATGGATGGCCCACGCAAGTGCAATGATTAAAGCTCCCCATATTGCGTGTTTCGCATTCCAATGAACAGCCAATAATAGCTGGCGAACAAAACCCAACATAATAAGGGATGTCAAAGTATGAATAATGAGATTGGTCACTTTAAAGGTAAATGCATCCATCCCTCCCGCACGCCAGTAGTCAATTGCAAAGCTGAGCATCGGCAAGGCACGTTCACCATGCCCATCATGGAAACTTAAAGCCGCATAGATAAACTGTTCTATATTAAAATGATCTACATAAAGACGGACATTCTGAAGGATGTTTGGCATATCATCCAAAAAGAAATCCCCAGATACTCCCAAACTAAATACTAAAATAACAATTAATATAAATCCAAATACTGTAATACTATTCCACATTCTTCTTGCACTTTTTAATAAGTATCTAAATTATAATAAAAAAGCACCATAAGGTGCTTTTTTATATGATTAAATCTAAAGCTAGATTATGATTGGACTCGGCAACTACCTGTACCAGCATCACAGATTGTTGATTTTTTCAAAGTAGATGTACCTTTTTCATATGGTACAAAGGTAATCGAATCACCAGCTTGATAGTTAGCGATAGTAACCGTAGGAGCAGTTTCACATGCTGCTTTTTTAGGAGCTGCTGGGTTACGGCCATCCGCAGCATCAGCAATTGCTGTACCTAGATATGCTTTTGCTTCCCCTAAACACGCACTGTTTGCAGAACGTTGCATATAGTCACGGTATGCAGGAAGTGCAATCGCAGCCAGAATACCAATGATCGCAACAACAATCATTAATTCAATAAGGGTAAAACCCTTTTGAGTAGTTTTCATAACATTCTCCACAAATGTTTTGTTTAATTATTAAGCTTAAAAAATAAAGCTAATTTATGAATAGCATCAAGTATGCCAATACTTATTATACGCCAATCTCAACTTT
>NZ_JPQO01000052.1 GCF_000773685.1 Acinetobacter sp. HR7 | reverse complement strand
GTTATGAATAAAAAATGTGGTTATTCGCCGATTCAATTTGAAAAGCTTATTTAAAGTTGAGATTGGCGTAATAAAAATAAAAAATTAATCATAAACCTCTAGATTACGACCAAAAAATACCCTAATATCGAAATCCCTTATAAAAAATAAGGGTATGCATTACAAATCGATGAAGCCCTTATAAACTTATAAGATTTAACAATTATTTTTAAAAATTCTAGACGGGAAACATTCATGGAATGGAATGATAGTTACAATATCGGTATTGAGGTGATCGACAATCAGCACCGCCAAATTTTGGACTATATTAATATCTTGGAAGAGGTTCGAAAGACGGGGAATCGCGGTAAAATTAAAGAAGTTTTGGAGGATTTAATTGACTATACCCAGTCACATTTTACTTTCGAAGAAAATCTTCTGGAACAGGTGCATTATCAGTATTTGCCTTCGCATCGCGGCATTCATGGTCTGTTTGTCAAACGCTTGAATGATTATCGCGAGAAATTTCATCAAGGTTTATCGATCGAAAATGATCTGTATCGCCTGTTGTCGAAATGGTTAATCAATCATATTCAGCACGATGATCAGAATTATGTCGATGCCGTGCGAGATAACATGATTCATTATCTAAAAGTTCAGGAACAGAAAAAAGGCAAGGGCTGGTTTGCACGGTTCTTCAGTTAAACCGGCGAAGTCCACAGGCTTTTGCCACACATGCTGCTAATGGCTTGCAGCACCAAATGTTCAGGATTCTCATGGCCGAGACCTTTAATTGAGGTATCGATCCGCAATAAAAGCTGAGGCCAGCTTAAAAAAATTTGTGGACTTAAACGTCGCAGCGCCTGTTGATACAAACCTACTTTGGTTTTCCAGATGCCAATTTGCAACGCATTTTGCGGCTGTTCAAACAGTTGCATCAGCAGGCGCATTTCTTTGCTGATACTCCATAAAATCAGGCTCATCGGTTCGCCCGACGCAATCAGGTACTGAAAAATCTTGATTGATTGCACCAAGTTGCCATTCAGTAGCGCATCACTGAGATCATAAGTGCTATAGCGGGATTGATCCTGTAGGCAGGCATAGAGATGCTCAACTTGGATTATTTCCACATCGGCAAATGTATCACTGACACGCATCAGGCTGTTTTTGGCGGCGAGCAGGTTATGTTCATGATGCTGTTCCAACCAGGCCCAAGCGTCATTATCCAGTTTAATTCCCAGCTTCTCCGCTTCGACTGACAGAATCTGCTGACGGTCACGAGGATAATTCGCTGCCAGGGAAACATTGACACCATTAGCATCCATGACCTGGAAAAAGCTGGACTTGAGGCTGCTACTGTCCTGCTTGGGCATGACAACCAGTAACAGGTTGTCGCTATCTTGCTGTAAATAGCTTTTCAGCTGTTTGATGCCACTAGCATCCGGTTTGATGTTGCCATGCACTTCCACAGCAAGCCGGGTGGAAAATAACGACAGGCTGTTTAGGGCATTAAAAACATTTTTCCAGTCACTGGCCGAATTGATGTCATAACGCTGCCGCTCGACTTCGCGCTGTTGCCAGCTAGTACGAAAGGCATCCATCAAATTTTGTTCAAGTAAAGGTTCCTGACCATGCAATACCCAAGCACCACGAGCTTCGTTGACACGCTTTAATGCCTGCAGATAGTCAAGTTTCATACAATGCTCTTACTTAGCAGGTTGAGCAGAAGTATCTGGTTTTGCCAGCGGCAAACGGTTGGATGAAATCTGACGGGCAATCTGTTGAGCTACATCATCCACAAGTACCTGTTTCAGGAATACCTGTTCCTGGTCATCGGTATTCACAGTTTCAATGTCGTATTGATAGGTACGGGTTGCAATCACGGTACGCGGTTCAGTTACCGGATTGCCTTGCGCATCTTCGATACGGAAGGTCACGCTGAGGCGTAGCAAGGTTTCTACCAGCTTGCCATTGAGCTCCATACGACGAGGCGTATAGTCCAGTACACGCAGTACATAACCATTGGATGAGTTAGTCAACTGTACCCCAGCCGCACCGAGGTAAATCGCCAATTTTTCCTGTAAATCTTCCGTATTCGCTGGTAAAGCCAGGCTCATCACCGAGTAAGTAACAGGTACTGAGCTTGGATTGGTCCCTTTTAAATGGAAGCCACAGCCAACGAGGCCTGCACTTAGACCACAAGTTAAAACAATTGCTGCTAAACGTTTGCCCAAATGCATGCGTTGTCCTCTGTTCTTCCCGAAGGAAATATCTGAAATCCTGAACCGGATTGTAAAGTCAAAGCCCGTTGACTGGCAACGGGCTTTGTTTGGGAATTGTTTTACTTGCTAAATTTAATCCCTCTAAATCCCCCTTTTTCAAAGGGGGACTTTCCACAATGTGTAGTGCTTCTAGGAAGCGCAGCTCCTCCCTTTATTAAAGGGAGGGTGGGAGGAATTTCTCTAAATTTATTTAGACAACAAGGTTTACAAGTTTATTTGGCACCACAATTTCTTTCTTGGTCGGACCAGTCAGGAATTGCTGGATTTCTGGTAAAGCTTTGGCTTGTGTCAGGATGTCTTCTTTAGACGCATCTACAGAAACTTCTAGCTTGCCACGCAGTTTACCGTTCACCTGTACTACGATGGTTTGGGTGTTACGAGTTAGCGCAGACTCATCCACTTGCGGGAACTGAGCAGAAGTTAACTCGATACCAAACTGAGCCAACAGAGTTTGGCTTAAGTGTGGTGCAAATGGAGCCAGTAAGGTCAGCAGGGTGATGATGGCTTCACGGGCTGCCGCAACATCGTTGTCATCTTTTGCTTCAAACTTGTTGGTTGCATTCAGTAGTTCCATCAATGCCGCAATCGCAGTATTGAAGGCATGACGACGTTCGATGTCATCACCCACTTTCTGGATGGTTTCATGCGTTTTACGACGCAGGTCTTGCGCAGCGGTTGAAAGTTTAGCCTTATCGATTTCAGTCGCTGCATTGTCTTTTTCAAGGAAACCAATAGCCAGACGCCATACACGTTTCAGGAAGCGGTTAGAACCTTCCACACCAGCATCAGACCATTCCAGTGATTGATCTGGTGGTGCAGCAAACATCATGAATACACGGGCAGTATCGGCACCGTACTGGTCAATAATCGCTTGCGGGTCGATACCGTTGTTTTTCGATTTCGACATTTTTTCCTGACCGCCCACGATTACAGGCTCGCCGTCACCTTTGTATTTTGCAGAGATGATGCGACCTTTTTCGTCACGTTCCAGTTCGATATCTGCCGGGTTGAACCAGGTTTTCTTGCCAGATTCAGATTCACGGTAGTAGGTATCCGCCAGCACCATACCTTGAGTCAGCAGGTTAGTGAATGGTTCATTGCCTTCAACCACGCCTTCATCACGCATTAATTTGTGGAAGAAACGTGCGTATAACAAGTGTAGAATCGCGTGTTCAACACCACCGATGTACTGGTTCACTGGCAACCAGGTTTTACCTGCTTCTGGTTTTACCATACCGCCAGTAAAGTCTGGGGATGCATAACGTGCATAGTACCAAGATGATTCTACGAAAGTATCCAGTGTATCGGTTTCACGACGTGCATCGCCGCCACAGCATGGACATTTGGTTTCATAGAACTCCGGCATTTTGTTCAGCGGGTTGCCTGAACCATCTGGCACAACGTCAGTTGGTAGAACTACTGGTAATTGATCTTCTGGAACTGGCACCTGACCACATTTTTCACAGTTGATCATTGGGATTGGACAACCCCAGTAACGCTGACGGGAAACACCCCAGTCACGCAGGCGGAACTGAACTTTTACATTCGCAAGACCTTGTGGTTCTAGTTTTTCCAGGAAGGCATCAAACGCGCCTTGAAAGTCTAAACCGTCAAATTCGCCTGAATTTACCAGTTTGCCTTCTTTCGAACCGTACCATTCTTGCCATTCAGTTGCAGAGAATTCAGTATCATCTGCGCCTTTGGCATCGATGACTTGCTTGATGGTCAGGCCATATTTATTGGCGAATTCAAAGTCACGTTCGTCGTGTGAAGGTACCGCCATCACCGCACCTGAACCGTAAGACATCAGTACATAGTTGGCGATCCAGACAGGAACTTCTTCGCCAGTCAGTGGATGTTTCACGAACAGACCAGTCGCCATGCCTTTTTTCTCGGCAGTCGCCAGATCGGCTTCTGCCACAGAACCCATACGGCATTCTTCGATAAAGGCTTTTAACGCTGGGTTATTTTCAGCGGCTTTTTGCGCCATTGGATGTTCAGCTGCAATCGCAACATAAGTTACACCCATTAGTGTATCGGCACGAGTCGTGAATACAGTCAGACCATCTGCATAGATTTCTGGATTTGCAGAAGGGAAGGTGATTTCCATACCCTGAGAGCGACCAATCCAGTTGCGTTGCATGGTCAGCACTTGTTGTGGCCAACCGTCTTTTAACGTTTCAAGGTCATCGAGTAATTCTTGCGCATAGTCAGTAATGCGGAAGTAGTACATTGGAATATCACGTTTTTCAACCAATGCACCTGAACGCCAGCCACGACCATTTTCAACCTGTTCATTCGCCAGAACGGTCTGGTCGACTGGATCCCAGTTTACAGTTGAAAGTTTGCGGTAGATCAGGCCTTTTTTATACAGCTGGATAAACAGCCACTGTTCCCAGCGATAGTATTCTGGTGTACAGGTTGCGAATTCACGATCCCAGTCAATCGACAGACCCAGTTTTTTCAGCTGATTACGCATGTAATCAATGTTTTCAAAGGTCCATTTTGCTGGAGCAACTTTGTGTGCAATAGCCGCATTTTCAGCAGGCAGACCGAACGCATCCCAACCCATCGGTTGCAGTACAGTTTCACCTTTTAGGCGGTGAAAACGGCTGATCACGTCACCAATGGTATAGTTACGCACATGACCCATATGCAGCTTGCCACTTGGGTAAGGGAACATCGAGAGGATATAACGACGTGGACCTTCTACAGTGTCGGCAACTTTAAAGGCTTTGCGAGATTCCCAGTCCTGCTGGACTTGAGGCTCAATCGCACTGGCTTGGTATTCTGAGTCAATGTGAGTAGTCATAAACGTATTAATGAATTACGGTGGAAAAGTTTGTTGCACAGCATAGCGCAAAATGCACCTAAAAGTGAATTTTGCGCGTTCGAAATGTCAGTGAAAATGTCCCAGAATTAAGTTCTGCTTAGAGCATTTTTCCTGATGTTGCAGGTTGAGCCGCTGGTTGAGACTGGTTTTGTTCAACTGGAGCGGAATTTTCTTCTTTAGCAGACTTGGAGTCAGCAGCAGGCGCAGTGCTGTGAGATGGTGTCGGGTAGGAGTTCTTCCAGCCATAGGTCTCCACTTTGCCTGTTTTTTTGGCATTCTTAGGTGGCGGAGTCTTGGTGTAATGAGTAACCCCTTTGGCATCGACCCATTTATAGAATTCATTGGCCATGGCATTACTGCCCATTAAACTGATGCAAAGCATGCCTGCCAAAGCAGCGAAGCGTGAACTATTCATTCTGATCTATCCTTTGCAATTCAAGCACTAAGGTTTTTGATATTGTAGTCCTTTTAAATAATGAAGTAAGGGCATTTGTCGGCTTTTTGTCGACGTATTTCTGAAGGAACGTCAAATTTTTATATGAGTCATTCATAAAAAGTAAAATTAAAAATCATAAAAATTCATTCAAAATTTTTATATAAAGCATATTTAAAATTTATAGGAATAAATATTTAATTTATTGTTTTTAAATTATATTTTTTTTAGTTATTAGGGGTTTTAGTACAGCTATATAGATAAAAGTTTAGAAAAACAGCGAAAAGTATGAAATTTATGGTGTATAGCACGTTTTTTAAACTTGACTTTAGAGGCTGAAAACACAAGAATGCAGCAATAGTTTTACATGCCTTATCTCGATCACCCTTCGAATAAGTGTCATTTCATGCAATGGGCGATTTCTCTAGCCGAGAAATTGAACAAAGCTAAACAAAATATGTTTATCCCAACATGTTTTAGATCTCATATTGCTCGAACAGCTGAGAGATCAGATTTTTTCCCTATTGCGATGAAAACTATGATATATGTGTGCTATAACAGTGCAGACAGTTACTGAATGAGACACTGCAAATGCCTCCCATTTACGCAGTGAATAATATTAGGGTGAATCACGTTGGAACTTTTATCTGGTGGTGAAATGCTCGTTCGCGCATTAGCGGATGAAGGCGTTGAACATGTTTTTGGATATCCAGGCGGCGCAGTTCTACACATTTACGATGCGCTATTTCAACAAGACAAAATCAAACATTACCTAGTACGTCATGAACAAGCTGCCGGTCACATGGCAGATGCATACTCACGTGTAACAGGTAAGACAGGTGTTGTACTGGTGACTTCAGGTCCAGGTGCAACTAATACCGTGACCGCGATTGCAACAGCCTATATGGATTCTATTCCAATGGTCGTACTGTCAGGTCAGGTCGCAAGCCATTTGATCGGTGAGGATGCGTTCCAGGAAACCGATATGGTCGGTATTTCTCGTCCGATCGTGAAGCACAGCTTCCAAGTGCGTCATGCAAGCGAAATTCCAGCAGTTATTAAAAAAGCATTCTATATCGCAGCATCTGGCCGTCCAGGTCCAGTGGTTGTTGATATTCCGAAAGATGCAACTAACCCTGCAGAAAAATTTGCCTACGAATATCCTGAAAAGATCAAGATGCGTTCTTATCAGCCACCTTACCGTGGTCACTCAGGTCAGATTCGTAAAGCCATTGATGAACTGATTAACGCGAAACGCCCAGTGATTTACTCTGGTGGTGGTGTGGTTCAAGGCAATGCTTCAGCTCAATTGACTGAACTTGCACATTTGCTGGGTTATCCAGTGACCAATACCTTGATGGGCTTAGGCGCATTCCCTGGCGATGATGATCAATTCATCGGCATGTTGGGTATGCATGGGACTTATGAAGCCAACATGACCATGGCGAATGCCGATGTGATCTTGGCGGTAGGTGCACGTTTTGATGACCGTGTAACCAATAACCCTGCTAAATTCTGTCCGAATGCCAAAGTCATTCACATCGACATCGATCCGGCGACCATTTCTAAAACCATCATGGCGCACATTCCAATCGTGGGTGCAGTTGAACCTGTACTGAACGAAATGCTGAACCAGCTGAAACAGATGAATGTGTCCAAGCCAAATCCTGAAGCGATTGCTGCATGGTGGAAACAGATCAATGAATGGCGTGCCTTCCACGGCCTGAAATTCGAAGTGCCAACAGATGGTACCATGAAGCCACAACAGGTGGTTCGTGCGCTGGATAAAATCACCAATGGTGAAGCGATCATTACCTCTGACGTAGGTCAACACCAGATGTTCGGTGCCTTGCACTATCGCTATAAACGTCCTCGTCAATGGATCAACTCTGGTGGTCTGGGTACCATGGGTGTAGGCTTGCCATACGCAATGGCGGCGAAACTGGCCTTCCCGGATCAGCAAGTGGTTTGTATCACTGGTGAAGCATCAATTCAGATGTGTATTCAGGAGCTTTCAACCTGTAAGCAATATGGCTTGAACGTGAAAATTCTGTGCCTGAATAACCGTGCTTTAGGTATGGTAAAACAGTGGCAGGATATGAACTACGAAGGTCGTCACTCTAGTTCTTATGTAGAATCACTGCCTGACTTCGGTAAGCTGATGGAAGCTTATGGTCATGTAGGCATTGAAATTAACCATGCAGACGAGCTTGAATCAAAGCTTGCAGAAGCAATGGCGATCAATGATAAGTGCGTATTTATTAACGTAATGGTTGACCGTACGGAACACGTTTATCCAATGTTGGTAGCTGGTCAGTCAATGAAAGATATGTGGTTGGCTAAAGGGGAGCGCACTTCATGAGACATATTATCTCTGTACTCGTTGAAAACGAAGCTGGTGCATTATCCCGTTTAGTGGGCTTGTTCTCACAACGCGGCTACAATATCGAGACATTGAACGTGGCACCAACCGAAGATCCGACACTTTCACGTCTGACTCTGACCACTTATGGTGATGATCACAAGATCGAACAGATCACCAAACAGCTGAACAAGCTAGTTGAAGTGGTTAAAGTAGTTGACCTGTCAGAAGGTTCACACATCGAACGTGAGCTGATGCTGATCAAGGTAAAAGCACTGGGT
Organism: Acinetobacter sp. HR7; assembly: GCF_000773685.1. GTDB lineage: Bacteria > Pseudomonadota > Gammaproteobacteria > Pseudomonadales > Moraxellaceae > Acinetobacter > Acinetobacter thermotolerans. Next base: position 1,704 of record NZ_JPQO01000052.1, on the reverse strand, counting down.
TCTGCACGTGATGAAATCAAGCGTACTGCTGACATTTTCCGTGGTCAGGTTGTGGACGTAACGCCAACAACTTATACCATCCAAATTGCCGGTACGACTGAAAAAATTGATGCATTTATTGATGCATTAGCAGAAAACACGATTCTAGAAGTCGTACGTTCAGGTGTGTCTGGTATCGCACGTGGCGAAAAAGTACTGACCATCTAAATTCAAGGAATTACCTCGACTGAATTAAGAAGAGGGAATCAGGCAAGGCATATACTGGTGACTTGCCTGATGAAACAGACAAACAAGCATTTAAGCGGAGACAGCAATGCAAATTTTTTACGATAAAGACTGCGACTTATCTATCATCCAATCTAAGAAAGTAGCAATCATTGGTTATGGTTCACAAGGTCACGCACACGCGCTTAACCTTAAAGACTCTGGCGTTGACGTGACTGTAGGTCTGCGCGCTGGTTCTACTTCTTGGAAAAAAGCTGAAAACGCTGGTCTTAAAGTATCTGAAGTACCTGCTGCTGTTGCTCAAGCTGACCTTGTTATGATTCTGACTCCAGATGAATTCCAAGCTCAACTTTACCGCGATGTAATTGAACCAAACATCAAAGAAGGTGCAACTCTTGCATTCGCTCACGGTTTCTCTGTTCTTTACAACCAAGTTGTTCCACGTAAAGACCTAGACGTAATCATGGTTGCGCCTAAAGCACCTGGTCACACTGTACGTTCAGAATTCCAACGTGGTTCAGGTGTTCCTGATCTGATCGCTGTTCACCAAGATGCTTCTGGTAATGCTCGTAACGTTGCGCTTTCTTACGCTTCAGGCGTAGGTGGTGGCCGTACTGGTATCATTGAAACTTCTTTCCGTGAAGAAACTGAAACTGACCTGTTCGGTGAGCAAGCAGTTCTTTGTGGTGGTGCTGTTGAACTGGTTAAAATGGGCTTCGAAACTCTGGTTGAAGCTGGTTATGCACCAGAAATGGCTTACTTCGAATGTCTACACGAACTTAAACTGATCGTTGACTTGATGTTCGAAGGTGGTATCGCTGACATGAACTACTCAGTATCTAACAACGCTGAGTACGGTGAATACGTAACTGGTCCTGAAGTAATCAACGAACAGTCTCGTGAAGCAATGCGTAATGCACTGAAACGTATCCAATCTGGTGAATACGCTAAGATGTTCATCCAAGAAGGTGCGTTGAACTACCCATCTATGACTGCTCGTCGTCGTCAAAACGCTGCACACGGTATCGAACAAACTGGTGCTAAACTGCGTGCGATGATGCCTTGGATTCAAGCAAACAAAATCGTTGATAAAGAGAAAAACTAATTTATCAAATTCATTGATTTGAATGCGAAAACCCACTCATTTTGAGTGGGTTTTTATATTATTTAGGTTGAAAACCTGAAGGTAATAGTTAAGGTTAAAAAATAAAATAGGTGTTATTTATGTGCAAAGTTTTTTGGTTTTAAGTATATGTTTTTATTAATGTAATTTCAAAATCATCAATTTATTTTCATTAGTTAAATACGGCTTTGTTGCACAAAGATTTCATAACTATATAATTTTAAAAGTTTTGATTATTTTTTTGATCCAAAATTAAATCTATTTAAATCAGATGCTTACATATTTATGCAACAAAGCCCATCATGTGTGGTTCCATCGGGAAGTTACTTAGATTATTCAAATTACTAGCCTCCTGC
>NZ_JPQO01000051.1 GCF_000773685.1 Acinetobacter sp. HR7 | reverse complement strand
AGACTGAAATGCTGTAATGACTTCATCTCGCTTTTTGGTCGTTCCAGTCAGCTTCACATAGCCAATTTCTGCGTGATGGAGCTGTTGCTCAATCAGTTCCAACATTGAGGTAAACTGAGAGAAGATCAGAATTTTTCGCCCCTCCTCCACCATTGGAACGACCATATCCATCAACTGTTCAAGTTTGGCAGAGTGTGCCTGCCCGGTTTTCACTGAATCCAGCTTTAGTAAGCTAGGATGGCAGCACACCTGACGTAGCTTCAGTAAGGCATCTAAAATTTGAATTTGACTACGTTTAAAGCCTTTTTCTGCCACAATTTTCTGAATATTTTCCTGCATCGTGGCACGAACAGCCTCATATAACTTGGATTGCTGGTCATTCATATCAATATTGACTTCAATCGTAGTTTTTTCTGGCAATTCTTTGGCTACGTCAGTTTTCAAGCGACGTAAAATGAAGGGCTTAATCCGGTTGACCAGCTTTTGCCTTAACTGCTGATCACCGCGTTTTTCAATCGGATGACGGTACTTTTTATTAAAAATTTCTTGTGAATATAAAAATCCTGGCATCAGGAAATAAAATAGTGCCCACAGTTCACCCAAATTATTTTCCATCGGGGTACCTGTTAGACACAAACGATGTCGTGCTTTTAATTGGCGTACTACCTGTGCAGCTTTGGCACGCGGATTTTTGATATTCTGCGCCTCATCCAAAATGAGTTGATGATATTCATATTGCTTTAGTTGTTCTTCATCTCTCGCTAGAAGCGGATAGGTGGTTAACACAATATCATAGTGCGGAATCTGCTCAAAATTCTGATGGCGGTCGGGCCCCTGTAGCAGCAATACCTTGAGCTCAGGGGTAAATTTCTCCGCTTCTTTGAACCAGTTATGCATCAGCGATGTGGGTGCAACAATTAAGGCGGGACTGTCCTGCAAATATCCAGCCTGCTTTTCCATGAGTAAATGGGCTAAAGTTTGTGCTGTTTTCCCCAAGCCCATATCATCTGCCAGAATCCCGCCATGCTGGGTTTCCCTTAAAAACTGTAACCAGCCTAAGCCCTGCTGCTGGTATGGGCGCAACTCCCCCTGAAAACCTTGTGGTGTCGGCAGTTGTTGCTGATAGCCTTGTTTGAATTTCTGTACAAATTGCTGCAGGCGATCACTGACCTGCCATGTCATCCCAAGATTATGCTGCAATTCTAATAATTGACTCGCATCATAGCGATCAATACTGCGCTCTTCTTGCTGTAAAATGCTCTGCAGATGCAACAATACCGGCTTAATATCCCTAGCGGATAGCGCCAAATCAGGTTGATCAACTGCAGTTTTCACGGTGAAAATTTGACTGTCATGCAGATGAATAAACGTCCGCGGATCAAGTAAATCAGGATTTACTCGCACCAAAGCTACGAGCGCATCAAGCAAATTATAAGAATTACCTGCACTGTCTTGAACCGTCGCCCCGATATTGAACCAGTCCTGCTGACCTTCAGATTCAGTGATAGAAATATTTAAATTTTCGACATATTGCAGGTTAAAGGGGCTGTTTTCCAGATGCTCTATCTGCCAGCCCATCAACTCAATTTGATTGATGGGCATGAGCTGTTTGATCCAGTCTCCATAGAAAGCAAAAACCATAGAATCAAGACGTTGTTTATCCAGTTTTAATTGCTGGTCATAACTAAGATCTTTCACCCACTTCAGTGATTCGACCAATAGCTGTAAACGCTGGATTGACTGTTGTTCCTGAACTAAGTCCCGAAGCTGTCGCACCATTTTGCCATGCTGTTCACCAATAAAACTGTCACCTGATGTACCTGCTTTAATTCGCCCACCTGCATAGGAGAATTCAATTTCAGCACAAACAGACTCTTCCCATTTCCAATCAAATTTATCTAAAACACCGAAGCGTAAAATTGGCTGGGGACTACCCTCAAGGACATCAATATGCTGAATAGACTCGGGCTGAGGCAGATTTTTCACGTCTGAATATTGATGAGTCAGTTTCTCAAACTCTGGCAAGAGCTTAGCTGGAAGATCAGGCATCTGTAAAAAATGGTAGAGCAGCTTTGCCGTATATTCACCATATAACTGGCCCACCGTGTTCTGTTGAATATCCACATAACATGGTGGCTGGCTCGCGAGAATCTGGATATGTGGATTTGATTTTAAATCGAGTCGAATATCGCCATTGACCAATTCAATGTTTAAATGCTCCGTCTGTTTGTTGACACCTTGTTCCCAGATCAATTCGATGTGATAGCCTTGTTCTGACCATTGAAGTGCAGCATAGCTCTTTTTTTGCCAGTACACATCGCCACTTTGAATAAAAGATTTAAAGTGCTCCAATGAAATTCCGGAGATATCAAGATTGCTTTGATAAAAACGCTCGTCGCTGTTTATTTTGGCGTAATAATAAATCTGGTTAAATAATTGTCGTTTTTGTTCAGGTAAAGTCAGATGCTTTCTGGTGATATTTTCATATTGGGTATAATAACTTTCCCCTGCAATTGAGCCGTTTTTATTGCGTCTGGCTTTCTGAACATCAACTGTCAATTTCTTTAAGCTGACCGACTGATCTAGCAGGTAAATTAAATAATTGTTTGTTTTGACAGATTGCTCTGGTTCAGTCTGTTGTAAATACCGTTTAAAATCATTCAACCAACGCTGCGCCTGATCATCCCCCCATCGGCGTTTTGCGATTCCCTGCGGAGATTGAGATTCAGCATAACGCTGTTGAAATTCCTGACGATATTCTTGAAAGAATAACCGCGCTAAAGCAGCAGCATGTTTACAGTTATATCCAACTGGACAAGTGCAGTCATCATCGATTAAACGGTCTTTTTTAAGATTATAGGTAATCGCGGTATCGTAATAATCTGTCCCTTCAATTTGAGCATACATCGTGACATCATCATTTTCCTCAAAGAACTCAATTGTTTCCCTATCAATGTGTTTAGCATAGCTCAGACTGCGCTGAAGAGTTGCAGTACTAAAGCGAGATAGAAAATTGATCAATAAGGACATAATTACCAGACACCAAAATGTTTATACAATTATAACGGACAAAGCTGTCATTTCAGAACAGTAGCCGAACTGCTCAACCTGAGCACAGATTCGACTCACTCAATAGGAATATTATGAATAAAGACAATCAAATTCGAGAAGTTAAACAGTTCATTGAGATCGAAAATATCCTGATAGAAAGTGATCATTTCTTCACAACAGTTAATTTTAAACCAAATGGGGTCAAAAGTTTTAGCATTGTTTCTATGAATAAAATACTTAAATAAAAATTCTCCGACAAACTCGGTACGGTTAATTTTTATCCAAATGAGTTTTCAAAATTATGCTTCATCCATAATCCATTCTTTAAAAAGAGCATCCTCGATTTCATAAGTACCATTTTCTGGTTTAAAAATAATTTGTTTTTTTGATAAAGAACGTAGGGCCGATTGAATACTTGATACCGCAATGTTATCTACACCAATGGAATCAGCCAGATGTTGTCTAAATTGACTACTATAAAGTTCAACTTGTGATTCCGCTATGGCTTTTAAAATTAGCTGTTCTAATAACTTAAACTCTCCCCATAATCCCGAAAAGTCACGATGCCCCATTGTATCGGCTATAAGCTGTTCCTTGGCAAAATCTATAGCCAGCATTGGGTTTAAGGCTAAACGCTCCACTAATGATCTTGCTAGTTGAGGACTTTGCTTCATATCTAAAAAAGCGTGCCATAAAATTTCTTTATTCAAACTACGTCCTGTTGTCTGATTAAATACATCTGCCAGATGATCTGTAAATGCTTTTGTTAGATTTGGAAAAGGTAAATTCTGTCCATAATGAACCGTACCGGGTTTGTGGGAGACTTTTATTTAACTGATGTTACGTAGTAAGTGCATTTTGAGCATCTTCGCTACTACATGTTGTAGTTTATCTACTTCAGTGACCAAATCTTTCAGGCTTCGCGCAAAACGGTCCATGGAATGTACAACAACTTGATCGCCTTCCCTGACATAGTTCAACATTTCTTGAAATTTTGGTCGGTCGGTATTTTTACCTGAAGCACGGTCAACAAAAAGGCACTGTTGCAAATAGAGATTTGAGACGATGAAGTATTTGGATTGTCACTGCTTGCTCCAAAGTTAACATGTTGAGCAGTCCAAAATGACCGCTATATTAACCAAGGGGGTCAGTTTTTAAATGCCATTAGGGGGTCATTTTTACACTGCCGCTAACAACATTGCTATGGATGCTAAAACCCTGCAAATACGTGCAGTACAACTCACCATAAATAATGTCAGTGATTCTCAAGTACTCGAAGATTTACTTGCTCAAATTCCCTTGGATGAACCAATTGATTCTGTTTATACAGATGGTGCTTATGACACAAAGCACTGCCGACAAGTCATTTTAGATCGAGATGCACATGCGATCATTCCACCTAGAAAGAATGCAAAGCCTTGGAAGGATCAGCAAGCGAGGTCTATAGAGTGGAATGAATTATTAAAGACAGTCAAACGGCTAGGCAGATCGCTTTGGAAAAAGTGGTCTGGTTATCATCGTCGAAGTTTGGTGGAAACCAAGATGCATTGCATCAAATTATTAGGCGATAAATTAATGGCAAGAAGCTTTCCTAGTCAGGTGAATGAGATCCATGCACGCATGGCAGTTTTGAATAAATTCACAGAATTAGGTCGCCCTCATACCCAAGTTGTCTCTTAAATTTGAGTAGCTTAAGGGAAATCAGCCTTTCAAACCTTTATGCAACAAAGCCGGCCGAAAGTATGTCAGGTATTTGAAATGCTGATTCAGGACGGTATCCTCAATAGTAATCAGGTTTTAAGTGGTTTACCCCATCCTTCGGGAGCCAATGCGGAGCGAATAGCGTATTTTCTCGGGAATAAGCCTAAAGAATTACTATCATCTAAAACGAATCCAGAGTTATTGGATAAAGCGAAAGCTGAAATCATTAAGAAACTTGAACGCCTGGAAATGTAGTGACTATCCATACAGGCATGGAACATGACTGTTCACGTAAAAAGCCCAATCTAGTGTGATCGGGCTTTTTGTTGTGTAATTATATGATTGATTTTAAATTAAAATAATTTCGTATAAGGTGTATTATGTTAATTTTAGGAAATCTAAATACTCTTTTGATTCACACGCTTTGAAAGCTCTTCCGCACTTTCTACACGTTCAGAGTAACGGTCAGTGAGATATGCGGACTGTCCTCTAGTTAAAAGCGTAAATTTATAAAGTTCTTCCATCACATCAACGATCCTCGTGTAATAAGAAGAAGGCTTCATACGACCATCCTCTTCAAACTCAAGAAATGCTTTAGGAACTGAGGACTGATTTGGTATCGTAATCATACGCATCCAACGGCCTAAAATACGTAACTGATTTACTGCATTAAAGGACTGAGAGCCGCCACATACTTGCATTACAGCTAAGGTTTTACCTTGCGTGGCACGTATTGCTCCTGCTGCTAATGGAATCCAGTCAATTTGAGCTTTCAATATCGAACTCATTGAGCCATGACGCTCGGGAGAGCACCAAACCATGCCCTCTGACCATGCTAAGAGTTCATGTAGTTCTTTAACCTTTGGATGTTGCATATCACCATCTTCAGGGAGAGGTAGTCCTTTTGGATGGAAAATTTTCACTTCCGCACCAAAATATTCAAGGATTCGACCAGCTTCCTGAATAGCTAAACGGCTATAGGATCTATCACGATTTGAGCCATACAGAAGCAGTATTCTTGGAGGATGTTCAAGGTTCTTTGCCTGAACTTTTTCTAAAGTCGGTTTTTCTAAAAGACTAAGATCAATATTTGGTAAGTTCATTAGATTCATACCTCTTTAAAAACTTTTTTTCTAAGCCATAGCGAAACTGTCACTAAGGCAATCAATACAGGCACTTCAACAAGCGGTCCAATTACTGTTGTGAAAGCTACAGGTGAAGCTAATCCAAAAGTGGCAATCGCTACAGCCAGTGCTAATTCAAAATTATTGCCTGCCGCAGTAAAGGAAATAGCAGTCGTTTTAGGGTAATCGTTACCCATCCACTTACTCATAAAGAAGCTGATGAAGAACATTGCAACAAAATAGATCGTCAAAGGAATAGCGATTCTAAGCACGTCTAGAGGAAGGCTAATCACTTCACCACCTTTAAGACTGAACATGGCTACAATCGTGAATAAAAGCGCAATAAGGCTGATTGGGCTAATCTTTGGGATAAACTTAGTTTGATACCAATCCAAACCTTTCTGTTTGACTAAAATCAGCCGGGTTAAAAAACCAAGTAAGAATGGAATACCTAGATAAACCAGAACAGCATGGGTAATAGTCCAAAAACTTACATCAATGATTTGTGCTTCTACCCCAAAGAATGGCGGTAAGAAGGTCAAGAACAACCAAGCATAAGTACTAAAGAACAAGATCTGGAAGATACTGTTAAACGCAACCAAGGCAGCAACATATTGATTATCCCCACATGCCAAACCATTCCAGACGAGGACCATAGCAATACATCGAGCTAAGCCTATGAGAATTAGGCCAGTCATATATTCAGGATAGGCGTGCAGAAAAATAATGGCCAAGCCAAACATTAAGCAAGGTGCAATGACCCAGTTCTGAATAAGAGATAATGTAAGGGTACGCTTATCCTCAAAGACTTTAGGCAAGGTTGCATAGTCAACTTTGGCAAGTGGTGGATACATCATCAAAATAAGCCCTATTGCGATAGGGATATTCACTGAATTAATGCTTAATTGATCTAATACAACAGATGTTTGAGGGAAAAACACCCCAATACCTACGCCTAATGCCATGGCAATGAAAATCCATAGAGTTAGGTTTCGATCTAAGAATGAGAGCTTTGATGCGGACATTGAATTACTCGCATTGCATAGAGATAGATAAGTTGCTCGTAGGTTTATTTAATACTTCATCATTCAAAACACTGAACACTGCATTTACCCATTCTGGTAAATCAGGATTTAATCGGTAATACACCCATTGTCCCTTGCGCTCATCTAGCAAAATTGAAAGGTTACGGAGTAAAGCCAAGTGACGAGAAATTTTAGGTTGGCTCAGTTGTAATATCTCTGTGATTTCACAAACACATACATTTTGTCTTTCTAAAATAATTTTTAAAATATCTAGACGTGTCGGGTCAGATAGGCATTTAAAGAAATCTGCTTGATCCATAATCTATACTCTAATATATGCTATTGCGAATATACGTATATCCATATATAAATGCAATATTATTAAGTCCTGAGTAAGTACAATGTCATCAAAAGTTAAGATCTATCATAATCCAGCGTGCGGAACATCAAGAAATACACTGGCGCTAATTCGAAATACCGGAGAAGAACCCGAAATTATTGAGTATCTTCTCAACCCTCCAAGTAAAAGTGAACTCATTAATTTAATTGAGAAATCAGGTCTCTCTGTACGTGAAGCTATTCGCAAAAACGTGGAACATTTTGAAGCTCACAACTTGGATCAGCAGCACTGGACAGATGAGCAGCTTATTCAGTTTATGCTGGAGTATCCAATTTTAATTAATCGTCCATTTGTAGTGACTGAGTTAGGCGTAAAACTTTGTAGACCATCTGAACTCGTTTTAGATATTTTGTCTGCACCTCAATTAGGAGCTTTTATCAAAGAGGATGGTGAAATAATCATCGATAAAAATGGTAAGCGGATTAAATAAATCCGCCCCATTTAACATAATGGTTGTTATACGAAATTAATGGATGTTCATATAGATTACTTGCATATTGTATTCGATCGAATACAATATAGTGAGAAGAGAAGGAATCCTCATGATTGAAATTAAACGTCTGCCAGAATTTGATGAATGGTTGGATGGCATTAAAGACAATATGACCCGTATCCGCCTGAATCGTCGATTAGATAAGGTTCAACGTGGAAATTGGGGAGACATTAAACCTCTTCAAGATGGCGTTTGGGAAATGAGAGAATTCTTCGGTTCTGGATGGAGGATGTATTACATCCAACATGGTGACGTAGTTATTGTAATGCTTGGTGGAGGAGATAAATCAACTCAACAACAAGACATCAATCGTGCAGTCAAATTATCGAAAACATTGGAGGATTAAAATGGTTAAAGTCGCTGATTTACCAAGTTTTGATATGGCTGAGTCGCTCAAAACTGAAGAAGACATTGTGATGTATCTCAATATGGTTCTTGAAGAGAATGATCCAGCTGAATTAGCCCATGCACTTGGCGTTATTGCTAAAGCTCGTGGCATGACTCAAATCGCTAAAGAAGCAGGGATTGGACGTGAGGCACTTTACAAAGCTCTACGTCAGGATTCAGCACCACGTTTTGATACGATTAATCGTGTTGTGAATGCTTTAGGTCTAAAACTCACAGTACAACACGCCTAAAACTTTAAAAAATATAGTAAAAAAGGGAGCTAGAGGCCACTGCTGTCCCATAGTTT
>NZ_JPQO01000050.1 GCF_000773685.1 Acinetobacter sp. HR7 | reverse complement strand
TCAGGTCAGGTGGCCTAACTTAAATAAAAAAGTCTCCGACAAACCCGGTACGGTTCATAGCCTTAAAAGAAGAGAGCCCAGAAAACGTTATTAAAAATTATCAGTTACTTCTTTGGATCGGCAATATTCTAAATATTTTTCAGTATGATCCTGAGAAAATATTAAAGCACTCAGCTAGTGAACAAGATTCACCCCTTTCCGAGCAGGAAATCCAAGAAGCGATTCTGGCAAGAAATACAGCACGAAGCAATAAACAATATGCTTTAGCAGATCAAATTCGACAGAAATTGCTTAAAAGTGGCATCCTTTTAGAAGATACCCAGACACAAACAATTTGGAGACTCAATCAATAATGAATGATGTTTACTTATTAAGATTCATCCTTCCCACCTTTATCAAATACGGATTACACATATGGCAATTAGCAATCAAGACCTGAGAAAAGCAGGACTAAAAGTCACTCTTCCGCGAATAAAAATTTTAGAAATATTGGAAAACTCAATTCCTCACCATCTGAGTGCCGAGGATATTTATAAAAAACTATTGGAGCAAGATGAGGATGTTGGACTAGCAACGGTCTATAGAGTCTTAACTCAATTTGAAATGGCAGGTATTATTCAACGCCATAACTTTGATCACAATCATGCTGTATTTGAGATAAAGCAAAATACTTCGCACGATCATCTTGTCTGTCAAGAAACAAACCAAATCATTGAGTTTAAGAATGAAGAAATTGAAAAATTGCTTCTAGATATTGCAACAAAGCATGATTTTCAACTCACAGGACATTCTCTGATCTTATTTGGATATTGTAGAAATTCAACTCAGTAAAATAAAAATCGACTATTTATCAGTTTTTATCACAAGCATACTAGAAATAACACCTATCAAGTGTTATGTTATAACATAACACTTAACACTTACTTTCAATTATGAATGCCTTGCAGCTCCCAGATGTCTCATCTGAACCTTTTCTGAATATGCATGCCTATCCTCTCGATTGGGTCGGAATGGAGAATATCGCCTTACCTATTCACATTCAAAATACACTGTGCGCAAGTAAAGTGAATGCCTATGTCAGCTTAGATAATCCTCAGGCTAAAGGTATTCATATGTCTAGACTGTATACTCGACTGCTGGAACTCCATGCCCTACCTGACCTAACTTTAAGTAAAATTTATCAAGCGCTTCAAGATTTTTTAGCGAGCCATACTGAGCTCTCTCAACAAGCCCGCCTTGATATTCAAGCAGAGTTTAATTTAGAACAACCTGCTTTAGTCAGCGCACTATCGGGCTGGAAAAGTTATCCATTTAGCTTATCCTGTAAGTTAAGTGAGCATACTTTTGAAGCAGAATTAGCAATAGAAATCACCTATTCCTCAACCTGTCCTTGTTCTGCTGCTTTAGCACGTGACCTCATTCAAAAAAGCTTTCAAGATGCCATTGATACAAAAAAAATAAATCCACAAAACACCGATGAAATTATGGCGTGGTTAGGTACAACAGATGCGATTGTAGCAACTCCACACAGCCAAAGAAGTTTTGCTCAGCTACGTTTTAACTTAGACCCTTGTTTACAGTCCATTCCAATTCGGCAATTCATTTCACATGCAGAACAAGCCTTGACAACACCTGTTCAGACAGCTGTCAAACGCGTAGATGAGCAAGCATTCGCATTAGCAAATGGTCAAAATTTAATGTTCTGTGAAGATGCTTTACGCCGCTTATACCACGCATTTGTCAACTACTCAGGTATTTCAGGATTTAACTTCAAAGTCATCCATGCTGAAAGTTTACATGCTCACGATGCAGTCGCTCAGGGATCATGGCAATGGTAGGTTCAACAGTTTTTCTAGACATTGAACAAGGAAAGATGGGGCAATGTTATGAACTGAAAAGCATTATTGATGCTATTCCCTGGAACAAGGATGGACTAATCACTGCCATTGCCCAAGATGGACAAAGTAAAGATGTCTTAATGCTTGCTTGGATTAACCGTGATGCACTACTTGAAACCCTAAATACAAGACAGGTTTGCTATTGGTCTCGCTCGCGGAAGTGCTTATGGCGAAAAGGCGAAAGTTCAGGACATCGTCAAAAACTCATTGAAGCCAGACTTGATTGTGACGGTGACAGCATCCTTTTTTTGGTCGAGCAAACTGGACCAGCCTGCCACACTAATCGCCCCAATTGTTTTTATCTTGGATTAAACACACAACACGCCACAATTTTAACTCAGCCCATTATTTAGCTAATTTATATAACATTGAAGACATTACCATGATTCGTAAAAATCCAACTGGTCATCTCCCTGTCATTGACCAATCCGCTTATATTGATCAGACCGCAATTATTTGTGGAAAAGTCATTATTGAAGCGAACGTATTTGTCGGTCCTTATGCGGTGATCCGTGCAGATGAAGTGGATGAAAATGGCGACATGCAACCCATCATCATTGGTGAAAATTCAAATATTCAAGATGGTGTTGTCATTCATTCAAAAGCAGGTGCACAAGTCACGATTGGAAAAAACTCATCCATCGCCCATCGTTCGATTATTCATGGTCCATGTGTGGTTGGTAACCGCGTATTTGTCGGCTTTAACAGTGTCTTATTCAACTGTAAAGTCGGTGATCATAGTGCCATCCGTCATAATGCAGTTGTCGATGGTCGCGATTTACCTGAATCATTTTATGTCCCTGCGATGAGCTATATCAATGCCCGAACCGACTTAAGCCTATACCCACCGATCGATATTTCTATCAGTGAATTTTCTGAAAGTGTGGTGAGCACTAATATTGAGTTAGTACAAGGTTATAAGGCATTACAAAAAGAATTTTAGACAACTCCCAAATCTCATCATACGTAATGCGAATATAGTTAATGAGGGGCAGCAACAAATCGGTGATGTCCTTATTCAGCAAGGCCGTATTCGTAAAATACAATCTAATATAACGGGTATCCACAATGCCAAGAGCATCGAGGCTGATGGCGCATGGTTACTCCCAGGCATGATTGATGATCAAGTCCACTTCCGCGACCCAGGCTCACCACAAAAAGGGAGTTTTACCTCAGAATCTTTGGCAGCTGCGATAGGTGGAATTACCAGCTTTATGGATATGCCGAATACCAATCCTGCTACATTGGACTTAACTGCACTACACGATAAAAAAGCAATTGCAGCTCAACATAGCATAGCCAATTATGCATTTCACTTTGGGGTAAGTGCACAAAATTTAGATATTGTTGAAGCGCTTGATCCTAAATTGGTTAGCGGCGTGAAAGTTTTTATGGGAGCATCAACGGGTAATATGTTGGTTGATGATCCAAAAATTTTAGAGCGCCTATTTGCGTAAGCGTCCGCTGAACACACCTTCTGAATTCATCCTATAAGCCTTAATTTAGTCCCCACTTAGAAACAAGGTAAGCGTCCGCTGAATCCCATACCAATTTTAATTCGATTTAGGTTTCCAGCAGTGTGGCAGTAA
>NZ_JPQO01000049.1 GCF_000773685.1 Acinetobacter sp. HR7 | reverse complement strand
CAGTGGACATAACTGTAATTTTATTTTCATAGACGGATTTAAAATGAGGTTATGTCCTTTTTATTTCAATGACTTAAAAAGTTGAGATTGGCGTTTTAATTAAAAAAAAAGGATAACTGATATCCTCAAATTAGGAGGATGTTTTTATTGTTACTATAAGATTTTTTAACAATACCCATAACAAATACCTGCATATCACAAGTGCCTTTTGAATAGGCAATAAAAAAGCTCGCCCAATTTAAAATTAAGCGAGCTGATTTCTAGCACTAATGGCTATATGAAATATACTGATCCATCAGGCATTGTGAAAGCATTCATATCCCGGGTAGCGGAAGTGATTCCAGCAACCGAGATACTTTCAATATAGTGATAGTTTGTCGTTGAAAGCGGTATTTCCCCATTCGAAACCACCTTCTTAACAACATTTAATGTTGCCTTTACCATTGATCCATCAATATTTCTAACTTTTTCATCAACTGAATAAGATTCAAAATATAATTTCATACATAACCTCAAATTATAAAAATATGAGACTAGCAGATAATTTATCCAATCGATGATTGACAGGGTTAGAAGCTTAGGCAAAAAATTTGAGTATAAATACTTTCATCAATAGAGTTCACATAGAGAATATTTGGATGATTCGGACAGAATGAGGTTGGGATTGATTTAACATCTAGTGGAATTGGTCTATAAGAAATAACATCCTGATAATTTTCTATGCGATCCACTTATCCCAATCAAAATTAGTTTCCATTTTTACACCACCCTCAGATTATTATTTGGTGATCACCTCACTATACACTACCATTTTTGAGCAGATTAAATTTGCAGCAAAATACTAAATCTTTTAAATCATTTTATTACAAAGCCAAAAAGCCCCAAAAAAGTGAGCTTTTACTTGGATCTTATCGAGTTACTTCTAGATACATCCTTAAAATAAAAAACTAGCGATTCTAGTTATATACTCCGTTAGGAATATTTAACTTTAGTCTTTGGAATACGCTTATTTTTGTTCTTAAATTTCTTTTGGTGAGTAACTCTCAGGCAATGCCGACATACTTTGATCTCTTCCCTTATTGCTGAATAGTCAAACTCAGTCTTGCCATGAAAGCCAATTAAACAAAGGAAGAATCGAAGCACAAGAAAATCTCCGGATACAAAAATGCCTCCCTAAAGGAGGCGAAAACTTGGGAAGTTACAGCCATAAAAATCTGATTGCGCATTTTATATAAGTTTGTTTTTTGATCACTGGCAAAAAATTACAATCTTATTCCTAATAAAAATCCCACTTAGCTTGGGGAAACTAAGCGGGATAGGTCTAGTACCTCTTTATTATTTATTCTTCTTTGTTGGTTTTATTGTGATTTAAAAGTAGCATTGAAAGCTAAATGACAAAGTATAGAGAATATAGAGAAACTGTTTTTACCCGTTTAAGTTAGGTTACTTTTTGGTATTTCTGGCAATAAAGACATTGTTTTTCATATTTTTTATTTCGTGTTAGGCAGCTAAAGTAAATATCTAAAAAATTTAACATATAAAAATAAAGACCTCACTTGAATGTGAGGCCTATCTTTAGTTATTGAGTTGTATTAGGAGCCTTGTTATCTGTCTCTGCATCGTGAGCACAACTCTTTCCATTTCCTTTTCTACATTTTGCTTTTTTATAGCAATAACCAGCCAATACACCAGCACCAATCAAAGTTAATAATCTCATTTTTCACCTCTATGTATCAAAAATACCATCCTATATAAGTACCATCTACATGCATTGCATTCCAAAGTGATTTAGAGTGTTTTTTTAAATGAAAGGTTAATTTATGTGTATCAAATTAAATACCTAATATTAAATGTATTTTAACAACTTTCTTTTGTTTTATTCTTATATTAAAACTTATAAAAAAACCACCCGAAAGGTGGTTTAAAATTTAACCTTTTAAAGTTTTAAACTTATATATTTATTGCGTTTGAGATTCTTCAAGTAATTGTTCAGAATTTTTTCGACCAATCGGGATTTGACGAGGTCGTTGTTCTTCAGGCACATTCCGTTGCAAATCGATAGTTAACAAACCATTGGTATAGTCTGCCTGTTGAACCTCGACATGTTCATCCAGTCGTAATGACAAAGTAAATGAGCGACTTGAAATACCTTTGTACAGATATTCTTTATCAGTGTCATTTTTTTCTTCTTCGGTGACTTTACCGCTAATGGTCAGGACCTGATTTTCCAGATTGATTTCAAGTTGGTCCTTATTAAAACCGGCAGTCGCAACGGAGATTCGGTAACTATTATCTCCGGTTTTTTCAATATTGTAGTGAGGATAATTAGGTGTTTCGCTTTGCAAGGCGAAATCAAACAGATCGCTCAAACAATCAAAACCAATACTCCGACGGAATAGTGGTGACAGACTGAAATTACTCATTGCTATAACCTCCTGATTCTAACAATCAGCTGAGATTTCTGTTCTTACTCATGATCACAGAATCTAAAGCAATCTCACTTGTTATTAAAGTTATCAGGGTTCTACCTGATATTTTCAATCCCTAATAACAACTAAAATAAAATTCGTATATTTCGTCTGAAATTAAAGTTTTCTGATCTGGAGTTAACAAACTCTAAGTATTCTTAGAATATCAAGATTTGATTATTCACCCACTTCTCTATTTTCCTGCTCCCACTCATAATTAATTTCAGTAACACCTTTTAAACATAGAAAACAGCATAAAAATTTAAGCATTATTTTTCTCCTTCTTTTTAATATTGTCTTAACTTGGCTTTATACAAATAAAAAATCACTCATTTATACGATTCAATTACTATTAAGATATAAATTCTCTTAGTACAGCCTTTCGTAAGCATCCGGCTAACA
>NZ_JPQO01000048.1 GCF_000773685.1 Acinetobacter sp. HR7 | reverse complement strand
GTCTATTTGTGCAACAAAGCCGGATTGAACTACCAATTTGTAGGGTGCGGTGTAAGGGATAAATATGCCCAAATAAGGAAATATCTTTTGATAAAAAAGATTTGAATATAACAGTGCGAAAATCTGCATGGGTCAGACCATCCCAAAGGATATGCGTACAGACACCAATAAGTACAGCAAACATGGTGCCAAGACCAAATTTAAAAGCACTAAAAAAATTATTGATATTTAAGGGATGTTGGATGCCACAAAAACGATAAATGACCGGGCGATATAAGATGTACCAGCAAAAGCTGAAACAAAGCCCTAGTATTAAATCGGGATAAAGTAATGAACTCCAGTAATGTGCTAAATAGGGATCATCATACCCATATCTGACAAACAACCGATATAAATCCGGTACCATACAGCCAATCGCCAATGCGGCTACAGGTAAGCGATGACCTGTTAATTTTGAGAGCGGGGGAGCGAGTACGGCATGGGATAAGGTAAAGGGCATATATAGAAATGTACTAGGTGCGAATTAGAATCTAAATAATAAAATCAAGTCTGAAGTATAGCCTAAATCAAAAGAAGTGATTGTAAAAGTAATGAAATGTTATATTATAACGTTATTCTATTTCTGATCATTTTGAGCTTGGGTCATGTCGTTTCATAAGAACTTAATAACACTTTCCATTTTTGCAGTTGTCACGCCAGCCGTTTGGGCACAATCAGAACAATCCGCTGGACCGGTACAAACCTTGGAAACCATTCAGATTCAGGCCCATCCTTTAGTACAGACAGCGGCAGACTTTGCCTTGGCTGATCAGGTAATTGATCAGAAAGTGCTGGCTGAAGGTGCAACTACTATTGGAGATGCTCTAGCTAACCAATTAAGCGTGTATTCCAATCAGTATGGTACTGGTGCGAGCCGTCCGGTCATTCGTGGACAAGATGGACCGCGAGTAAAAGTATTACAGCATGCTTCTGAAACTGCGGATGTTTCGACTCTATCACCTGACCATGCCGTGACGGTCGATCCGATTCTGGCTAAACAGGTTGAGGTAATTCGTGGACCTTCAACTTTACTTTATAGTGCTGGAACTGTTGGTGGCCTGGTCAATGTCACTGACCAGAAAATTCCAACCCAAATGCCGGAAGATGGTCTAGAAGGTAAAGTTGGACTACGTTACAACTCGGGCGGCGATGAAAAGCTGGCTAGTGCTGGTGTGACCGCAGGTATTGGTGAGAACTTTGCCTTGCGGGTAGAAGGTTCTAAACACAAAGCCAATGACTATATTGCTCCAGATTATTTTCATGATCATGACGGTGAATTGGAAAAAGAACGTCGTGTAGGAAATACTTTCTCGGAAGGCCAGACTGTAAATATTGGTGGTTCATGGATTCATGACCGTGGTTTTGTCGGCCTGTCTTATAGCAACCGTCAGGATGAATATGGCTTGCCGGGGCATAGCCATGAATATCATGGATGTGAGTTACACAACGATCATTTTCATTGTCCAAAACCAGATCCAGATCATGAAGATGAACATGATCATGCTGGTGGACCATGGGTGGATTTAAAATTCGAGCGTTATGATTTACGAACCGAGCTTGATAAACCGTTTGCCGGTTTTGAACAATTACGTGCCCATGTTAGCTTTACCGATTATGAGCATGATGAACTCGAAGAAAATGAAGTGGTTAGCAACTTCAAAAGCCGTGGTTATGATGCACGTTTAGAACTGGTGCATGTTCCTGTTGCTGGTTGGGAAGGTGTGATCGGTACCCAGTTTAGTCAGCAAAAAATTGATTTAGCTGGCGGAGAAGGTCATGACCACAATGAGCATGAAGATGAAGGCCACGATCATAGTGAACATCATGCGGCACATGAAGGACATGATCATAATATTTTAATGGCCAATACGAATACCAAAAAATACAGCCTGTTTGCTTTAGAGCATAAACAAGTGGGTGATGTGCATCTTGAAGTCGGTGCGCGTATCGATCATCAAACCATTGATGTTGATGCTGAACAAAAGAATTATTCTGGTACTGCCTACTCTGCATCAGCAGCAGCGAACTGGGAGTTTGTACCGAACTATAAACTTTCTATTGTGGGTTCTCATCAAGAGCGTTTACCGTTGGCACAGGAACTGTATGCCGATGGGATGCACTTTGCGACCAATACTTTTGAAGTTGGTAACCCGAATATCGATAAGGAAACTTCAAACAACTTAGAACTTGGCTTCCATTATGAAGGAGACAAGCTCAATTATCATGCACATGTTTATCACAACTGGTTTGATGATTATATATACGGTGCAACTGTTGCGAAAAAAGGCAATTTACGTGGTATCCAATATACCCAAGACAAAGCCCGTTTCTATGGTGCAGAAGCAGAAGCGACTTATGCACTGAATGACACCTATAAGCTGGGTGTATTTGGTGACTATGTCCGTGGCAAGATTGATGGTGAAAATGCACCACGTGTCCCGGCAGGCCGTTTAGGTACCAAAGTTGAAGCTGATTTTGCTGATGGCTGGTCAGGTTTGGCAGAGTATTACCATGTCTTCAAGCAGGATAAGTTTGCAGACTTTGAGGATGAAACCCAAGGCTACAATATGGTTAATGTCGGCTTAAGCTATGCCAATACCATTGCCGATAGAAATGCTTATAGTGTGTATTTAAAAGCCAATAACCTGCTGGATGATCAGGTTTATTCTCATACCTCATTCCTGTCGAATATTCCGCAAGTGGGACGTAACTTTACCGTGGGTCTCGAGTACGATTTCTAAGGATTTAACATGTGTGAATGGCTGCATCCTGGCCAAAACACTGAAAATGACTTGAAAAATCATCAGATAAAACCTAGCCTGATTATATTGGGTTAGGTTTTTTTATATGCGTATCTTTCAGCGAATTCATAATAAACTAAATTGGTCAGGACGCCGCTATATGGCAGTTATCCTTATATTGCTTGCGATAAGTTATCTGGGTTCAGCGCTGTATCACACCTTCAAGCCATTGCCAGAAGGTTTGAATTACACGGGCCAATTACGTCATTCTGAAGTGAAATTTCTGGCAGATCAGACCTATATTGATGCTCAGGGCAAGCAGCAGCTGGATCACCATATTTTCAAGGAAATGCTAGGCATGATCGAGGAGGCCAAAAGCCTGATCGTGCTGGACATGTTTCTGTTCAATACTGAAGTTGGGGAATCCAAGCTGGAACATGAGCAGCTAACCAAGCAGCTTACCGATGCCTTGATCAACAAGCGCATTCTCAATCCTGAACTGGAAGTGAAGCTGATTACCGATCCGATCAATTCAGTTTATGGCGGGATTTCGCCTGAACATTACCGGCAGCTACGCCAGCATGGTGTTGATGTGATTGAAACTGATCTAACACCGTTACGTGCTTCCAATCCGATGTGGTCGGGTTTCTGGTATTTGTGCTGTCAGGGTATTGGCAATAATCCGCAGAAAGGCTGGCTGCCGAATCCCTTTGGTGACGAAAAAATTACCCTGCGCAGCTATTTTAATTTGCTGAATTTCAAGGCCAATCACCGTAAAACTTTGGTCGTCGATACAGATGACGGCTGGAAGGGATTGGTCACTTCCATGAACCCGCATGATGGTAGTTCACGCCATTCCAATATTGCACTGGTGGTCAAAGGCAAAACTGCCCTAGATCTTCTACAGACTGAACAGAGTGTCGGCATGATGTCAGGTGCCAATATGCCTGCAGTCATTGCCGGTGAATTTGAAGCGGCGAAAACCGAGCCACAGGCACAGGTACTGACGGAAAAGGGCATTTATGATGCGACCTTAAATCTGATTAACACTGCGAAAAAAGGCGATCATATCGATTTGGCTGTATTCTACCTGTCGGAACGCAAAATTATTAAAGCACTTCTGGCAGCTCACGAACGTGGTGTAAAAATGCGTATCTTGTTAGATCCCAATAAGGATGCCTTTGGTCGTCAGAAAAATGGCGTGCCCAACCGTCAGGTGGCGCATGAATTGCATCAGGCTGGTATTGATGTCCGCTGGTGCAATACGCAGGGCGAACAGTGCCACAGCAAGATCATGATCAAGCGTAATGGTTCGCAGGCCGAGATGATTTTGGGTTCAGCCAATTTCACCGCCCGTAATTTGAAAAACTATAATCTGGAGACTGATATGCGTGTGGTGGGTTCGCCCCAGTCTGCGGTTTTTGTGGAGGCCCAGCGTTATTTTGATAGTTCTTGGTCGAATCAGGATGGTCGAAACGCCAGTCTAGATTATGCCGCGTATCAGGATGACTCGCGCTGGAAATACTGGTTGTACCGTTTTATGGAATGGAGTGGTTGGTCGACATTCTAGATTGATGTTCCCTATAAAAAAGAAGCTAAAAATAGCTTCTTTTTATTTCCTGTCTTACTTAAATCATCGATAGGTTGAGCTTTAACTCCTAAGAAAGCTAAGGTTTATTAAATTTCTGAAGATAATAAAAAACGCTGACAGGAGTGTTCTGGACTGGGAACCAGACTCGCTGTCAGCGATAAAAATTTGCAGGTTCAGTATCCTTTACCTTGCCTGCATCATCAACACAATCACAGATGATTAGCTAAATTCACCAGACGAGCGTTCTTTGACCCATTCACGCAGCACAAACTTTTGCAGCTTACCGGTTGAAGTTTTCGGAATTTCAGTAATTACCACATCTTTTGGTACCTTGAAGCGTGCCAGATGTTGACGGCAAAATTCCATAATTTCTTCAGGTGTCACGTCGAAGCCTTCTTTTAGTTCAATGAAGGCACAAGGCACTTCCTGCCAGCGTGGGTCCGGTTTCGCTACGACGGCAGCTGTCAGGATCGCAGGGTGCTGATATAGCACTTCCTCAACTTCCAATGAAGAAATATTTTCACCACCAGAAATGATCACGTCTTTAGAACGGTCAGTAATCTTGGCATAACCATCCGGTTGGCAAACCGCGAGGTCACCGGTATGGAACCAGCCACCGGCAAAGGCTTCCGCCGTCGCTTCAGGGTTTTTTAGATAGCCTTTCATGACGATATTGCCACGGAACATGATCTCACCAAGAGTCTTACCATCATGTGGCACTTCCTGCATGGTTTCAGGGTCCAGTACCTTCATACCATCTTGCAGTGGATACGGTACGCCTTGGCGTGAGTGTAACTGTGCCTGTTCTTGAATCGACAGATCTGACCAACCCGCTTGTGAAGCACATAGGGCAGAAGGGCCATAGGTTTCAGTCAAGCCATACACGTGAGTCACATTAATGCCGATATTACGCATGCCTTCAATAATGGCTGCTGGAGGGGCAGCACCAGCGACCATGACTTCGACGCGGTGATCGAACTGGGTTTTCTTCTCTGCGGGGGTATTGATCAGCATTGACAGCACAATCGGTGCACCACAGAAATAATCAACTTTATGTTTGGCAATCAACTGGAAAATCAGTTCCGGATCAACCTTACGTAGACAGATATTGGTACCGCCGTTGGCCGCCATGGTCCAGGCGAAACACCAGCCATTACAGTGAAATAGCGGCAGGGTCCAGAGATAAGTCGCACGCGGGGTCATACCGCAGGCAATGATATTACTCGCCGCATTAATATAGGCACCACGGTGGTGATAGACCACACCTTTCGGGTTGCCGGTTGTACCTGAAGTATAGTTTAGACTGATCGCATCCCATTCATCGCCTGGCAGGTGCCATTCAAAGTTTGGATCACCTTTGGCCAGCCAGTCTTCATATTCGATCTGACCAATACGAGTACCTGGCAGTTCATAATTTTCATCTGCAACATCGATGACATAGATATCCTGCTTGATCAGTGCTAGCGCTTCCTGCGCCAGAGTAGTAAATTCAGGATCGACCAGCAAAACTTTGGTTTCTGCATGTTCTAGCATAAATGCCAGTGTCTTGGCATCCAGACGGGTATTGAGGGTATTCAGTACTGCACCTGCCATCGGGATCGCAAAGTGTGCTTCGATCATGGCTGGGACATTCGGTAATAGCACAGAAACGGTATCATTCTTGCCTACACCAAGTTGTTGCAGCTGATGGGCAAACTGACGGCAGCGTTTATAAGTTTCACGCCAGGTGATTTCACGCTGGCCATGAATGATGGCATTCTGGTTGGGATAGATATAGGCCGCACGATCGAGATAGCGTAAAGGTGAAAGCGCCACAAAATTTGCTGGTGTGCGTGGTAATTCGTCGTATGCACTGACCATTGTTCTACTCCATGAATAAAATAATTATTGTGTAATTACTCTAAATCTAGCAATTCTGTACCGGTTTGACATTTATGCTTTAGTCGAGCCTGACCTATAGGTCATATTTTTAGTTGTAGATTTTTGTTTTTACAGATTTTTCCTAATTCAGCAGAACTGTTACTTTGTATGTCGGACACCTCTATAAATATAGAAAAATGGATTAGAGGGAGATAAACGGTAGGCGCTAATAAGCGCATAGTTATAAGCTGCCCAATAATCAGGATTTATTTTCGTGGATTAATGACTGTTAAAATCAAATTACTTTGCAAGTATTTATAAAAAAACAAGTTTTACAAATCTCTACAGACATTTAAATTGACTTCTTTTTCAGAAAAGCCGCATGATGAGCACTACATAACAATAACCCTAAAAATAATAAGAATAGCCGCCCGGGTTTATTGGGTTAAATAGGGTGGAAAGAAGCCGCTATGGAAATAGCACCAGCACAGACATGGGCCAACTGGTCTGGCTCACAGCGATCAAATCCTCATATTTTTCATTCTTATAGTGTGGAAATGTTGCAGGGATTAGTGCGTGTTTATCCCAAGTTGCGTGTCGTGGGTGCCAGTCATTCCTTTAGCGCCCTGGCAAAAACCAATGAAGTTCTGGTCTGTCTAGATCAGCTCAAGGGCATGTGTGGCTATGATCGCGAGCAATGTCGTAGTACTTTCTGGGCAGGTACTCGACTGCATGATGTAGGAGAAAAACTGGCCACTATTGAGCAGGCTTTGGTGAATCAGGGCGATATTGATAAACAGAGTCTGGCAGGTGCGATCGGCACAGGTACACATGGCACCGGAATCACACTCCCTTGTTTATCTGCACTGGTTTCTGAATTCGAACTCATGCTGGCTGATGGAAGCCTGATTCAGTGTAGCTCAACCGGAAATACAGAAATTTTTACTGCGGGGCGGGTGGCTTTTGGCAGTCTGGGGATCATGACCCGGATTCAGCTGCAAAACCGGCCGATGTACCGCTTGCGTGAACAGATCCGGCTCTGCTCCTTAAATGAGCTATATGCCAATATTGATTTGTGGAAGCATCAGCATAGACATGTCGAATTCTGGGCCTTTAACCATTCCGACAATGTCATTTTAAAAATACTGGATGAAACCGAAGAAGAAGTACAGGCCCGTCCGGATGGCTGGATGGATGAAGACTTTATTTTGAAAATGTGCTGTGAACTGACCCGACTGTGGCCGGGACTGAATCCCTGGTTGCAACGTCTGCTGAATATCTTTATTCGACCTTCAACGGCAGTAGACTGGTCCAGCCGGATTTTTCCGAGTGTCCGTAATACCCGTTTTAATGAAATGGAATATCAGCTGCCTGTCAAACAGGGGCTGGCCTGTTTTGAGGAAATTATGGAAGTGTTGCGGCGACAAAATGTGCCCATGTTTTTTCCGATTGAATTTCGCTATGTGCGCGGTGATGACATTTGGCTAAGTCCATTCTATCAGCGTGATTCGGTCTCGATTTCGGTACACCAGTTCTATAAGCAGAATTATCGGGAGGTTTTTAATCTGGTCGAGCCGATTTTTTTGAAATATGGTGGGCGTCCGCACTGGGGCAAGTTACATACACTGCGAGCTCGGCAGCTGTGTGAACTCTATCCAAAATGGGAGGAATTTCAGCAGTTGCGGAAAGCGCTTGACCCGGAAGGAAAATGGCTCAATCCTTATCTTGAGTGTCTGTTCATTCCGTCCTGAATGAACGAAGGAGGGCATGACATGGTCTATCTTGATTATTTTCAGGAACTCCAGAAGAGTCTCAAAGAACAGGGTAACGGCCAGCCGCAACTGATTCTGGATGTGCCTACACTGGAACAGAATATTGACTGGTTACAAAATAAAATTCCAACGCATCTGAAGCCACGGCTGGTGGTGAAGTCACTGGCCAATGCGGTATTGCTAAAACGCATTGCTAAAGCCTTGCATACCCAAGCCTTTATGGTATTTCACCTGCCGCATGCGCTACATATCCTGAATGCTTACAGAGAGCCGGATATCCTGATGGGTAAACCGGTACCGTTACAAGGTTTAAAAACTTTTGTGGAAAGTCAGGCTGAGCATTTGCCTAAAGTGCAGTGGCTGATCGATTCATCCCATCGCCTCAGGCAGTATCTGGCTTATGCCAAAGAACACAATTTACAGTTACGGGTCAATCTGGAGATTGATATCGGCCTGCATCGTGGTGGACTGGCTGATATGGAACAATTCATGGATTGTCTGGCGATCATAAAAAGTCATCCTGAGCAGCTCAGCTTGAGTGGCTTGATGGGCTATGATGCGCATGTAGCTAAACTGCCCAAGGCGATTTTTTCTCCGGTCCATACTTATCAAAAGTCCCAGCAACGTTATCTCGATTTTATCGACATCATATGCCAGACTCTGCCGGAACTGGACCCGGACAGTCTGTGTTTGAACGGAGCTGGTAGTGGCACGCTGCATCATCACTTTATCCAAACCGTGTGTAATGATGTATCCTTTGGTTCCATGTTGCTGAAGCCAACTGATTTTGACCTGGAAGGGTTGGAACACATGCAGCCAGCCTTATGGATTGCGGCACCGGTGCTAAAAGTGCTGGATCAGTTGCAGTTACCGGGACTGGAAAAGCTTAGCCATTTTCAACCACGGCAGAAAGCGGTGTGTATCTATGGCGGTTACTGGCGCGGTAAATGTATCTATCCGCTCGGTGCACGTCCACATCGATTGTATGGGCGCAGTAGTAATCAGGAATTATTGCAGGTGCCGTTTAGCTGTCAGATTCAGGTGGATGATTATGTATTTTTCCGTCCGGCACAAAGCGAGTCGATTCTGCCGCAGTTTGCCTCTCTGTATGCTTATGAAGGAGGGCAGTATGAGCAGTGGGAAAATTTTAGAGAATAATGTTGAAAGAAAAATGAAATAAAGTAAGTGGATGAAGCCTAGGAAAATCCTGCTAAAAATACAAAGTATTATCGCAAGAGCCATTCCAAAATGAACAAAACCGGCATTCCGGTGGAGAAAAAAGGATTAACGGTTTATTAAACGGCCCGAGACGTGTAAAATTCTAGGCGATTTTTTTATTTATCCACCGTTTTTATCTTTTGAGGTTCTCCTCGATCATAATCTCGCGGTGATATGCTCTATTGTACGGGGCATCACTCCTTAAGGATTTCTTATGCCAATTATCACTTTGCCGAATGGCGATCAAAAACAATTTGATCAAGCCGTATCAGTAATGGAAGTTGCTCAAAGCATCGGTCCTGGTCTTGCAAAAAATACTGTTGCGGGTCGTGTGAATGGTCGTTTAGTCGACGCATGCGATTTGATTACTGAAGATGCAACACTACAAATTATCACGCCTAAAGATGACGAAGGTCTGGAAATTATCCGTCACTCTTGCGCGCACTTGGTGGGCCATGCAGTTAAGCAATTGTTCCCAGAAGCGAAAATGGTAATTGGCCCAGTCATTGAAGAAGGTTTCTACTATGACATCTGGATGCCACGTCCATTCACTTTAGACGATCTGGCAGCCATCGAAGAGCGTATGAAAAAGCTCATCGATCAAGATTATGATGTCATCAAGAAAATGACCCCACGTGACGAAGTGATCAAAGTATTCACTGAACGTGGTGAAGACTACAAACTGCGTCTGGTTGAAGATATGCCGGACGAAAAACAGATGGGTCTGTATTTCCACCAGGAATATGTGGATATGTGTCGTGGTCCACACGTACCAAACACTAAATTCCTGAAATCGTTCAAACTCACTAAAATGTCAGGCGCGTACTGGCGCGGTGATGCGAAAAACGAACAGCTGCAACGGATCTACGGTACAGCATGGGCTGATAAGAAACAGCTGGCTGCATACATCAAACGTATTGAAGAAGCTGAAAAACGTGACCACCGTAAAATCGGTAAAGCTCTAGACCTGTTCCACATGCAGGAAGAAGCACCGGGTATGGTGTTCTGGCATCCAAATGGCTGGACCATTTATCAGGTACTGGAACAGTACATGCGTAAAGTGCAGCAAGAAAATGGCTACCAGGAAATCCGTACGCCGCAAGTCGTTGACTTCACCCTGTGGGAAAAATCTGGCCACGCTGCTAACTACGCAGAAAACATGTTTACTACCAGTTCAGAAAACCGTAACTATGCGGTAAAACCAATGAACTGTCCTTGTCACGTACAGGTCTTCAACCAAGGTCTGAAATCTTACCGTGACCTGCCAATCCGTCTGGCAGAATTTGGTTCATGTCACCGTAACGAGCCATCAGGTTCTTTACACGGCATTATGCGTGTACGTGGCTTCACTCAGGATGATGCGCATATCTTCTGTACTAAAGATCAGATCGGTTCTGAAGTTGCAGACTTTATCAAATTGACACTAGACGTATACAAAGACTTCGGCTTTGAAGAAGTACAAATGAAGTTGTCGACACGTCCTGAAAAACGTGTCGGTGATGACAAGCTTTGGGATATGGCAGAAAAAGCATTAGCAGATGCTTTGGATGCTGCTGGTCTGGAATGGGAACTTCAACCAGGTGAAGGCGCATTCTACGGTCCGAAGATCGAATTCTCACTGAAAGACTGCCTAGGCCGTGTATGGCAATGCGGTACCATCCAGTGTGACTTCAATCTACCAGAACGTCTTGATGCGTCATATGTGACCGAAGATAACGATCGTGATCAGCCTGTGATGTTGCACCGTGCAATTCTTGGCAGTTTTGAACGTTTTATTGGTATACTTATTGAACACTACGCCGGCTTTATGCCACCTTGGTTATCACCAGTTCAGGCGTGTGTCATGAATATTACAGATTCTCAGGCAGCCGCTTGTGAGTCAGTCGTCGCAAAACTTAAAGAAAGCGGTATCCGTGCGATTTCCGACTTGAGAAATGAGAAAATCGGCTTTAAGATTCGTGAACGTACTTTAGAGCGTATTCCTTATCTACTGGTACTTGGGGACCGTGAAGTAGAAGAAGGTACGGTAAATGTCCGTACGCGCTCAGGGAAAAATTTGGGTACCATGTCAATCGATGCTTTCGTTGACTTGGTAAAAGCAGCCGTTGCCGAACGCGGCCGGTACATTGTGGAGTAACAGCGATTAAACAGCCTGACCGTAATCAACAGGGCGGTAACAAGTCAAACCGTCCTGCGTTGAATGATGAAATTCGTGCTAAAGAAGTCCGTCTTGTAGACGAGAATGGTGAACAAAAAGGTATTGTCAGCCTTGCAGAAGCATTGCGCGCTGCAGAAGCTGCTGATCTTGACCTGGTTGAGATCGTGGCAAATGCTGAGCCACCTGTTTGTAAAATCATGGACTACAACAAGCATTTGTTTGATCTGAAACAAAAGCAGAAAGAAGCGAAGAAAAAACAACATCAAGTACAGGTGAAAGAAATCAAGCTACGCCCTGGTACTGATGTTGGTGATTACAACGTTAAATTGCGTGCCATCCTGAAGTTCCTTGAGGAAGGCAACAAAGTGAAAATCACACTGCGCTTCCGCGGTCGTGAGATGGCTCACCAACAGCTGGGTCTGGCTCAATTGCAAAAAATTGAAGCTGACGTGGCTGAAGTCGGTGTAGTAGAACAAGCACCTAAGATGGAAGGCCGTCAAATGGGTATGCTGCTTGGTCCTAAAAAGAAAAAGTAAGCACTCCCTGACTGTTAAAAAAGCCCTGCAATTGCAGGGCTTTTTTATTTTTAAACTTCTGTATTTAAATCCCAATGCTGCTTTAGGTCATTCACGATTTGAGTGGTGTAATTTTTCGAGAAGTTGCCTAGATTAATGAGAGCAAATCTCTGTCTTAATCTGTTGCGTAAACTTTTCTGAATAAAGATAAATTCCACCGTACCATAATGAAAATTAAAATGCTGTTCTGATTCAGGAGTATCAAAGCGTGTTAGCTTTCGTTTGACATAATAATATGGTGGGTCATATTTCTTATTAAATCGACTATTTGTAATATCTTCACGTTTGATTGACCACCATGTGGGAATACCAAGCACACTGTAATAAATTTAAACTCGGTAATATGTAGCCGTATATTTCACCAAGCCAGTGAAACCAGCATCTAGCACAAAGAACGAGGAGCTTCTTTGATAAAGATGTTTAAAACCTCCAAGAAGGGTATTCCATCATCGAGTCCCATTTTCCAAAGAATCAATATGACTCCTATGGGTGTATATAAGCTTCAAATGGACATACACTGAAAAATAAAAATAGGATAAGAATGGTTTTGAGTTTTCATTATTTATTTAATTTTAATAAAGTTCTTAACTCATATTATTTTCTTGGAATTTAAAAAGAAAGAGTCATAAGTATCTTTGTAGGGAAGAAAACATTAAATTTCTGTTATCACCATCCATCCTGAAATCTGGCTAAAATAACAGCGTATTTATAGAGCATTGCTTTTCATCAGGATTGTGCTTATAAGAATGACAGACATAAATCGGGAATGGATGCTTTTTGAAATTTGTTTTTAAGTATTGGATGATGGCCTTATGGCATTTTTAAATAATTCGACAGTACCCTATCAACTGGTCATTTTTGATGTAGACGGTACATTGGTAAATTCTTTTGAGCAGTTTGTTGAGCTATTAAATTGTTTTGCCAGCAAATACCGCTACGCGCCGATGCATAAGGATCATATTGAACATCTGCGTGCCTTGCCACCGCGTCAAATCCGTCGTGAACTCAATCTTTCCGTATTTAAAACTTTTCGCCTGATGTATGACTGCAAGCGTGAAATGCGCCGTCGTGGTCTGGTGCCAGAACTATTTGAGGGTATTGCAGATTTACTGATGCAGTTGAAACAGCAGGGTGTGCATCTGGCGATTGTGACTTCCAACACTTCAGAAAACTGCCGCAAGTATCTGGGTAATGCGTTATTTCAACTATTTGACTGGGTAGAGACTAATGCTTCGATTTATGGCAAAGGCCGACAGATCAAAAAAATCTTACAACAGGCCAAGCTGAGTCCGGAGCAGGTGATTTATATTGGCGATCAGATTATTGATATTCAGTCGGCACATCAGAATGGCATTGTTGTCGCTGCGGTAACCTGGGGTTTTAATAGCGAATCTGCACTGGTCAAACATGAGCCGCATTATCTGATTCGTAGTATTCAGCAACTGGGATCACTACTATTGCCGGAACAGATTTCGATTGCTTGAAATAGCGAAAGGCCCCGCAGGGCCTTTCCAGCACGTTCTGTTTTTATAGCTTATTCAGCATTGACTGTTTTTTCAGTCACGTCCTTTTCAGCAGTAGCTTCCGGATTTTCTAACAGTAATTTTTTACCGATTGGGATTTGTCGAGGCAACTTTTCTTCCGGAATGATGCGTTGCAGGTCGATCATCAGCAAACCATTGACATAATCAGCCTGCTGTACTTCGATGTGCTCATCTAAACGCAGTGACAGTTTGAAGGAGCGACGGGCAATACCTTTGTGCAGGTATTCCACACCTTCGGTCTGAACGGCTTCTGGTTTACCAGAAATTGTCAGCAAGCGG
Organism: Acinetobacter sp. HR7; assembly: GCF_000773685.1. Lineage (GTDB taxonomy): Bacteria > Pseudomonadota > Gammaproteobacteria > Pseudomonadales > Moraxellaceae > Acinetobacter > Acinetobacter thermotolerans. Next base: position 589 of record NZ_JPQO01000048.1, on the reverse strand, counting down.
TTTTCCAGCGAGATATTCATCTCGTCCTGATTAAAACCCGCCGTTGCAACCACAATTCGGTACTGGTTGTCGCCATATTTTTCGATGTTGTAAGGAGGATAGTTTGGCGCATCGCTCTGCATGGCGTAATCGATAAAGTCATTCAGACGGTCAAAACCGATACTGCGTCGGAACAATGGATGAAGATTGACGTTACTCATTATTAGAACCTCCTGAGTTCAGCAAAGTTTTAATATTAAGAATCAGATCTGTCATGAACATCATCGACAGAGCAAAAGATGAATGTTCATCCTTATGCAAAAATAAATATGTGTTTGAGGTGAAAATTTTCAAGGAATCTGGCAGGAAATTTTGAAAATTTAAAATCAAATATCTGAAAATTAATTAAAAAATATCTCTGTACACGACAAAAATAGATAACTCATTGAAATAATGTCATAATAATTGTTTTCTAACGACGAATACTATGACACATCTCAATGAGTTATATCTTATCTTAAACAAATATCTAAAATGGAACAAGTCACATTTAAAGGGCTTTGTTGCATAAATATGTAAGCATCTGATTTAAATAAATTTAATTTTGGAT
>NZ_JPQO01000047.1 GCF_000773685.1 Acinetobacter sp. HR7 | reverse complement strand
GAAATTGTGTAGATACCTATGTTGTAAAAGAGGGGGATTCCTTCCTTTATAAAGGTGAGGAACATTGCTCCGCAAGGGAGAGATTCTATTAAACTAAAATCTCATTTTTCAATGTATCAACTAACCGCTGATTCTGCTCATCTGTGCCAATAGTAATCCGCAGGAATTGGTTGATACGCGGCTTATTGAAATAACGAACGATAATACCGCGCTCACGTAGTTCCGCTGCCAGTTCACCTGCATCTTTGCTTGGCAATGAAGCAAAAATAAAGTTGGCTTTTGAAGGTAGTACCTTAAAGCCAAGTTCAACCAGTTGGGCAATCAGCTTTTCACGACTGGCAATGACTTTGGCATTTTGTGCTTCGAAATATTCCTGATCTTCAAAAGAAGCCACGGCTGCCGCAATCGCAAAACGATCCATCGGATAGGAGTTAAAGCTGTTTTTCACTGCTTCCAGTGCTGCAATCAGATGTGGTTGTGCAATCGCAAAACCGACACGTAACCCTGCTAATGAACGGGACTTAGAAGTCGTTTGACACACAACCAAGTTTTCATACTTCTCAATCAGGCTGACTGCAGATTCAGCACCAAAATCTACATAAGCCTCATCAATTACGACGACTGAATTCGGATTGGCTTGTAGTATTTCTTCAATGGCAGACAAACCCAATGCAATACTGGTTGGTGCATTTGGATTGGTGATAATAATGCCGCCATTTGGCTGTTTATAATCTGCTACCACAATTTCAAAATTTTCATTTAGTGGTAATACTTTGGTTTTAACCCCAAAGAACTGGCTATAAACCGGATAGAAGCTATAAGTGATATCAGGATATAGAAGCGGCAATTCCTGAATAAAGAAGGCTTTAAAGATATGCGCCAGAACTTCATCAGAGCCGTTACCGACAAAGACATTTTCAGCCGCAACCTTCTGCTGTTTCGCAATTGCCTGTTTTAGTTCTGATGCATCGGGATCTGGATAAAGACGCAATACGTCCGCACCATTAGCTAAAACTTTTTGCACCGCTTCCACCACTTTCGGTGATGGTGGATATGGATTTTCATTGGTATTTAATTTTAACAGGTTCTGGATTTTTGGTTGTTCGCCTGGCACATATGGTTCCAGCTCACGTACTTCAGGACTCCAAAAACGCATTTGTTCTGTGGTGATATTCATGGATTAATCTCAAATTCTGTCTCAAAAAAGGGCTGATCAATCAGCCCTCAAAAAAATCTTTTCAAGCTTATTGATAGCGATAACGTGCTGAGCGGGCATGTGCATCCAGATTTTCCTGTTGCGCCAGAACATCTGCCGTTTTCGCCAAGGTTTTCACGCCCTCTTCAGAACACATGATCAGGCTGGAGCGTTTCTGGAAATCATACACACCAAGTGGTGATGAGAAACGTGCAGTACCAGAGGTTGGCAACACATGGTTTGGACCAGCACAGTAATCACCAATCGCTTCTGGCGTATAGCGTCCCATAAAGATCGCACCGGCATGACGGATCTCTTCAGCCATCTCTTGTGCCTCATCTAGACATAACATCAAATGTTCTGGCGCAACCTGGTTAATCAGTTCAATACCTTCAGCACGGTCTTTGACCACTACCAATGCGCCACGATTGGCAATCGAAGTACGGGCAATCTCAGCTTTAGGCAAAGCTTCCAAATGTTTTTCAATCCACTCACCTACGGCATTCAAAAGCTCTTCATCAGGAGTAATAAAAACAGCTTGTGCCACAGTGTCATGCTCAGCCTGTGACAATAAATCCATTGCCAGCCACTCTGCATTATTTTTACCTTCAGCATACACCAGAATTTCAGAAGGCCCTGCGATCATGTCGATACCGACCTGACCAAAGACCGCACGTTTTGCCGCAGCCACGAAACGGTTACCCGGACCAGTGATTTTGTCGACACGCGGAATAGTCTCTGTACCATAGGCCAACGCAGCAACTGCCTGTGCACCACCAATAGTGAATACACGATGCACGCCAGCCAGATAAGCCGCAGCCAGTACCAATGGATTCAGCTCACCCTTTGGTGCAGGTACCACCATGATGATTTCACCTACACCTGCCACATGGGCCGGCACCGCATTCATCAACACTGAAGATGGATAAGAAGCCAGACCACCTGGTACATAGATTCCCACACGATCCAGTGGAGTAACTTTTTGACCTAAGGTATTGCCTAGAGCATCCACATAAGTCCAGCCATCCTGTTTTTGTGCCTGGTGAAATTCACGGATACGCTTTGCTGCCAGTTCTAGCGCTTCACGCACTTCTGGGCTTAAACTTTCAAATGCTGCTTTAAGTTGTTCTTGAGTCAGTTCCAGATCTGAAAATTGATGCGCTGGATGTCGATCGAACTGCTGAGTTAATTTAAGAACATGAGCATCACCATACTGACGTACATCAGCGATGATTTGGTCTACGGTTTTTAAAAGTTCAGGATCACTCACTGTTTCAAAAGCCAGCAAGTCTGCAAAAGCTTGCTTGAAGTTTTGATCTTGAGTCGATAAACGTCGCATCAATTTACCCACAAGGTTGATATGGAAAAGATTAGTTTACCTTTTTTAAAGGCACTTGTGGTTATCATTCTGCAGCATCAGACACGAGTTTTATTGAAAATTACTTTCGCCACAATTGATGAAGGAATTTAATTAACTGAAAAGATGTCAGTTATAAAAAAGCCATCCCGAAGGATGACCTATTTGATTCTTAAAATTTAAGCTTTTTTCGCTTTTTGGCGTTCTTCAACCGCTTTTTCCAACTGGGCAATAATCGGATTTAACAGAGTCTGTTTACGTTTAAAGCTGGCTTTATTCACAATTAGACGGGAAGATACCTTACAGATTTCTTCCAAAGGTTCCAGACCATTAGCACGCAGCGTATTGCCCGTATCGACCACGTCGACAATGTAATCACCCAGACCCACCAGTGGCGCTAACTCCATTGAGCCATACAGCTTGATCACATCCACTTGCTCGCCAAGGCTCGCATAGTATTGACGAGTCAAGTTAACATATTTGGTCGCAATCTTTAAACGGCCTTTCGGACGTTCCATACCCACCTTGCCGGCTGTCATCAATTTACAGTTGGCAATTTTCAGATCCAGCGGCTCATACACGTTTTGCGCACCATGTTCCATCAACACATCTTTACCCGCAACACCCAAGTCTGCTGCACCATTTTCAACATAGGTCGGTACATCAGAAGCACGCAGAATCAGGATACGCACATGCTTATGTGTGGTCGGGAAAATCAGTTTCCGTGATTTGTCCGGATCTTCTAACAGGTTGATCCCCGCTGTTTCCAACAGAGGAAGAGTTTCTTTTAAGATACGGCCCTTGCTTAATGCTAAAGTTAAACCATGATCAAAATTGCCCATTACGTCAAAGTTTGGATCATCGTTTCTCATATCGCTCATTAACTTACTCGCTTAATTTGGGCACCTAAACCTTGTAACTTCGCTTCAACATTTTCATAACCGCGGTCAATATGATAGATCCGGTCAATCACTGTTTCCCCGTCTGCGGCAAGCGCTGCCAGCACCAGAGAGAATGAAGCGCGTAAATCCGTTGCCATCACCGGGGCTGCAGAAAGTTTTTCTACGCCAGTAACAACAGCATCATTACCTTCGACCTGAATATTGGCACCCATACGTGCCAGTTCAGGAACATGCATGAAACGGTTTTCAAAAATCGTTTCAGAAATTGTCGCAAAACCACGAGCGATGGTATTCACTGCCATCAACTGGGCTTGCATATCTGTCGGAAATTCTGGATGTGGCAAGGTACGGAAGCTGACTGCTTTCGGACGTTTCCCCATCATGTCCAGTTCAATCCAATCCTCACCACGGGTGACTTCTGCGCCCATCTCTTCAAACTTGTCCAGGACAGATTCAAGCAGGTTTGGATCGGTATGGGTGGTTTTGACACGACCACCGGTAATAGCAGCAGCGGCCAGATAGGAACCAGTTTCAATCCGGTCAGCCACCACTGCATGTTCACAGCCATGCAGATGTTCTACACCGGTCACTACCAATGTATCGGTGTCCAGACCTTCAATCTTAGCACCCATCTTGATCAGCATTTGAGCCAGATCGGTAATTTCCGGTTCACGGGCTGCATTTCGAATGGTGGTGACACCATCAGCAAGGACAGCGGCCATTAGAATATTTTCGGTACCACCCACAGTCACCATATCAAAGACAACTTCGCCACCTTTCAAACGACCGTCAATTTTGGCATGGACATAACCCGCTTCAACTTCTATCTCTGCACCTAAAGCTTCTAAAGCCTTCAAATGCTGATCGACTGGACGCGAACCAATGGCACAACCACCAGGCAAAGACACCTGCGCACTACCGTAGCGCGCCAGCAAAGGACCAAGCACCAAAATGGATGCACGCATGGTTTTTACGAGTTCGTATGGTGCGAACTGGTTGGTCAGTGTTGAAGTATCCGCAACAACCGTATCACCTTCATAAGTCATAGTGATACCGAGGCCGGCAATGAGTTTAACCAATGTATTTACATCTTTCAGATTCGGCACATTGGTCAGTTTGGTAGGAGTCTCTGCAAGAATCATTGCAGCCAGGAGTGGTAGTGCTGCATTCTTTGCACCAGAAATACGCACTTCACCTTCGAGCTTATTGCCGCCCTGAATTAAAAATTTATCCATTAATCTATTAAGCTCCGAATAAGCTTGCTTTGCGCCATTCTTCTTTGGTCATTGCGCGAATTGTCACGGCATGGACTTCACCACTGGCAATATAAGAGTTGAGAGGAGCATAAACAGCTTGTTGGCGAGCAACTGGACGCTTACCTTCGAATTGATCATCCACAATACGGAGATCATATTTACCGCCTTGGCCAGTCACAACAATTTCAGCCTCAGGGAACGCGGCTTTTAAGACTTCAGCGAGCTGTTCATTATTCATCACAAGACCTCTTATAGGACTAACGGTGTAAAACGGATCATTTTACTATAAATAAAAAAAATAATTCATTAGTCATATACATTATATCTATAAAAAAAGAGGCTTTTAAAAACCTCTTTTTTTCAATTTTACTGATTATATTGCGATTGGCTGATAATTCAGATTCATTTTACGATAACGATCGATCTGTTTTTTCAATTTTTCTGTCAAAAGTTTAATCGAAGTATACATGTCGTCCGCATTGGCATGAGCAAAAAACTCAATTCCTGGTAACCGTACAATAGCTTCTGCGATATGGTTGCTGCTTCCTTTTTTAGAACGCTTATCAATTTGGTGATCTTTAGAAAGTTTAATCTGCATACTGTTCACTTGATCCAGATGCTTGGTGATCTGTGCGAACTTTGTTTTTATATTTTCTTCAATTGCTGGCGTAATAGATAAATGATGTCCACGAATTGTTATTTGCATAATTCTATCCCTCACCTTCGTTAGGATTAGAAGAGTCACAGTCAAATGATCGAATGACAATAACCGATGCAAAGCTACAGTTCAGCTAATGGATTAAATCATTTAACGGTTCCTCAAAAGTAAAAAGATATTCATCATGCTGTCATGATGAATATCTAGAATAGTCAAATTTTCAAGCTCAGATCAAGACCTTTCTTTCAGAAGATGAAGGAATATGTAACGATTCACGATATTTAGCGACTGTACGACGTGCCACATCAATCCCCTCTTCTTTCAAAAGATTCGCAATCGCATTATCTGACAATGGTTTACGTGTATTCTCTTCCGCGATCAGTTTTTTGATCTTGGCACGGATTGCAGTTGAAGAAGCTTCGCCACCAGACGTCGTTCCGACATGACTCGAGAAGAAATACTTCAACTCGAATAGACCACGTGGAGTCAACATATATTTGTTGGTGGTCACACGAGATACGGTTGATTCATGCAGTTCGACTTCTTCAGCAATGTCACGCAGTACCAGCGGCTTCATACCCTCAGCGCCAATTTCCAAAAAAGCTTTTTGATGCTCAACAATACAGGTGGCGACTTTTAATAACGTTTTATGGCGCTCATCAATACTCTTGATAAAGTTTTTTGCTTCCAGCATCTGGTTACGCAAATACTGGTTATCGTCACTCTGATCCGCCCGTTTAATCATATTGGCATAAAACGAATTGACGCGCAGTTTCGGCATCACATCCGGATTCAGCATCACTTGCCAGCTATCATTCTTTTTGGCCACCACAACATCAGGCACCTGATAATCTGAATCACGATCTTCAAATTCCAGCCCTGGATGTGGTTTTAAGGTTTTTAGCAGATCTACTGCACTGCGTAATTGATCAGGGTTCAAGCCAGTTTGCTTGATCAGTTTAGGCAATTCATTGGTGATGAGGAGTTCATAGTGCTGCATCAGTTTGATCGCAGCATCGCGGCAAGGGGTAGATGCAGGCAGATTCTCTAATTGCACCATCAAACATTCAGCAAGATTACGTGAACCTACACCCACGGGTTCCAGACGTTGAATATGTTTAAGCACCACAAGGACTTCATCATTTTCGACTTCGTCCTCATAATCCATACTTTCTAATAGGTGTTGAACAGAAACAGTAATCTCTTCAATTTCAACTTCCAGAAAGCCTTTATCATCCAATGAATCAATGATGTAATGGGCAATCAGCTGATCAATTTTGGAAAAATGTAGCAGATTGACTTGTTCAATTAAATGCTGTTTCAGGCCTAAATGCCCCTGGCGATTATCTTCACGCTCTTCAAATTCAGCAGCACCAAGGCTCGTTGGCTGATGGGTATAGACATCATCCCAATCAGTATCTACAGGCAAATCATCCGGCAAATGATCTGCATTCAATTCATTGGTTAAATCTTTCTGCTCACGCTCAGCAAGATCAGCCGTTGATAAGCTTTCGATGCTCGATTGTTCTTCAACTTTTTCCAGCAAAGGGTTACTGTCCAGCTGCAACTGGATTTCCTGTTCCAGTTCTAGACTAGATAATTGCAGTAATCGGATTGCCTGCTGTAATTGTGGAGTTAATGACAGCGAGTTCGCAACTTTTAAGCCCACTGATAATTTCATTGTTACCCCTCATTTTTAAATCGCGCTCTATAAGCAATTTTTATGCCGCTTTTAATTTTTATAACACAGTTTTTGCAAAACACATATAAAACTTTGATGATTTTCTAGACTTAATTTTGCAAAGCTTATAAATATTTATATTTTTTAATAATTTAGTTTTAACCAAAAATTATTACTTCAAACAAAAACCCACGCATAAAAAAACACCCCCTGATTTGGTCAGGGGGTGTTTAGAATAATGAGCTGG
>NZ_JPQO01000046.1 GCF_000773685.1 Acinetobacter sp. HR7 | reverse complement strand
TATGCCCTGTGGGAGAGGGTTAGGGTGAGGGCACTAATCCTTAAAATGTACCGGAATCCATTGATAGCTCTTTCTATCTTTCGAATAAATATAACCAAGTCCTGGGAAAGGTAAGTGTGGAGCTGCAATGAGCTGACCCGCTTTGGCATATTCAGCAAAATGTTTTAGACGCGTTTCAACAGCAGCCTTGGAATCAACATCAAACTCAATGGCAGTTTCGGGTTTGTCAAATTGCAAGCTATGTGAATGTACGATATCACCAATAAATACTACTTCTTGTCCATCTGCTTTCAGTTTAAAGCTGTAATGTCCCGGCGTATGACCGAAAGACGGGTTAAATTCCACGCCACCAAAAGCTAAAGATTTATCTGAAAAGACTTTAATCTTTTTGGCTTTTTCATAGGGTGCAATGGCCGCTTTAACTTTTTCAACCGTGCCCAAGAAACCGGCTTGCTGTTCTTTCGGCAGTTTTTTGACAGTGTTTGGACTCAGCCAGTAGTCATATTCGGTTTTTGAAATATGCAACGTCGCGTTTGGATAATTTGCTATACCGTTATTGGATATGCCACACACATGGTCAGGATGTAAGTGTGTCAGGAAAATGTCATTCACTTGCGTAGGCTGATAACCTGATGCTTTGAGATTGTTATAAATGGAACCTAAATGTGCGCCAAAGCAGCTTGCAGCACCGCTGTCGACCATCAGCAGTTGATTACCTGTATTGATGAGGAAGGCATTGACTGAGGTTTGAATGCCTTTGGCTTGATCGGCATGGTATTTCTTGAGAATTTCGGTTTTTTCGGTATCGCTCAAGCCTTTAAACATGGATGGATTGAGGTAGTTTGTACCATCGAGTAGGGCGGTGATTTGAGTATTACCGATTTGATGATGGTAGTAGCCCGCAACTTGTTTTTGCGTCGGAATGGTGGTGGGTTCAACTGCTTGTGTGGTGACGGCTATGGTGCTTAGTGCAAGTGCTAGGAGGAATGGTTTTAAAGTTTTCATAATTACTCTTTATTTGATAATAAATTTTCAAGTTTCCCAAATTCTGTTAATGTCAGTTTAGGATTCTTCGATGCTTCATTTAGAAATAAATGAGAATTTTTTAGAATTAAGTGACATACAGTGCCTTTTTCTAAAGTTCTATTTGATAAGCCAATATCTTTACGCATCGCTTTAAATAGATCCTCCATTAGAAAAAATGATTGAGCATTTGGTTCTGATATAGATAAATGAGTCTTCCATGTAATGAAAGCTTTAATTACATTTGGGCTTGCCCATAAGATTATTTTACGCTGCCAATCTTGTAAAAAACTGACTAAATCTAAATCGGGGTCTTTGTCGAAGAAGGTATTAAATGTAGAAATTAGAAATTCATCATAAATTTCAACTTTTTTAGCTCGGTGATGGCTTTCTATTTCTTTTATTCTTTCGAAATATTTACCCAAGACAACCGTAAGAGTTGCAATAATAATTGTTGAGGATGCTGTAATAAGAGGGGCAGCTAAGGTTTTATCAAGTTCAGAAAACCATGAAAATATAGAGTTTATAACAAAGTAGACAAAGTAAATTATCCCACCAATTAAACCAAACCCTAAAAGCATATTAATAGCATTCTTCATATTATTCTAACTACTCATTTTTTCTTAAACATATCATATATCTCCGTTATTTAAGAATAATTTATTGTTGAAATTAATTAGTATTGGAGGCGACATGGATGTCGCCGTTCGCTTGTGATACATGGATGTATCATCAAGTGAACAAAAGATTTTTGTTACTTTTGATCTTTCAAAAGTAAGGTACTGCCTACGTAATGAAAATTGAGTTTGGAGTGTAAAGAGGGGCTGTGCTTTTAGACCTCTCCCTAACCCTCTTCTAAAAGGAGAAGGAACACTGCGAAATCAGTTTAATAATGGATTCTCCCTCTCCCTGTGGGAGATGAGAAGCATTGCTTCACAAGGGTGAGGAAAATAAAATAATAAAAAAGCCCCTACAATGTAGAGGCTTTTTCTTATCTTGGGTTTTAAATCTTAAGACACTTTATCACCCGGTTTAGCACCAGATTCAGGTGAAATCACCCAAACACCTTCGCCATTACCAGCCGCCAGTACCATACCGTTAGAGATACCAAAACGCATCTTACGTGGAGCGAGGTTCGCTACCATCACCACCAGTTTGCCTTTCAGGTCTTCAGGCTTATAGAACTCACGAATACCACTAAACACATTACGTGGTTCAGCTTCACCGACATTTAAAGTGAGTTGTAAAAGCTTGTCAGAACCTTCAACGTGAGCCGCTTCCAATACTTCAGCCACACGTAGGTCAACTTTCATAAAGTCATCAATGGTGATGATCTCAGCTTCACCGACTTTAGGTTCAGCTTTCTTCTCTTTGGCTTTTTCTTTTTTCTTCTCAGCTTTCGCAGGTTCAGCAGCAGGCGCACCTAAAGACTCTTTAGAAGCATCGACCATAGCAGCCACAGCTTTCGGATCAACACGTTGCATCAATGGCTGGAACTGAGCAATTTCGTGTGCAACCAGAATTTGCTTGCGAGATTCAAAATTAAAACTTTCCAGTTTCAGGAAGTCCTGAACCTGAGCAGCCAGAGTAGGCAATACTGGAGACAGGTAAATCGCCAATTGACGGAACAGGTTGATACCGACTGAACATACGTCGTGAACCTGTTGTTCTTCACCTTCAACTTTAGCCAGTGCCCAAGGTTTTTTCTCGTCGATGTATTGGTTGGCTTTATCAGCTAACGCCATGATTTCACGAATCGCAGTTGAGAATTCACGTGCTTCGTATGCTTTGGCAATCGAATCACCTGCATCGATAAAGCTTTGAACTAGTTCAGGCTCGGCACAAGTTGCAGATAGTTTATTGTCAAACTTGGTGTTGATGAATTTCGCACAACGGCTGGCAATGTTCACCACTTTACCCACCAGGTCTGAATTCACTTTCTGCACAAAGTCATCCAGATTCAAGTCAGAATCTTCAACCTTGTCTGAAAGTTTAGAGGCGAAGTAGTAACGTAGGTATTCAGGGTTCAGGTGCTGTAAATAAGTTTCAGCTTTAATGAACGTACCACGTGACTTCGACATCTTCTGACCGTTGACAGTCAGGAAGCCATTTACGAATAAGCCAGTTGGGGTACGATAGTTGGCACCTTCCAGCATTGCCGGCCAGAACAGCGCATGGAAGTAAACAATATCTTTACCAATGAAGTGATAGACTTCATTTTCAGAATCTTTTTTCCAGAAATCGTCAAAGCTCAGGTCAGGACGTTTGGTCTTGATGTAATTTTCAAAGCTCGACATATAACCGATTGGCGCATCAACCCAAACGTAGAAGTATTTGTTTGGTGCATCTGGAATTTCAAAGCCGAAATAAGGCGCATCACGGGAAATGTCCCAATCTGCCAGACCTGCATCGAACCATTCATCGAGCTTGTTCGCGATGGATACTGGCAGACGGCCTTCATCACGGGTCCATTTTTGCAGGTATTCACCAAAGTTTGGCAGTTTAAAGAAGTAATGATCCGATGATTTCTCAACTGGAGTCGCGCCACTTAAAGTTGATTTGGGATTGATTAGCTCAGTCGCGTTATAAGTGGTACCACACACTTCACAAGAGTCGCCGTACTGGTCTTCAGCCTTACATTTTGGGCAAGTACCCTTGATGAAACGGTCAGACAGGAACATGCCTTTTTCAGGGTCGAACAGTTGGGTGACAGGACGAACTGCAATATTGCCCGCTTCACGGTTCTTGATATAAATCTCTTGAGAACGTGCTTTATTGGTATCGCTATTGGTTGAATCGTAGTGGTCGAAATGCACGCCAAAACCGTCAAAATCACGGATATGTTCTTTCTGAACATTGGCGATCTGTTCTTCTGGAGAAATGCCATTCGCTTCGGCACGCAGCATGATCGCAGTACCGTGAGCATCATCCGCGCAGACATAGGTCACATCATGGCCCATCGCGCGCATGGCACGTACCCAAATATCAGCCTGGATATAGCCGAGTAAGTGGCCCATATGGATGGGACCATTGGCATAGGGAAGGGCATTGGTGACTAGGATTTTACGCACGGATTAACTCTCTCATTCGTATTCATTATGCAATGGGCCATAATTTTACATGATGCAGAGGGGATTACAAAGAAATGCTTTGGCTAAAATGCAACTTGGAAAATGCCTTGAATATTCAAAATACAAAGCTTGATATCTTCCATTAATCTGCCAGTTAAAAATTTGATTAAGTTACGCATGTACAACCTCCTGCAAGTAATAGCAACAACATGTACAGGCTTTGTTGCAGTTTGCTTACTTCGTCCGATTCCTTACATGCTTTGTGCTAAAAAAGCGGTTTGAATAATTATATGAATGACCTTAGGAGGGTACCTCATGACTCAACAAAACCAGAGCAGTACTTCAAAGCAAAATCAGGACAAGCAACAACACGCTCATGCAACGAATGATCAGATGGAAAAAGAACTCAAGCAAAACGAAATCGATAAACAGCATAATCAAGAGCATCAGGAAGTATTAAATACTCAGAAACATCATACTGATGAAAAAACTGAAACCACCAAGATGGATGATTTAAAAGCTAAAGCCATTTCGATTGGTGAAGAGCTTTTACAAAAAGGTGAAAAGATTCTGAATGAGCTGAAAAATGGTAAACCTGAAGCCAAGCAGAACAGCGAAGCCAATGATTCAAAACAGTCAGCGCAAAGATTAAATGGCAAAGCAGAACAGCAACATGCCAATGGTCAGGATCAGCAAGATCGTATGACTTATCTTAAAGATGAAGCCATCCATAAGCTGGAAGATACCAAACAGAAGATTACCGATCTGGTTCATGAAGCAACCACTAAACTGAGCGAACTGAAACAAATGGCGACAGATACCTTGAACAAGATGAAAAAAGAGCAGTCTAAATCAGAGGACGCAGAAGATAAAAACCCGCCTCAAGAGGCCAAATCCAAAAGTGATCAGAATTCGGCTGATCAATCCAAATAGATTACCTTTATAAAAATAAGAATGATCCCGAGCTTGGGTGCGCTTTATGAATATGTAGCTGTCGCCCAAGCGAAACTTAAATTTTTTGTGATAAAAATAATCCGAAGTTAATTATCTGATCGGAGAGGTTGAATCAAAAGTGTTTTATGAAATGGTTTAAACCCACTAAATTGCTTGGAAATAATAGATATTGAGATAACTTCTGAAACGGAATGCTTAACCTGGAGCTAAAACCCCGTTAAACTAAGTGATTCAGATGTCTATCTATATTTTTGGAGTAACCTATGTCGTGGCTTTCTTCGCTTAAATCGGTTTTTTCGCCTTCCAAGGAGGTGAACGAAGAAGCTGTGCAGAACGTACTGCAAAACTATATCTTGCCAAATTCCAACAATGCCTTGAAAGACCGTATTACTCAGGTCAATGTACAAGGCGAGATTCTGCAAATCACCGTTAATACCTATCCGGAAGAAAAAGAACAGCTACAGCAGATTCATGATGAACTGGCTGATGCGCTGGAAAAATGCGGGATTAAAGAGCTGAATATGCATGTGATCCAGCAGAAAACCGGTCATAAAGCAGGTGGCTGTGGCCATCATCATGCCGAGGGTGAAAGCTGCTCCAGCCAGTCACAAACTGCTGCGCCAAAATCTAGTCTGCCTCCAGTCGTTGATGCTTCTGGCAAAACCGCTCAAGCTGCAGAAGCTGATCCAAACAATCCACCCATCCAGAAAGCTGCACCACAACAACGTGATGTGCCAAAACATCCACGTATCCAGAATGTGATTCTGGTGTCTTCCGGCAAGGGTGGTGTCGGTAAATCAACGACGACTGTGAACTTGGCATTAGCCCTAAAAAAATTAGGTTTGCATGTTGGTGTGCTGGATGCAGATATTTACGGTCCAAGTATTCCAACCATGCTCGGTAATGCGGGAAAAACCCCAATGATCGAAGCTGAGCAGTTTGTTCCACTGGATGCTTATGGCATGGCGGTACTGTCCATTGGTCACTTAACCGGTGACAACAATACGCCTGTGGCTTGGCGCGGTCCGAAAGCCACTGGTGCCTTGATGCAGCTATTCAATCAAACTTTATGGCCAGATCTGGATGTGCTGATGATTGACATGCCACCAGGTACAGGGGATATCCAATTAACGCTCGCTCAGCGTATTCCAGTCACAGGTGCTGTGATTGTGACCACACCGCAAAATGTGGCATTGTTGGATGCAACTAAAGGTATTGAATTGTTCAATCGTGTACAGATTCCAGTGATGGGTGTAGTCGAGAATATGTCGACTCATATCTGCTCGAACTGTGGCCATGAAGAGCAGATCTTTGGTACTGGCGGTGGTGACCAACTGGCAGAGCAATATCACATTCCATTGCTTGGCCGCTTGCCTTTGAATGCAGTGATTCGTGAGAATGCTGATGCCGGAACGCCGTCAGTAATTGCGGGCGATGAAGCAGCAGATAGTTATATGGAAATTGCAGAAAAAATTGCAGCAAAATTACCGAAAGCTGAAAAAGATAAAACTCGTATTTTCTAATCAGTAAAATTTGAGATTTAAAAAAGAGAGCCTCGGCTCTCTTTTTTATTATCAGGTCGTAGAAATCTGGTTATGTTTCCTGGACTGAATAACATTAAACCCAATCGCAATAATCACCATGATGGTGCCGATAATATCGGTCATGGTTTCCGGCACAATCATCATGAGTGCACCTACACCGAGGAAAATGCGCCAGAACCAGTTCATGCTAGCTTTAAAATACCCTTCGACTGCGGCCCCCAGTGCCAGAATGCCGACAATGGATGTTACAGTAATACTTAAAATGACATTCCATGCTGGTAAGGCAAATTCTTTGGCATTCACGGCAATATCTGTCGTATCAATCATCAGCATCGCCGGGTTATAGACGAACAGGAATGGCACAATAAAACCAGCCAGTGACAAGCGTAGGGCCAGAAACCCCGTACGCATTGGATCACCACCGGCAATTCCGGCCCCGGCGAAGGCGGCCAAGGCAACGGGTGGGGTAATATTGGCAAACAAGCCAAAATAGAACACAAACATATGTGCGACTAAGATTGGAATATCGAAGTTGGCTAAAGCAGGCGCTGCCATAGTCGCGGTAATGATATAGGCCGGAATCGATGGCAAGCCCATACCCAAAATCATTGATGCAATCATGGTAAAGAACAAGGTCAGGAACAGACTGCCCGCACCGATGCTCATGATTGAAGAGGTCATTACCGAGCCAAAACTGGTTAAGCTCACCACACCAATAATAATCCCCACCACCGCACAGGCGGCCATCACTGAAAGTGATTGTTTGGCACCATCTGCTAAAGCTTCTAGAATTTCCTTAGGCCCCATCCGGGTGGATTTCTTGAATGCTGCGACCACAATGGTCAATAAAATCGTATAAACAGCGGCATAACTCACTGGAATCGACTGGAATAAAAAGAATACCAAAGCAACGATCGGAAATAATAAATGTCCTCGTTCTTTCAGGACTTCTTTCACTCTTGGCAAGTCAGCTTTGGGCACACCTTTCAGGTTATCCCGGCCGGCTCTGAAATGGACTTGTGCCATCACACCGAGATAATACAGCAGGGCAGGCAATACCGCGGCTAAGGCAATGGTGCCGTAACTGACACTTGTAGTTTCTGCCATAATGAATGCGCTGGCACCCATTACTGGCGGCAAGATCTGTCCGCCAACAGAAGCACTGGCTTCAACAGCACCGGCAAAGTTTTTGTGATAGCCAATTTTTTTCATTAAAGGAATGGTAAATGAACCGGTTCCCACCACATTGGCAACGGCAGTACCATTAATACTGCCCATAAAACCGCTGGAAATCACCGCAACTTTGGCTGGCCCACCTTGCTTATGCCCGGCAAGTGCCATAGCCAGATCATTGAATAATTTTCCCATTCCTGATTTCGCCAGAAATGCACCAAACAGGATAAATAGGAAGATAAAAGTTACTGAAGCCCCAATGGCTGATGAATATAAGCCTTCAGTTTTGAGATACATCTGCCCGAATATATCGCTCAATGTATAAGGACGGGTCAGCAAGCGATCTGGCATCCAATCAAAATGACTGACAAATGGATAGCTCAAGAAAATCAGTCCCAGGATCGGCAACATCCAGCCCATTACCCTTCGAGCAGCCTCAACCACCAATACTACCGTCATAATCGAGAAGACAATGTCCAGCGTATTGGGAATGCCTCCCCGGGTGGTCATAATCGCTTGATACTCTTTAAACAAATAAAAGAAAGAAGCAAAAGAGGCGATCACCCAAATCCAGTCTGTCCATGCGACTTTTTGTCGACTGCTGGCTTGACGTGCTGGATAGAGCAGGAAAATCAGCGCCAGACCAATGGAGACATGCGCTGCACGTTGAATCAGTTCGGGTAAGGGATTAAAAGTAATATAAAGATGAAATAAAGAATAGGATATTGCCAAGGCAGCAATAAACCAGCGAACCGATTTGTTAATCGGATTGCGAGTGACAGATTCACGGTCAAATTTTTCTAATAATTCTTGTTGCTGTTGATCATCCAGTGCTTCGGTCACATTTCTTGTTTCTTGTGGATTCATAGGCAATCATTTAAACCTCTTTTTTTCCATAGGCTGTCTTTTCTTATAGAAAGTTGTACCGTGCTGTAGTCGGGAAAATCCTTATAAATATTCCAGATACGATCAGCACTCTCAATTTGTCCCTGCATTCTGCGTGAAATCACCCAATTGATTTCTTTCATCTTCCGGTTGATTTGCATATGGATGTTGCCATCTTCCTGTCGAGTAATAGTACCTTGATCAGGTGTACCCGCACCAAATGAAATGAACTGAGTATCTGTCAGAATGAAATGGTCCTTGTCTAGACGATAACGTTCTTTCCACTGTGTTCTTTCTACCGAATGCATCCAGCTTAGCTGAAAAGATTTCTGGTCAATTTTGCACTGAAAATTTTGTTCTTTCACTTCCACAAAAATATACGGAAATGTCATCCAAACACAGCTAATAAAAAAAGCAGCCAAACCAAAAAGTGCAGCAATTGCTGCACCTTGTATCCATTTCATCAGTTCGCTTTATTCTCATCATAGAATTTTTGCGCACCCGGATGCAGTGGAGCAACCAGACCTTTTTGTGCACCTTCTAAAGTGATTTCTTTGGCTGCCTGATGTGAGTTAGCCAGTTGATCCAGACTAGAGAAGAAAGTCTTGGTCAGCTTATATACATCATCGGTAGAGAGATCTGAACGAACCACCAGTGCATTCATGATCGCAGCTGTAGGAATATCTTCAGCATTACCATAGGTACCTTTAGGAATGGTCATCGGCAGGAAATAAGCCTGATCTTTGGCAATGGCTTTGACTTTGTCTGGATTGATGCTGACCAGTTGCAGGTCAAAACCTTGTTGTAATTCCATGAGTGAAGAGTTTGGAATGCCACTGGTCAGGAAGGCTGCATCCAGTTTGCCGCCTTTCAAGGCATCAGCTGCTTCAGCATAACCAAGATAATCTACTTTGACATCATTATAGGTAATCCCAAAACCATTCAGCAGGGTACGGGCATTCACTTCTACACCTGAATTCTGTGCACCCACGGCAATTCGCTTGCCTTTCAGGTCTTCAATATTTTTGATACCAGAGCGTTTTGAAGTTACGATTTGCACATAGTTTGGATAAAGAGCAGCGATCTGCTGAACATTGTCAATTTTAGAACTAAAACTGCCTTTACCATTAATGGCTTCAGTCAGACTGTCACTCATCACGAAGGCCATTTCAACTTTGTTCTGTTTTAATAAATTCAGGTTCTCAACAGAAGCCCCGGTGGTCTGGGTTTTGGAACTCACGCCGTAGGTCTTGTTATAGATTTCAGCCAATCCTGTCCCGATGACATTATAAGGGCCTGAGGCGCCACCTGTAGCAATGTTCACAAAGCGGGTTTGTAGCTTATCTGCAGCTACGCTTTCACCAGATGCAGCCTGATCGGCAGATTTGTTTTGAGCCTTATCATTTGAGCAAGCAACTACGCCTGATAGCGCTACACTCATGACTGAAAGTTTGATCCATTTATTCATATATGACTCCTGATATTATTGTGTAATTTTTAAAAATATTGTTAAAACAACAATGTATGAAACCGTCTGGATGTTGAAAAATGTGAATGATCAATTGTTGTTCTGGTACAATCTATCAGCAATTATTTTGCCTGAATACCTTTAATAGCATTTTTTTCAAAAATTTACGTTATCAATATGTTGAAGAAAATAAGCAGGATACATAGCTTGGACTTATCATTGAAATATGCCTAATTAGCTCTTTAATAAAAGCATCACCGGGAACGTCATTTCAAGATTCTGAATGAAATATAGCCATCAAGGTGCAGCTTATTTTCATTAAGGTAAAATTCAGTTAAAGTACGTCGCAATTACTGATTTTAATATTTTGGATTGACATCAATGGCAATTAAGTCTGATCGCTGGATTCGCGAAATGAGCGAAAAACACGGCATGATCGAACCGTATGCAGAAAACCAGGTCCGTTTTGATGAAAATGGTCAAAAGCTCATTTCCTATGGTGTTTCGAGCTATGGCTATGACGTTCGTTGCGCACGCGAGTTTAAGGTATTTACCAACGTGCATTCAGCGATTGTTGATCCGAAAAACTTTGATGAAAAAAGCTTTATCGATATTGAATCAGACGTTTGCATTATTCCACCCAACTCATTTGCCTTGGCGCGTACAGTCGAATACTTCCGCATTCCACGTAATGTGCTGACCGTTTGTCTGGGTAAATCAACCTATGCGCGTTGTGGGATCATCGTTAACGTAACGCCGCTAGAGCCTGAGTGGGAAGGCCATGTGACTTTGGAATTCTCAAATACGACTAACTTGCCGGCACGGATTTATGCAGGTGAAGGTGTAGCGCAAATGCTGTTCTTTGAATCTGATGAAATTTGTGAAACATCCTATAAAGACCGTGGTGGTAAATACCAAGGCCAGACAGGTGTGACCTTGCCAAAAGCATAATATTGCTAATACATTGAATAAACGGGACTTAAAGTCCCGTTTATTTTTTTAGAATTTCATTCATCGGAAACTTTGGCTTTTTGGTCACGATATTTTGGAATTCGATATAAAAATAAGCATAATGACAGAAATATATCTATAAAAGATGCTAACAGCATCATATAAAAAAGCACTGACTCGGCTGGGAAGCTTAAGGATAAAAAAGTAGTGCTTAGCATAAGAAGGATGTTTGACATGATTCAACAACGGACATATTCATTTCGTGCGAGTTACTTGGCTATGTTGGTCAGTCTATGCATGAGTCCAGCAACTTTTGCATTACAAGAGTTGTCGGACACTTCTTTGTCTGAGTCGACAGGAGAGGGTGTAGCTCTTGTTTTAGATAACTTTAAAATGGTATTTCAGGGACCAAAAGATCTTTCTGCAGGTTCAAGTTATGCGCGAGGTCTAGCAGACCCGGGACAATATGACACAGGTTTTATTCGTATTATTCCAACGGGTGAAAATTATGACCAGCTTTCAGAGCGTGCATTTAATAATGTTTATCAGCCGGCTTATGATGCACAATATCAAGCATCCTATAATGCAACATATACTAATTCCAAGAATGCAGAATATGCTCGTATTTATGATTCTGAGTTTCAGACAGCTTATGCTGAAATTAACACAGCACAACGAACAAATTATATAAATTACGAGAAGACTTTTGTTGCGGGAACAGTAGCTCAAGAGCGCTATAATTATTATATGAATAATAAATATAATGGAATAGCTTATTTGTTATGGACTACTGCGCGTAAGCAAGAGGCAGCAAGAAATGATGCGACTAACGATGTAAATAATGTACAAACTTATATTAATCAAATTAATACTAAAGTAAACAATAGAATAACTTCTGAGGCGAATACTTTGGCAGATGACCGTGCCAATACAAAAGCAGAACTATTTGCACTCAACGCTGTAAAATTGCACACAAATCAGCAAATTCGAACAACAATAAATGCAGCAACGGATATTAAGAATCTAAAAACTAAGGCGGATGTTTTTATCTACGGTTTAGCATTATCTAAAAGTGATAATGATTTAAGTAGCCGTTTTAGTAACCAGGGCTTTAATTGGGGGAGTGCAGATAACCCATGGTTAGTCCATGCAGGTACAGCTGAGAAAGTGAGACAGTTTACCATTACAGAAAAAGACGTTGGCTACATTGCGATTGAAGCACCCTTGATGTCAGTCACCCCTACAGAAGCGGATAATAATATTAAACTTGGTTTTTGGGCCGATATTTTTGCTCGTGGTTTTAATACAAATAATGCGGTGGATCCTATTACAGGTGGACCTACTGGAGGTCTGGATCAAAGTGAACGTTTGCGCTTACAGTTCATCGCCAATGGTTTAAGTCTAAATGGTTCACAAGTTCGACTCTTTCAAACCTTACCGTCAAGTAATTTAAACTATAGTGAAACATTAGGTTTAGCGAGTTTAATTCGTTTAAATACTAATGATCGACCTGAAAATTTAACACGCGCTAGTGCTGATTTAAATGCTAAAGGTATACGTATTAGCACAGCTGCACGTGATAATAATTCTGATGGTGCAGGCCCAACACCAGCGTTAAACAATTCAGTAGCACCACTATTTAATCCAGTTGAAGGTTTATATTTGTATAGTCCAAATATTAACTTGGTATTAGGTAACATGTATCAGCCATTTATTGTGGGCTCTGAAGGCAATAACATTATTTTAGAAGTGACCCGTATCCCGGATATTAAAGAAATTTATACCCAAATTTATCAGAATTATGGAGGTGGTTTAGGTTCATCTGAATTACAAGGTAGTACATGTAATGTTTATCAGTGTGGAACGCCAATTAAAAACCACAGCACAGATTTAAGTGCTAATTATCAGGGACGGAGTGCAACCCATAGTAGTATTTCGATAGGTTCGGTAGAGCGACTCCCAGGAACGAATTTGTTGCGTGCCAAGCAGGATACAAATTCAACTGGCATCGTCTTTAAAAGTCCAACAGGTAATTCTGTAAACTTGGGTTCTGTAGCGATTGATGGCGTGTTAATCCAGCATCTAAAAATTCAAACAACAGGTCTATAAGGGAGTGCGGATATGTTGAAGTCTATTTTGTTAGGAACATTATGTCTGACCTCTGCAATGAGTTATGCTGGATTGGAAACACTTGATAGTGCAGAAATGACCAAAATCGCTGGTCAGGGTGGTGCGGAGCTTAGTTGGACTTTATCACTGAATCATCTCTATGCAACAGACTTAAGCAAGCAAAAGATTTCAGAAGTAGATAGTTTAGGGAATGTAGAACGGGCATTTTATGTTTTAGATCCTGAAGCCTGCGGGGCTAATAAAGTGTTTTGTCGTTTAGCCTTTGCACCCAACAATCATCTAGATGATGAGGGAAATAAAAAGTGGCTTGTCTTCAAAGGTATACAAGGCACATTGCAAATCGATAAATTTTCTATAGATGGTACTACGATAATTAATGCTGCTAGTAAACCACAGACAGCCATGCAAATTAGGTTTGAAGATGCTTATCCTCTAAAAATTCGTAATTTAGGATTCAACACCGTATCTATTGAAACGGGAACGGGTGAAGGTGAACTAGAAGGCTATGCCAATACCCCAACCTATCAGACTTATAATCAAAAAGTTATTGATGCTAATGGTAATATCACGACTACCTCTGTAGAAGTACCGAGTTTTGATAAAGGCACAGAAAAAGGTTTCCTTGGACTCAATATACATGGCAATTTACATCTGGATGGTACTTTAAAAATATTTAGTTATAACTGTTCGGGCGCGGCAGGAAGCCGTTGTTAAGATTATTGCTTTGCAGGGCTGCATAAGGGTATAAATAATGAAAAAAGCATTAAAATTAAAAACATTGACCATTTGTATTGTGCTTGCACACCAGCAAGCTTATGCGCTTGAAAAAATTGCAGAACAGGATTTATCTAGTGTTACTGGCCAGGATGGTCTTGTAATTACTCATGAAATTAGCAAAGCAACGGCAGAACAAATTAATTGGTACGATCCTCAACCGAACAGCAATACGATGATGGGGATAGGCCTACATAATTTTAATATGGAAGCTAAGCCAGGACAGTCGATAAAAAGCCAGCTTGAATTTGACGTTGGAGCTACAGAACAAGGGGCAGGAATAAGATTAGCAGCCAGTATTTCACCGTTTACAGCCAATGCAGATTTAAACCTTGTTAAAACTACATGTAGTGATACAGTTTGTGGGCCAGGTGATAATTCAATCCGCATACAAGGTCAACAGGATACAAACTCCTTAGGTGAAATTGGTTTAAGCACTTCTACACCGCTCAGTGTTGTATTGCAAACAAATGCAGGACTTTTTAATAAGAATGAGAAGGCGAGCATTGATTTTAGACTGCAAAATGCCACGATCAGTCATCAATTAGGTGGGAATAGCCTTATTCTAAATGATTTTAACTTCAATTTTGCTGGCCAAGGCTATATGTATGTAGCCTCTGATGAAGGACTTGTACTGACTAGTAGAAATGGTGATCAAGATCATTATATTAATTTAGGACGTGTTACTGATACATCTGAAGTAGCTACAGGTAGAACAGCAACCAATCCTGGAGTGAATATTGATTTACGCTATAACTCACCTGATGCGATTAAAGAACAATATACTGAGAATGGCATTGAAAAAGAAAGAATTATTGGCTACACCATAGAAAAGTCAAATAAAAATCTGATTCGTATGGGAGCTTCAGGTGCAGTGACCAACGCACGTCTTGCACTATCTGGAGATCAAACCAAGATCGCAGATTTTGATATTGGCAATAAAGATAGTAATGGGGATTATGTTCGCTCAATTCAGACAGCAGCGAATTATAATAATTTAGTCGGTGCGGGTGGTTTGCATTTAGCTTTATCAGCAGATTTCACAAGTGAAAGTGATACTAATTTACCAGCGAGTATGATGCCTACAACGTTAGAAATAGGCCATACTGGAAAAGATAGCTATGCAATTGAATTCTCTAAAATAAGACCATTAACCACACGGGATGATGAAGGCGAATTGCATGGTAAAAATGCCTATATTGATTTTGGAAATATTTATCTCAATACAGTGGGGGGTAAAGAGCTTGATTTTATCGTGAATGATAAATTGAAAACGACTTTAGGCGCAGAGGATAATACCCTAAAACAAATATTAAGTGATACCCCAGATGATTTTGCTTTGATCGCAATTCGTGGTTTTGATTTTCAAGCAATCGCTGCTAAAGCACGTTTCATATCAGATAACTCATTACCTGAACTCACTGCCTCAAGTGGTTCATGGGGAATTGGGATACCAGTTTATAACCTAAATGCCAATGTTGCGCTAAAGGGAACTAGCTATTCTTATGATGGTTCGACCAAGCAAGGCATTGGTTACAATATCATGGCATCTACAGAGGGCTATGGGATCGATGCAAAAACGGGTTTGCCAAGCACGACATCAATTATTTTAATTGATGGAGGAACAGGCAAGCATGGCGAAGCCGTAAATTACTACGCTGGTTTAAGAAATATTGATGCATTCATTGAATCTAAAGGCGTCATCGGTTATGAAAACCGAGGAATATTGATTTCTGCAGAGAAATTGGTCTTTGCTGCAAATGCAGAGTTGGCAATTGGGCAATTACCAGGTTCAAAATATAACTGCACAAATGAGGCTGCTTTATGTGGTACTTATGTCGCGCACGATAGTTTTGCCAAACGAGATGATGTACTTACTAATATTGCTTTCATGATTGATGGAAGTGGTCAATTATTAATTATTCCAGGTGTAGACCCCGTACAAGCTTCAGAACGCACCAATTTCTTGTCCTATGAAGGTAAGTTTAAATTCTCCCAATTGAGTTCTGCAGAGCTTCAAAATGACACAGTATTAGGCAGTTATTTAAGTATCAGCAATGAAGATGTTGATGAGTTAGGTAAGTTACAAGTTTCAGCACTTAATTTAAATAAAATGCAAGGTGAAGTGGGATTGAATGGAAATATCCGGTTAAGTGAAGATACTGTAGTAATGGATAATCAGGTTAATTTTAACCCTTCCAAGAATATTGCAGACCCATTTAGAGTAAATTTTGCGATGCAAACCAATAGTGGTCCGATGCAGAAGATTGCGGATATCGCACTGACTGGAGGAACAATACGCAGTACTTTAGGGATTACGCCACGTTAATCGTGAAAAGGATGGAACAATGAAAAAATTAATATTAAAAACTTTGGTTATGTCCATGTTTGGGGTGGTGACAGCAGGGCATGCGATGACCGCTTTAACTGAGCAGGAATTGTCAGTAGTAGACGGTCAGGCATTACTGAATTTACAAAATAGTTATGATCAGAACCAATCAATCAACTTTCATAAAATGAGTATTCAGGCCTTAATGGAGCTTAACCTTAATGTCAAGTCGTTACAGTTAGGTTGTGGTGGAGATCGAGGTGCTGGTTGTGATATTGATATTTCTAATATTGCATTAAGTGGTCTAAATACGGGAACGATTACTGATAATAATGATCCTTCTTTTGGAAGCCCAACTTTTGATTCGAGCCGTGCAGCAACAAGTGCAAGTATCACCAACCCATTTTTAGAATTTGCCATTAAAGGAGATTCAGCTGCAACTCGAGAAGTAGTTGGTTTTCGATTAGGTGCAGAAAGTATTATTGGTTTATTAACTTTAGGTACAGATAATACAAAAACACCCAATGATGGTATTCAAAGTTTTAGTGGCTATATGAAAATCGCTCAAACACAGGGGGATGTTACGACAAAGCAAGCCACGTTTGGTGATTCTGTTAATGAACAAATCGAGGGTTATCTGAGAGCACTTTTAAATGACCGTACGTTTACAAGTGATTCTACTAATTCCAACAATACAGGGATTACAGTACCCAGCATGAAAGTGGGATTTTCTATGCCTGAGACTATTGTAACTGGGGTAAGAAAGCAGAATGCAGAGGTCAAGGGAATTAAATCAAAAATTGAGAAAATACCATTGGCAGCTGGCAGTGGTGTAGCTGGAATCAGTGATTCTTTATTTGAAAATGATCAACTATTTGTGAGGTTCCCTGCCATATTAGGGCTTGCAAGTTCAGCAAAATTTAAAATGGCTAATGGATCTATTATTAAAGACTTAAACATGGATATCACCTTCAATCAGGCTTTAAGCATGATTCATAATGTTCCCTTGACTGGGACGGGTGGATATTTATCCATGCAAAAAGAGGCTGTAAAATGGGCAGATACTGATACAGCTGATATTGCTCAACCAGGATGGTGGCTGTCATTTAAAAATCCTGTCCAATTAGGATATTTGCAGGCTGAACAGGAGGTAGACATTTCTGCTGTATTACCACAGGTAGCCACCTTAGTCACACAATTCTTAACTACAGAAGCGAATAGAATTCAAGTCAATGCTTTAGAAGCTATTGGTTCATTATTATCAGTACCAATTTCAAAAAAACTGGAAATTGATTTGGGGAATTATACTGTAACGAATCCTGCAACCATTACTTTAAGTAATGAAATCTTAAAAAACCAAAAGGTAACGTCGAACTGCTTTGGTAATTATAAATTCTGTTAATCCTGCAATAAAAAATCCCGCTCTACGCGGGATTTTTTATTGTTAAAGAAAATTATTTCGCAATTTTTGCCAATAATTCTTCTTTAGACAGGTTTGCGGATACTGCATCACGGCGGCCTTTATATTCAAAAGTACCGGCATCTAAACCTTTCTCACCAATCACGATACGGTGTGGAATACCGGTTAATTCAATATCCGAGAATTTCACACCTGGACGTTCGTTACGGTCATCCAGCAAGACATCGAAACCAGCAGCTTTTAGTTCAGCATAAAGTGCCTCAGCAGCTTCCATGGTACGTGGTGACTTGTGTGCATTCATTGGCACGATTGCAATTTCAAAAGGTGCAATCGCCTCAGGCCAGATAATACCTTTTTCATCGTAGTTCTGTTCAATTGCAGATGCTACAACACGTGTTACGCCAATACCATAACAGCCCATCGTTACAGTGAACGGCTTACCATCTTCACCTAGAACTTTACAGCCTAGAGCTTCTGAGTATTTTTTACCTAACTGGAAGATATGGCCGACTTCAATACCGCGTTTGATTTGCAGTACGCCTTTACCATCTGGAGAAGGATCGCCTTCAACCACGTTACGCAGGTCATAAACTTCGGTAAACTTCGCATCACGTTCCCAGTTGACGCCAGTCGCGTGCTTGTCTGCTTCGTTAGCACCGGCTACAAAGTCAGAAAGGACAGAGGCTGCACGGTCCACAATAACAGTAATGCCTTTTTCAACCAAACCTTGTGGACCCACGAAACCAGCCGTTAAGCCAAGTTCAGCAAGTTGAGCTTCAGTGGCAAATGTCAGTGGAGCAGCAATCAGAGGATGTTTCTCAGCTTTAATTTCATTCAATTCATGGTCGCCACGCAGGAACAGGGCAACCACTGGCGCAGGCTGCCCAGCTTCCTTAGCCACGCCTTGAACCAGTAATGCTTTTACGGATTGTTTAGCATCAGTACCTAAGAATGCTGATACTTCAGCAATAGTTTTCTGGTTGGGTGTATCCACCACTTTCAGTTCTTGCGTTGGTGCAGCGCGTTCGCCAACCAGAATTGCTTCAGCCATTTCAATATTGGCTGCGTAATCGGATTCAGTTGAGAAGGCGATATCATCTTCACCACTAGACGCTAATACGTGGAATTCGTGCGAACCTGAACCACCGATTGAACCGGTATCTGCCTGTACTGGACGGAAATCTAAGCCTAAGCGGGTAAAAATCTTGCAGTACACTTCGTACATTTTGTCGTAAGTTTCTTGCAGAGATTCCTGATCCGCATGGAAAGAGTAAGCATCTTTCATAATGAATTCACGTGAACGCATCACACCAAAACGCGGACGGATTTCATCACGGAATTTGGTTTGAACCTGGTAGAAGTTTGCAGGCAATTGTTTGTAACTTTTTAGTTCGTTACGTGCCAAATCAGTGATGACTTCTTCATGTGTTGGACCTAGTACGAAATCGTTGGTATGTCGGTCTTTAAAGCGTAAAAGTTCAGGACCATATTGCACATAACGGCCAGATTCTTCCCAAAGTGATGCAGGCTGAGTTACAGGCATCAAAACTTCAAGTGAACCCGCATTGTTCATTTCTTCACGAACGATCGCCTCAACTTTATTTAATACGCGAACGCCCATCGGCAGCCAAGTGTAGAGACCTGAAGCCAATTTACGAATCATACCGGCACGAAGCATGAGCTGATGTGAAATAACTTCAGCATCGTTCGGGGTTTCTCTCAACGTTGCAAATAAAAAGCGACTCGCGCGCATGGAAACTGTCCTAAAAAATTAAGCGTTAAAGCAGAGATTATACAATAAAAAATGAGGTGATCATTTTGAATGTCACCTCGTTACATGGTCTGAATTATGACATGATTTTACGGGCTTGGCGCAGCATAAAATTCTTAAAGTCATCCAAATAGGTGAAGATCACTGGAACGACCACCAGCGTCAGCAGAGTCGAAGTAATGACCCCGCCGATGACGGCATGTGCCATCGGAGCACTCTGTTCACCGCCTTCACCAAGTCCAAGAGCCAGCGGTACCATCCCCATTACCATGGCACTCGTGGTCATCAGGATTGGACGCAAACGGGTTTTACCAGAAGCAATAATGGCTTCATAACGATCTTCACCTCGATCCATGGCCTTCTTGATAAAGTCAATCAGCAGGATCGCATTTTTAGTGACAAGGCCCATTAGCATGATAATCCCGATGATCGAAAACAGGTTCATGGTGGAATTAAACAGGAACAGGGCCAGGAATACCCCGATCAGAGATAAAGGCAGGGATGCCATAATGGCTGCCGGGTGAATAAAGCTGTTGAACTGTGAACCGAGCACGATATAGATAAACACAATCGACAAAGTGATTGCGGTTAATGCATACCCTGCAGATTCAGCCATATCGGCATTGGCACCTTGGGTATCGAAGCTATAACCCGGTGGCAAGTCAAATTCTTCTTGCAATTTGCTAATGTCTTGACCGATATCACCAGCAGGACGACCAGCAGTATTGGCTTCGACCAGTACTTCACGCGCCAGATCGCGGCGGTTAATTTGTGACGCACCAAGCTTCTCTTCGAATTTCGCCACGCTGGATAAAGGCACCATGATCGGTTGGCCATTGACATCGGTCTTGTTTGAGTTGAGATACAGGTTCTGTAGATCATTTGGCAAAGTACGTTTGTCTTCAGTCAAACGAAGATTGACATCATAGGTTTCACCTTTTTCATCTTGCCAAGTGGTGACATCATCACCCGCAATTAGTGGGCGAACGACATTGGCAATCTGGTTCACAGATAGACCTAGGTCGCTGGCGAGTACACGATTCACTTGAATATTGAGGGTTGGTTTAGGTTCTTTCAGTGAAGATTCCAGATCGACAATACCTTCAATTTTCGCCATTTGCTGCATAAAACGGTCGGAGATTTTTTGCAGCTCATCCAGATCAGGACCTTTGATCGAGATCATAATAGGCTTTTGACCCCCCGACACGGTTTCATCAGCAGAGGCGACTGAAGTAATGGTAATACCGCCAACCGACTTCAGACGGTCACGGAATTCATTGTTCAGGTCTGTTAATGTCTTTTCCCGTTCAGTACGCGGGGTGACCGTAACGCGCAGACTGACATGGTTTTTGCCCCGGTCGGTGACGCCGTTGATCACACCATAAGTTGCATGTACATCTGGATGCTTGCGGATGATTTCATCCACCTGTTTCAGTTTAGCCTGTGAATATTCCAGAGATGCATCGACTGGGGTTTCAAACTTAATTCGGATTTCGCCTTTGTCTGGAACTGGCACAAATTCGGTCCCGATCAGTTTGGACAGTCCTAGGGCGCCAAACAGTGAAGCCACTGCGATCAGAATGGTGATGAATCTAAAACGTAATGCCAGCTTGAGCAGCTTTTCATAAATATGGCTTAGATTGTCCAGTTTGTTGGAAACCCAGTTAAAAAAGCGTTTCAGCGGATTCTGTTTTTTATTAGGATCTTTTTTACGTTCCGCCCAGTGCGCAGATAGCATTGGATCCAGAGTGAAACTGACAAACATCGAGATCAGGACTGCGGTACTTACAGCAACACCGAACTGGTAGAAGAACCGGCCAATAATTCCGCCCATAAACGCTACCGGTAGGAATACCGCCACAATGGTTAATGTCGTTGCTAATACAGCTAGACCAATTTCTTTGGTGCCATCCAGTGCTGCCGTGACATGATCCTTGCCCATATCACTATGTCGTACGATGTTTTCCCGAACGACAATGGCATCATCAATCAGCAGACCAATACATAGCGAGAGGGCTAGTAAGGTCATCATGTTGATGGTAAAGCCAAACGCCCAGATAAAGGTTAGGGTGCCGAGCAGAGAAATTGGCAGCGTCAGACCAGTAATAATGGTAGAGCGGAAGGAACCCAAGAATAACAAAACGATGACGACAGCAAGTATTGCACCTTCAATAATAGTACGCGCGACATCACCAATCGTACCGCGGATACTTTTAGAGGAATCCACCACAACTTTCAAAGTAGTACCTTGCGGTAACTGGGCTTTGATGCTTTCTAATGTTTTGTAAGTCTGGTCAACCACTTCAATCACGTTGGAATCAGAGCTACGCAGAATATCCACGGCAACGGCAGTTTTACCATTCAGGAATGCACCTGTTTCCAGTTCGGCCTGACTGTCCTCAATGTTTGCCACCTGTTTCAGGAAAATCGGGGCACCATTTTTATTGGCAATCACCAGGTCGCCAAAGGCAAGGGGATGCAGTACTTTGGAGTTGATCTCAACCACCAGCTCTGAATTTCCGGACTTTAATGTACCGCCCGGCACTTCGATATTTTCAGATTTTAATGTGTTGATGACACTGTCCACGCCAACGCCAAAGGCCTGCAGTTTTTGCGGTTCCACCTGAATCCGGATCTGGCGCTGTGCATCGCCGAGCAGATTCACGGTACCAACACCGGGTACCGTGCGCAGTTGCGGTACGATGCGCTGATCCAGATAAGAACTTAGGGATTTTAAATCCATATTATTGGATTCAAATACAATCGACATCACGGCATTGGCAGATGGGTCATAGCGCTCTACCACCGGTTCCTGAATTTCATCGCGGAATTCGGCAGTGACGGATGCAATCTTGTCGCGGACATCCTGTGCAGCGGTAGTAGAAGGAACATCCAGATTGAATTCGGCGGTGATCATCGACAGACCTTCACTGGACTGGGAAATCACCTGCTTTAAACCGGAAATGGTATTGATCTGGTCTTCCAGCTTTTTAGTGATTTCTGATTCCACCGTTTCAGGAGAAGCACCCGGATAGTTGGTATAGATCACCACAAAAGGGAAATCCACATCCGGGAATTCTTCCACACCCATGCGTTGCCAGGACGCCAATCCAAGGACCATCAGGCACAGCATCATCATGATGGTGAGTACCGGATATTTCACACTAATACGCGTCAACCACATCTTATTATTCCCTTAATAATTTAGTTTTGGCTGACACTGACCGTTTTATGGATATCAGCATCCGTAAAGGTAATTCGGCTGACCTGATCTCCAGACTCTAATCCGCGAACCACGGCAAGGTTGTCGTTATAGCGCTGATCCAGAACTTCAATATTCAGCTTCATAATTTTGTTTTGTCGAATCACCCAGACATAAGGCTTGTTTTGAATATCGCGGATGGTATCTAGTGGAATCAGTTGCCCAGCTATTTGGCGTGAATTGAGGATTTCACCATCGACAAAAGAGCCGATACTTAGAGAAGTAATGGTTTCATTTGGACGAGCAAAAAACTCGATCTGTCGACTGGCTTGATCAGCAATCGGTGAAATCCGGCTAATTACTGCAGTGAGCAGATTCGGGTTGCCTTGAATATGGTATTCGATTTTACTGCCAACTTTTAAATCCGCCTGCATTTCGCTTGGTATTTTGGCCTGGATTTCCAGTTGATCTGGATCCACGATTTCAAACAGGGTTTGTCCGGCAGTGACGGTTTGTCCTGGTTCAACTTGACGTTGGGTAATTACGCCACTAATTGGGCTGGTGATAATCCCATCACGATCCGCTTTTTGCGCAATATCGACATTGGCCTGTTGCGCACGGACATTTTCCAGCTGGGTCTGATAGTCGACCCGGCTCTGTTCATATTCTGCTTGGGAAATAAAGCCCTGATTGAGCAAACGTTGTTTACGCTCCATCATTAGATGGGCCTGATTAGCCTGTGCTTGGGCAGAAGCGCGGTTGGCCTGTGCCTGCGCCAGACGGGCAGCATTGTCCTGATTATTCAGTCGTACCAAGATTTGACCTTTTTGAACACGCTGACCGACTTGTGCATTGACACTGGTCGCAGTTGCGGTGACTTGTGCCTGAATACTGCTTTGATTCACCGCACGGATGGTGCCGGTAAAGGCGGTGCGCTGAACTGCATTGCCAGTTTTAACCGCAACCAAGTCTTGCTGGATCAGCTCAATAGTCTGGGACGTTTGTGGTGGAGTAGGCTCAGCTTCTTTATTATTGCAAGCACTTAATAGCAGACTCAAACAGAGCAGACTTAGTGCAAAAGTGGAATGACAGGTTTTAGAATTTTTCTTGGTCAAAATATACGGTGCGGAGTGCATAAGGGTCCTTATATCGCGCTGTC
Organism: Acinetobacter sp. HR7; assembly: GCF_000773685.1. GTDB lineage: Bacteria > Pseudomonadota > Gammaproteobacteria > Pseudomonadales > Moraxellaceae > Acinetobacter > Acinetobacter thermotolerans. Next base: position 44,028 of record NZ_JPQO01000046.1, on the reverse strand, counting down.
CACTGAAGCAGCTGCAGGAAATGCTTAATTATTCAAGCGCTTTTAAACGCTGGATAATTCTGTCGTATTCTGCTTCCTTGTTTCGATAGCGAGTTTGTAAAGATTGAATATTTTCTTTTTGTGCGTGCAGATTTTTTTCATTATTGGCCAGGGTGGTTTTTAAATGCGCTGGCACAGTCTGACCCTTACGCAGATATTCACGTTCCTGACGGACAAAGCTCACCCGGTCTTTTTGTAATTGCTTCATCTGTTCTTGCTGGAATTCGATCTGCTTTTTCAGCTGGGACAGGGTTTCATTCTTTTTCTGGATCGCGGTTTGGCTGTTATTGTAGGCGCGTTTTAACTTCTGGTCTTCAACCTGTTGTTTTACTTGAGCGGCGCGTTTAGGTGCCTGACGAATATCTGCTTCGACATTATAAGGCTTGGCACGCTGGATGACCTGCATGTTGGCATCCAAGGCTTCATAGCCATAACGAATATGATTAGGGGTCACATTGGTACTAATAGTAGGCACGCCCTTACTATCATAGTAACGGTACCATTTGGCTTTGCCAGGCGCAGTATTGGAGGCTGCAACTGTGGTTGTCAATGCCGCTTGTAACAGGAGTGTGGTCAAGATCGCCGTCTTCTTGAAGATGGATTTTACTTGATCCAAAGAAGCAGGTTTTTCCCCAAGCTGGCGCATGTTTGGCTCCACAAATGACAGTTGACTAATAAATGAGATTTAAAGTTGACTAAATTACTTATTTTACAATAATAATACTGATATATTATGCCTAATTACTCCAATAAAAAACTATTCACCTCTAAATAGCAAGTCAAAAAAAAATCATTGAAGCAAGGAAAGTGTGAAATCGTTGTTAAAAACTGATCTTTTTGCCTACTTGGGTAGAAAATGCTCGTTGATAATGCCCAGACAGGTATGTTAAAAATAATCGACACATATATAAATTTCCACTATAAGTCGCGTTGCTTATGGTTTTTAAAATGGGAAGGGTTAAGAAATGGACGATAAATTCCAAAATCTAAAAGTTATGGTCATTGATGATTCAAAAACCATTCGTCGTACAGCGGAAACTCTTCTTCAGCGTGAGGGGTGTGAAGTCGTTACTGCAGTGGATGGCTTTGAAGCACTGTCCAAAATTGCAGAGGCAAATCCCGATATCGTTTTTGTAGACATCATGATGCCGCGCCTAGACGGTTACCAGACTTGTGCCTTGATTAAAAACTCGCAAAACTACCAGAACATTCCTGTTATTATGCTATCAAGTAAAGATGGTTTGTTCGACCAGGCTAAAGGCCGTGTAGTAGGTTCAGATGAGTATCTTACTAAGCCATTCAGCAAAGATGAGTTGCTGAACGCAATCCGCAACCACATCAGCGCGTAATATATTTGAATTTTTTTGGGGATAATGAGCATGGCACGTATTCTAATTGTTGATGATTCACCGACAGAAACATTCCGCTTTCGTGAAATTTTAACTAAAAACGGTTTTGAAGTAATTGAAGCATCCAACGGGGCAGATGGGGTGACCATGGCACAGGCAGAATTGCCGGATCTGGTGCTGATGGATGTGGTGATGCCAGGGGTGAATGGCTTCCAGGCAACTCGCCAGATTGCACGTGGGGCCACTACAAAACATATCCCTATCGTAATTGTAAGTACCAAGGATCAGGCAACTGACCGTGTATGGGGTAAACGTCAGGGTGCTGCAGATTATCTGACCAAACCTGTAGATGAAAACCAGTTAATTGATGTGATCAAACACCACCTCAATGCAGGATAAAACGCTATGGCAGCGAACGGATTTATCGAACTGCTTCGCATTGCTAAACGGGGTAATAAAAACTACGTTTCCAATGAAAATGAAGCGAACCGATGGTCAGGCATAGCTTTTGAGATGATGGGGCAATATTTTGTTGCTCCACTTGGGGAAGTATCAGAAGTCATATATCCGCCAACATATACACCAGTCCCAAATACCCAGCCTTGGGTGCTTGGGCTGGCAAATATTCGAGGCAGGCTGCTTGCAGTATCGGATTTGGCTCAATACATGTCTGGACATAGAAGCCAGTACTCGCCAACTCAAAAAGTTTTATGTATTAACCATAATGAACAGTATGTCGGCCTGGTAGTAGATCAGGTTTTGGGGATTCAACACTTTAACAAGAAAAGTTTCTTTTCTAAAAACACTGAACTGGATCAGCACCTGCAAGAGTATTGCCAGGGCTATTTCCATCAGCATAACCAGCGATGGCATGTATTCCTGTTCAGTCGGTTGTTGCAGAATCCAAAATATATGAATGCATCTATAAAATTTATAAATTAATTTGTCGCACGTAAGAAGCCGGGCGTAAATTCGGGGAGAGGCTGTATGGGCTTTAAGCTTAAAAAGAAAAATACAGGTGAGGGTAATGACCGCAAAGGCGGTAATGCCTTTTTAGCAAAGATTCAATCACAAGCAGATCAATGGTCACGTGTATTTGGGGATAGTGAAAAGTCTAAACCTTTAATTTATGGGGCAATTGGCTGTCTGTTAGCAGCAACCATCACCTTATTGTACCTTTTCTATAGTGTGCCACGTGGTAACGAATTAACACGTAGTCTTGGTGAATTGCGTCTGCTTTCTCAAACCATTTCTCGTCAGGCGACTGAAGCGACGGCTTCCGGTACTCCTGAAGCAATGAAAAACCTGACCGATTCTCAAAAGGCATTTGCTGAGAACCTGGAAACAGTCAAAAGCATTCATTCCAATAATGAAGCACTACAAACTGTAGACAAGCAATGGTCTGAAATCTCTGAAAGTATTGACCTGATTGCGTCTCAACAAAAAATCATTAACCAGTTATATGACACCAACATTGCGATTGGTGAAGCGATTCCTGGAATTCAGGCGGAATACAACCTGATGGTTGACCAGATGGCGCGTCAGGACATGCCTTCTAACCAGGTGGTTATTGCGAAAAACCAGGTGTTCATCGCAGAACGTATCTTGCGTTCGATCAGCTTGGTACTGTCAGGTAATGATGGTTCTCGTGAATCTGCGGACGACTTCAGTGCCGATACCGAAACCTTCGGTTCTTACCTGAATGCACAGTTAAACGGTTCAGCAGAACTGGGCGTACTGAAAATCACTGATCCAGCACTACGTGAATCATTAGAAGGCATCAAGGCTGAATATGATGATGTACTGCAATCAGCAGCTTCGACTATCCTGAAAAACTCTGCACAAATCGTGAAGGTACGTCAGGCGTCTGCTTCAATCTTCGGTCAATCTGACAAACTGTTAGATAACTTGAACCAGCTGTCTGGCAGTACTGGTCTGAAAACCACTGTTCCTGCGATTCTGTTAATCCTGTTATTAACCGGCTTCCTGGTTTGTGTATTTAAACTGCTGTCACTGCGTGGTGCATCGGATAAACAACGTGTAACCCGTCTGCAAGAAGAATATGACCGTAACCAGAATGCGATTCTACGTTTACTGGATGAAATCGCGGACTTGGCGGACGGTGACCTGCGTTCATACGCGACCGTATCTGAAGACTTCACCGGTGCGATTGCTGACTCGATTAACTTTGCGATTGACCAGTTACGTGACCTAGTATCGCGTATTACTGAAACGTCTCAAGAAGTGGCGCAATATACTGCGACCACACAGAGCATTACCAACCAGTTGGCTGAAGCATCTGAACACCAGGCGCAAGAGATTGCCGGTGCATCTGCTGCGATTAACGAAATGGCCCTGTCTATTGACCAGGTATCTGCCAACGCGGAAGAGTCTGCAGTCGTTGCGGAACGTTCGGTACAGATCGCGGCAAATGGTGCGGACGTCGTAAACCGTTCTATCGAAGGTATGGATACGATTCGTGAACAGATTCAGGAAACGTCTAAACGTATTAAACGTCTGGGTGAATCTTCACAAGAGATTGGTAACATCGTTGCCCTGATTAACGATATTGCCGACCAAACCAACATCCTGGCATTGAACGCTGCGATTCAGGCGTCTATGGCGGGTGAAGCAGGTCGTGGTTTCGCCGTGGTAGCGGATGAGGTACAGCGTCTAGCGGAACGTTCAGCATCGGCAACCAAACAGATCGAAGGCCTGGTAAAAACCATTCAGACCGATACCAACGAAGCGGTAATCTCGATGGAACAAACCACAGCGGAAGTTGTACGTGGTGCGAACCTGTCTAAGGATGCCGGTGTGGCACTGGATGAAATTCAGACCGTATCGAACAACCTGGCAAAACTGATTGCGAACATTTCCGATGCAGCGAAACTGCAGGCAGCATCTGCAGGTCATATTGCAACTACGATGAACGTCGTACAGGAAATTACTTCGCAAACCACCACTGCAACATTCGACACAGCACGTTCGGTATCTGAACTTGCGAACATGGCGGATGCATTACGTGAATCTGTATCTGACTTTAAACTTCCAGAATAAGTCAGAAAACTTTGGGGGAGGATGTGTCTTTGTCTAGATGAAGGCACATCCACATACAGATAAAGCCTCGACAAGATGTACCTGACTGCAAAGTGAGGTCTCGCGTGACAATCCCGATACAGATTGAGCACCCTTCTTGGCGGAAATACGTAAGAAGCCTTAGCTATGAAAGAAATATTAAAAGACTTAGTTGAAACGACAGCGCTTCCTGAAGATAGTTATCTTGATCAAGATGCTGAAATTTTAGAAATTTTCGTCGAAGAGATTGAAGAAATCTTTGTCGAGTTAAACGCTTTATTTCCACAGTGGCTTGCCACACCAGATCATAAAGAAACACTGACGACCATTCGCCGCCATTTCCATACCTTAAAAGGTTCAGGGCGTATGGTGGGGGCGAAACAGGCCGGTGAAATTGCCTGGACAGTTGAAGATACCCTCAACCGGGTATTGTCAGGCACACTTGAACTGACACCAACTATTCAAAAGTTTGCTCAGGCAACTTTGAATGTCTATCAATACCTGTTGTATCCATGCTTTAAACAGACACAACCATTAACCGTGGATCTGCGCCCAATCGTATTGCTTGGGCAGCAACTGCAACAGCAGCAGACCCCAGAACCAGAATTAGAAGAATTATTACAGCTGGCAGATACACTGACGGCAGAAGGCCAATACTCTGGTCTTGAACTTGCAGATACAACAGAAGAAACGCCTAACGTTGAAACTCCTGTAAATGAGGTTACGGCTGAAGAAGCAATAGAGACTGTTGAAACCGTTGCAGAGGAACGTAGCGATCTGGAAGAAACGGTTGCGATCTTTATTGAAGAAGCTGAAGAGCATCTGGCAACGATTTATGACTTCCTGAAGCATGAAAATATTGCCAAGCAGGATTACAACAGTCTGATTCGTGCGCTGCATACCCTGCGTGGCAGTTCATCTATGGCGCAGATTGACCAGATTTTTGATGCCAGCTCTAAGGTTGAAAACCTGTTTAAAACACTGGTTCAAGACGAAATTGCATCGACTTCCAAAGAAATTGCCTTGTTGCAGCAATATTCTGAATTTGTGGGTGATTATCTGCACCTGTTGCGTCAGGGCAAAACTGAACAACTGGATGCGATTTCTGCAACTTTTGATGCAGCCTGGAATGACTACGGCTTTATCACTACCGAAGATCATGATGCGGTGCAGTCGCAAGGTTTGGTATCCCGTCTGGTTGAACTGAATATCGACCAGTTGCTGGATGCCGAGTTTGAATTTGACCGCCGTGCCGTTGAAGAATATCCAGCTTATATTGAAGCCTTAAGCCAGCAGGCAGCTGAACTGGTGGCGCATACGGATAACCGTGCAGCTGTGGGTATTCATGAATTCGCCTCACAGTTAAAAGCGGCTTATGATGCACTGATTCATCGACCAGTGTTGCTGCAAAGCGATTATGCCTTTGAGCTGTTCGCACAGGCGCATCAGGAATTTATCCACCTGTTCGATACCCTGGCTGCAGGTCAACGCGTGATTCTCAGCGCAGAAGTTGAAAAACTGTTGGCGGATCTGTCTGCCTTTGTACAGCAAGAGATTGAAGAATTCGAGCCAGAAGCAGCGCCTGAAACAGTGGTAGAAGCACCTGAGGCTGCTCCTGTAGCTACAGGTAGTGTTGACTTTGCTGCCATCAGTCAATGTATGGATCTGGACCGTCAACAGAGCGAATATGATGCTTCCAATCGTGACTTCGATGCAGATCTGCTGGATATCTTCCTGGAAGAAGCCGATGAGCTGCTAGCAGGAATTGACGAAGACCTGAATACCTGGGCACGTGAACCAGAAAATACCGAATCACTGAATAACCTGATGCGTTATCTGCACACCCTCAAAGGTGGTGCAAACATGATTGCAGCAACCAATATCGGTTCGATTGCGCATGAACTGGAAAGCATCTATGAACGCGTGATTCGTCAGCAGATTGCGGTATCACCAGCACTGATCCAGATTGTGCGACTGGTACAGGATAGTGTTTCTGACCGTATCCAGACCATCCGTGATGAACTGATTGATTATCCAGCGACAGAAACCATTAATATCCTGCAAAACATCCAGGCACTGGCTGCGGGTACAGCAACAGCGACTACAGCAGTCGATACTGCAGTGGTTGAACCTGTGGTTGCTGTGGAAGCAGAATCGGAAGAAGATAGTGAAGAGATTGCTGTTGAAGCTGAAAGCACTGAGTCTGTAGCAGAAATTTCTGAACCGGAAATTCTGTTAGATCCGGTTGAAGAAACAGTTGTTGAAGAAGTAGCTGCAGCATCAGTTGAACCTGTTTCAGAAGAAGACGAACTGAAAGCGATTGTTGCAGAGACGTTCCGCGAAGAATCTGAAGAGATTCTAGGAAATGCTGAGAAGCTGCTGGAACAATGGTTCGACCAGCGTAGTGACCGTAGCTTGCTGCTCCAATTACAACGTGCGGCCCACAGTATTAAAGGTGGGGCGCGTATGGCAGGCGACGAAACCATCGCAACTATTGCCTATGGTCTGGAAACCACTTTCGAACAGTTCGCGGTTCATCATTTCAACTCCAATGCCTACGACAGCCTGTTACAGCAGACCTGGAAATGGCTGGCTCAGGCAATCTTCAAGCATGATTACAGTGGTTTTGAACAGATCAAGACTGCGTTAGATGCAATTGAGTTTGTCGATGTCACTGCACAGTTGCCGGAACGTCTGACCAAAACTGAAAGTCTTGATATTACTACTGGCTTTGAATTTGTTCAGGGTGATGGTACTGAACCACCTAATATGATGGGTGAGTGGGCAGAAACAGCGGCTTCTGACAACAGCAACGAAATGATCCGTATCTCGGCTGATCTGGTTGAGAAGATGATCGATCTGTCGGGTGAGAATTCGATTAACCGTTCGCGTATCGAGATGGATCTGGGGCAGCTCGGCAATACCCTGAACGAGATGGAACTGGCGATCAAGCGTCTGGCCGATCAGTTACGCCGAATGGAAGGCGAGCTGGAAACCCAGATTATTGCCAAGCACGGTGCTGAAAACTCGCGCTATACCGACTTCGACCCATTGGAGATGGACCAGTATTCCTCTCTGAACCAGCTGTCGAAATCGCTGGCTGAATCTGCATCGGATTTAATCGACTTCAAGTCAACGCTGGCGGAAAAAATCCGTGATACCGAAGGCCTGTTACTGCAACAGTCACGTATTCAAGCTGAAATTCAGGAAAGCTTGATGCGTACCCGTCTGGTACCATTCGACCGTATGTTGCCTCGTCTGCAACGTATCGTTCGTCAGACTTCGACCACCTTGAACCGTCCGGCCGAACTGATTGTTCAGAATACAGAAGGTGAACTGGATCGTAATATTCTGGAACGTCTGGTCAGTCCGTTTGAGCACATGCTGCGTAACGCGATCGACCATGGTCTGGAAGATACCGCAGAGCGTATTGCGCTGAACAAGTCGGAAGTGGGTTCGATTGTACTGAACATCAGCCGTCAGGGTACTGATGTACTCATCTCCTTTAGTGATGATGGTAAAGGGATTGACTCAGAAGCGATCCGTGCCAAAGCCATTGCGAAAGGCTTGCTGAAAGAAGAGCAGCAGGTGGATCAGGAAGAGCTGTTGCAGTTCATCTTCCATCCAGGCTTCAGTACTGCGAAAGAGGTCACCCAGATTTCTGGTCGTGGTGTGGGACTGGACGTGGTACAAAGCGAGATCAAGGCGCTCGGTGGTCATGTTTCAGTGAAATCTGAACTGGGTAAAGGCACGACCTTTACCATTCGCGTACCGACTACAGTAGCAGTCAGCGATGCCCTGATGGTGAAAGCTGGCGATCAGCAGTATGCAATTTCTCTGGCACAGATCGACCGTATCGTGCGTATTGCACCAACCACTCTGGAAACTTACTTCAACAGTAAAGATGACTACTTCAAGATTGATGGCGTGAACTACAAACTGCGTTATCTGTCTGAGTTTGTTGTCAATCAGCCAGTGCCACGTCTGAATAACATCGCGAACTCACTGCCAGTGTTGCTGATCAAAGGCAACAATGGTCAGAGTATTGCCTTGCTGGTAGACCAGTTAGTCGGTTCACGTGCACAGATTGTGGTGAAACCAATTGGCCAGCAGTTTGCCAATATTGGGGTAGTTGCCGGTGCAACAATTCTCGGCGATGGTAGTGTCTGCCTGATTCTCGACGGTCAGAATGTTGCCCGTCAGGCACAGGCAACACAACGCATCAAACAGGTATCCGATCAGCAGGATCTGTCACGTCGTGGTAATGCCCGCCGTCTGGTGATGATCGTCGATGACTCCGTAACCGTGCGTAAGGTCACTTCGCGTCTGCTCGAACGTCAGGGTTACGATGTGGTAACCGCCAAAGATGGTGTGGATGCAATTGAGCAGCTGGAAAATGTTCGTCCGGATCTGATGCTGCTGGATATCGAGATGCCACGCATGGATGGTTTCGAAGTGACCAATCTGGTACGCCACCACGATATTCACCGCAACTTGCCAATTATCATGATTACATCACGTACTGGCGAGAAGCATCGTGAACGTGCCTTCAGCTTGGGCGTCACCCATTATATGGGTAAACCGTTCCAGGAAGCTGAACTGCTTGCCAATATTCAAGAACTAATCGCTGCTCAACAGGGGTAATGCATGAGTCAAAACACTTTAAGTAGCGTCGCGGCAGACAAGATCAGTCAGCAGGAACTGCAACACCTGATTACAGTTTCTACGGGGTTTATCGATGCCTATATTATTGACTGTTACGGCAAAGATCCGATGCTGTTGCCACAGAATATTGTTCTGTCTGCATTGGACAGTAGCACGCAGGTAAAAACGGTGGATTGGCATGAAGCCAAGCTGCCGGTATATGCTGTAAATGATCCAGGCCGTAACAATGGTGTAGCCTTGGTAATTGAAGGCGATGAAGTCAGCCAGCGTTTTGCCCTGATGTGCAATGAAATGCCGAAGACCATTCGTTTACGTATTTCAGAAATCGTCGATGATGATCAGGAAGTCACTGATCCTGCGATTTTCCAGTATGTACGTATGGGGGAGCAGCGTTTTCATATTCCAAATATGGCACATATCCAGTCAGCTATCAGTATAAGTATTTTCCAGACGTAAAAAAGGAACTCGATGGAGTTCCTTTTTTTATTTTGCTTAAATAAGTTTGAATCAGTTTGCCAACAGGTTAATCAGAATTTTTTCATAAATCTCAGCCAATGGCTCCAGATCGGCAATATCGACATGTTCATTGATCTGGTGGATGGTGGCATTAAGGACACCGAGTTCCAGTACCTGTGCACCTGTAGGGGCAATAAAGCGGCCATCTGAAGTACCCCCCGAAGTGGATAGCTCAGTTTCAGTGCCGGTGACATCACGGATCGCATTTCTAGCAGCATTCACCAGTTCGCCCACTGGGGTCAGGAATGGCAGGCCAGACAGAGTCCAGTTGATTTCATAATCCAGACCGTGACGATCTAAAATTTCTAAGGTACGTGCTTTAAGTTCTTCAGCTGTTACTTCAGTAGAATAACGCCAGTTACACAGTAAATTCATCGTACCTGGTACCACGTTAGTAGCACCAGTACCGGCATTGATATTGGAAATCTGGAAAGAGGTCGCAGGGAAGTATTCATTACCATTATCCCAAACTGTGTCACATAGCTCAGCAATAGCTTTAGAGGCAACATGAATTGGATTTACGGCAAGGTGAGGGTAAGCCACATGGCCTTGTTTGCCTTTTACTGTGAGGTTTGCATTCAGCGAGCCACGACGGCCATTTTTAACCACATCACCTAGCTTGTTGGTACTGGATGGTTCACCGACCAGACACCAGGTAATTTTCTCATTACGCGCTTCTAAAGTCTCGATGACTTTTACAGTACCATTAATCGATGGACCTTCTTCATCCGAGGTGATCAGATAAGCAATCGAACCTTTGTGGTTTGGGCATTTTTCGACAAAGCGTTCAGTTGCAACTACCATCGCTGCCAGTGCGGTTTTCATATCCGCGCTGCCACGGCCATAGAGTTTGCCATCACGAATTTCAGGGGCAAATGGGTCTGAATTCCAGGCATCCAGATTACCGGTTGGCACGACGTCAGTATGGCCGGCAAAGCAGAATACTGGGCCTTCAGTACCTTTACGTGCCCAGATATTGTCGACATCTTCAAAACGCATGTTTTCGATGTTGAAGCCCACTTTTTTCAGGCGTTCTGCCATGATGTTCTGGCAATCATGATCGACTGGAGTAACGGAAGGCTGGCGGAGCAGTTGCAGGCTTAAATCGAGAGTTGCGGAAGAAGTCATATGAGATTCATTCATCAATCGGGAATATTGTGGGCCCTATGATAGGCGAAGATGCGGTAACTTGTGAATCTTAGGCATAAAAAAACCCTGATAAGTGCAGGGTTTTTTATGCAAAATGCTGAATTAGTTGCGGCGGATTTCGTCAGAGGTTTTTTCTGCTGTACCGGTCACTGCTTCACCAGCTTTAGATACGTCTTTACCAACACCTTTTACGGTATTACAGCCGGTCAGTACAAATGCCAATGCCAAAGAAGTTACTAGAATTGTTTTCATCATCATCTCCGTATTATCAATAATAAAATTATTATGATGTGGGACTTAGATTAAAAAATATACCGTTGAAAAAATATGTGGTTTTGATAGTGCTTAAGTAAATTAATGTATTAGTTATCAAATTTTTCCGTAATCATTAAATCAGTACCGGAACCCGAAACATATAGAACTCGCCATTAAGAGCCGATTTATATAAGCCATTAGTCCACCAATGTGGATAATCACCGTTCACGTTCTGATTCGGATAGATCCATTCATGCCGTTGCAGGCGATAGAAGCCTTTTTCTTTCGGTGGAATCTGGTAACCCCAACTGCCCAAACGCCGTCCCAGATTCACCCAGTCAGGAAGAAGTGCATGGTATTGAGTCGGTAAATATAATTGACCTTTTAATATGCAGTAACGTTGATCAATCGAATAGCCCGCCGCTTCCTGAAACTGGAACTGTTGCTGGGTAAAATGATTAAGTTTGCGATACAAGGTGTCACTACGATTAAGGCCATACCAATGTGGCAGACTAAAATCAGCTTCAGCCAGATAATATTTCAGGGCAATCTCCCAGTGCTCAACTTGATGGGTGCTCTGGTTGAGTAACAGGAAATCCAGTTCTCCTAACGTTCGTGGACCATCAATTTTCTGGATGCTGTGACCGAGCAAAGTATAAGGATGGTAAGCATCATCCAGTAGCCAGAACCAAATTAGCATCTCAAAACGTAGTCCCAGGCGGGTGCTTTTCAGTTGGCCGACAAAATTCTCAAGCTTTTGTGGGTTTTGGTCCAATTGCAGCAGTCGAGGATGGTAATTCTGCAAATGTTGCTGCCAGACCTGATCATCATGCAGGTCAAAATGATGCTTAAGGTCCAGGTCTGCAGGGATTTTACACAGAATGTTCGGACTACCTACTGCAAAGGCCAGCTGGCGTACCAGTGGATGCTGATACTGTTGCCATGGTTCAAAGAAATCCTGTTTTTGGCCGGATGCTGGCATGAAATGTCCCAAGTAAATATGCAGAAATATAACGGATAAGTGTAGAAAACACTTTATACTACCCTAATTCTGTGGCTAGGGTTGTGGTATGAAAATCTTGTTTTGGCGAAGTCTGGTGGTCATTTTTGTGATCCTGGGCTTTATAGGTGCGGTTTTGCCTGGCATGCCAACAACAGTTTTCCTGATTCTCGCCGCCTGGGCAGCGTCTAAAGGCTGGCCACAAATGGATGCCTGGCTGCTGAATCATCCCAAATACGGTCCGACTTTAAGAGACTGGCGTGCCAATGGTACGGTACCGCGTAAAGCCAAATGGATTGCCAGTATCATGATGTTTATTAGTAGCATCATCATGCTGTTTACCACTGCGCCATTAGCGGTCAAGATTTTTACCGATGTCACCATGCTAATCGTGGCGATCTGGTTGTGGTGTCGTCCGGAACCTGTCATAGGCACTGAGCAGCAACACGTACCATCTGAAAGGGAATAATTGATGTCACAATGGAATCTGGAACAAGCGGATATTCTGGTTGATCTGGCTGCGCAACAACTTTATTTACCTCGCTTCGGTAAATCTTATCCGGTTTCGACTGGTAAAAATGGTATAGGCGAGCAGGAAAATAGCGGCAAGACCCCGCGTGGTTGGCATAAGGTTGCAGAAAAGATTGGTGCAGATACGCCATTAAATAGTGTTTTTATCGCACGTCAGGCGACAGGCGAAGTCTATTCGGAAGAACTGGCTCAACAGTTTCCTAACCGGGATTGGATTCTGACCCGGATTTTATGGCTGAGTGGTCTGGAGGAAGGTTTTAACTGTGGTGAAGGCTGCGACACCTACAAACGTTACATCTATATCCATGGTACGCCAGATACTGAGCCGATGGGGATTCCGGAGTCACACGGCTGTATTCGCATGCGGAATATAGACCTGGTTGAGCTGTTTGAACTGGTGGATGAAAATGCACTGGTCTATATTTCGGAACAGCCTTTAGCAAAATAATCATTCCTATATTCTATGCTTCAAAGCCACTTTATCATGAACAGGTGAGGGGGGGGCTTTTTATTGCATTATTCACGTTTCAATCGGGGAAGGAACAATTACACCTTCTGCAATTGATCTTCAAAAAATGCGAAGTGTTCGATAAGTATTGAAGAAAATACAGCAATTCCCTCCATACATATCTTTCGTAAATGATTTTTTACATGATCACAACGTGCCCGTTGGCAAAGCTTTGTATACTATTTCGGCGAAATGGTCGCTCGAAGATCAGCTGGATTAATCCCTGTGCGATCTAAACGATCTGAAATACTGCAGCTATATATGTCGAGATTTTAAAATTTTCGGTATGAACCTAAAAAATAAACAAAAAGTGTTGTTTTTTTGGGTGATCCACCTATTTTTTAATCACTCGCACTTAAAAAGTGGAAAACATTTGGAAAAGCGTTTGACACGCTGAGAAGATTCTCTATAATGCACCTCATCAAGCGATGAAGTCGATTTGAAAGGGCGCTTAGCTCAGTTGGTAGAGCGTCTGCCTTACAAGCAGAATGTCGGCGGTTCGATCCCGTCAGCGCCCACCAAACTTCTTTCAAAGTTGAGACACTTTCAGTGCAGCGGTAGTTCAGTTGGTTAGAATACCGGCCTGTCACGCCGGGGGTCGCGGGTTCGAGTCCCGTCCGCTGCGCCACTTAAAGTTCTCGATCCATCGTTTGCCACAATAGCGACATTGTGTAAGTGCAGCGGTAGTTCAGTTGGTTAGAATACCGGCCTGTCACGCCGGGGGTCGCGGGTTCGAGTCCCGTCCGCTGCGCCATTTACATGATAGACCTTTTGAGGGCGCTTAGCTCAGTTGGTAGAGCGTCTGCCTTACAAGCAGAATGTCGGCGGTTCGATCCCGTCAGCGCCCACCAGATTTTTTGTGATGCAGCGGTAGTTCAGTTGGTTAGAATACCGGCCTGTCACGCCGGGGGTCGCGGGTTCGAGTCCCGTCCGCTGCGCCATCCTAAGAATCAAAACAGTTTGACCCTTTAAGGGCGCTTAGCTCAGTTGGTAGAGCGTCTGCCTTACAAGCAGAATGTCGGCGGTTCGATCCCGTCAGCGCCCACCATATCTTCTCAAGATATACGCGATGCAGCGGTAGTTCAGTTGGTTAGAATACCGGCCTGTCACGCCGGGGGTCGCGGGTTCGAGTCCCGTCCGCTGCGCCATTTTTCATTCCCTGATGTGGAAAATGTGTCTTCAAAGCAAGTTTCTTTCTTGCGTCATAAAAACAACAGTGTTGTTTTATTCCTCAGGGCGCTTAGCTCAGTTGGTAGAGCGTCTGCCTTACAAGCAGAATGTCGGCGGTTCGATCCCGTCAGCGCCCACCATATTCCTTCTTGCCTTTAAACGCCTTTTTTCATAGAATTCATAGATTATAATAATTTATAAGATTTCATGGCTATGAGAAATCCATATCAGCGCAAGGCAGCCACTAAAACTCAAAATACCCCTTACGATCCTTCACAAGCCTATAAACAATTTATTGAAGCCATTGTGGCACAGGGCGGCATTTATGCCTTGTATCAGGATGGCTGGGCACTGTGTGCAACGCCGACTGGTCAAAAAGCATTTGCTACTTGGCAAAGTAAGGGGCTAGCCAAACTGGTCATTAAAGATAACTGGGCCAATTATGAAGTTCAGGAAATCAGCTTTAAGGACTTTATTGAAAAAGTCATTCCTTTCTTACGTGAAGAAAGTACCATTTTATCCTTAGATCTGACCCCAGAAGGGCAGAATATTCTGGTAGCGCCAGAGAAAATGCTGCTGGATATCAAAAATTATCTGTATCAGATTTATGTGCAGAAGCCGGAATTATTTAGAACTGGCGAGATTCCATTACCGCGCCATATCCGTATTCATTAATTAATTGATTTGGAAAATTAATATTCATTCAATAGCCAACCGCTGAGAAAGGCAAAATATTCACGTAGCCAGGCGTTATAGCGGATATACAGTGGAGTTTCTGCACTGATATTAATGACATTGCTATAGCCTTGATGCTGGGCAATGGCTCGCGCGCGGATGCTATGGAAATCGCTGGTGACAATGGTAATGGGATCACTGAGCTGGATTTGATGCTGTTTCAGAATTGTTTTCGAATTCCGTAGGTTTAGTTCGGTACTGGTACTTTGAGCTTCCAATGCAATTGGATTGTAAATTGTAGGATACGTTTTCTTGAAATAAGCCTGCATCACTTCAGCTTCAGTATATTTTTCCTGAAAACCTAAACCACCAGTCATAATGATCAATGGTTTTGGATGGTGTTGTGCATAATGAGCTGCAGCATCCAGACGTTTTTGTAAGATCGGTGAGGGCTTGCCATTTTCGATACCACTACCTAGGACCAGAATGGCTTTAGTGGGCTGTTGGATATTGTCGCTATTGATATTGCTGGCAATAAAACCAAAGAAAATTACAACACTAGCGACCCATGTTAAAAATCCAGCCCACATGAGTTTCCATAAATTACTGCGAAATCTGGTTTTTTGTTGCCATTGTTGAAAATGATAAAAGAATAGGGCATACAAGATCAGCATAATCCCGATCACAAGTGGCAGTAAAATGCCCAGATGAATCTTGTCATGTGCCAGCAGCCACATGCTATCGGCAATCAGTAATAGTCCAGTAAGGGTGCTAATCAGACGCTTATAAAAACCTGGCATGGAGCATTCTGTCATTTTTATTTAGGTTGATTGTAGATATTTCGGAAGAATAGACAAGAAAAAAAACCGGGCAACTTGGCCCGGTTTTTAATGCATTGAATAAATTAATATACGTCGCGACGATAACGACCCTCATGACGTAACTGATCGACAGTGGCTTCGCCCAGGATTTCAATCAGGGCTTGATCGACATCGCTAGCCATCCCATTCAGGCTACCGCAGACATAAATCACGGCACCTTTGTCGAGCCAGGCTTTCAGTTCATCCGCAGCTTCACGCAGCTTGTGATGTACATAGACTTTTTCCTCCTGATCACGCGAGAATGCTAGATCTAGACGTTTCAGGGTGCCCATATTCAGCCAGGCTTCCAGGGTCTCATGGAAGAAAAAGTCATGCCCACGCTGACGTTCACCAAAGATCAGCCAGTTGTCATTATAGTTCTGACGGTTACGGGCATGCAGCAGACTCATCAGGCCAGCAATACCGGTGCCATTGCCAATACAGATGATTGGGCGGTTATCGGCAATCAGGTGGAAGGCGTCATTGCTACGGATACGCAGTGCAACTGGCACATTCAATGCTGCATGCTTAGTCAACCAGCCTGAACCTAGCCCTAACTCACCTGCAGCATTACGTTGCTGACGCACGACCAGACGCAGGAACTGCTGGCTTGGAATGCTGGCAATCGAATATTCACGTGTTGGCAGGGCAGGTAACTGTTCCAGTAAATCATCCAGTCCATTAAATGGTTTTACTGTAACCGTCAGGTCGCGATTCCACAGCGCCTGTTCAATGGTTTGCTGAGTTCCTGGCACCAATTGACCAGCTTCAAGCTTCTGCTGTGCCAGGAAATTCTGGATCCGTTCTGCACTATTACCCGGCTGGATTTCAGCAATATCACCCGCTTGCCAATTGGCTTCATGCTGCGGCTTCAGTTCCAGATTAAAGGCAGGAGCCCCTTGGCTGCCCGGATTGAGCAGTTCTCGTTTCACCAAGGTCCATTGGTCAAAGGTTTTCTCAATGCCCATGCCTTGCAGATCAAGATGGGTCACATCGGCTAATGCCATATTCCATTGCTGGATATCCGCATTATTGGCATTGTCTACTTCAATGATCTTAAACAGACGTTTGGCACCATTATTTTTTAGCCATTCATCGATACGATGCCCAAAGTGACAGAAGGTTTCCGGATATTCCTTGGAACCCAAAGCCAATACCGCATAGCTCAGATGTTTCAGGTCAGCCTTTTTAGACAGAATTTTCTTCTCAAACGAAGAAGCCAGATCCGGTGCTTCACCGGTACCATAGGTGCTCGCGACAAACAGCACCTGTTCCGCCTGTTGCAGGTCTGTCAGCGTCAGTTGCTGTACTGGTTTTACTGTAGCAGGTTGGCGTGCCTGTTGCAGGGCAGTGGCTGTACGCCAAGCCAGCTGTTCAGAAACACCAGTTTGAGTGGCATAAGCAATCAGCCACGGTTTGGCATTTGGATCCAGATCAACGGCTGCAGTGCCTTGACGGGCTGCAAGCGTCAGTTTCTTCTGTTTACGACGTTTCAGATACAGTAACCAGCCTGTGACAAAGAACAGCGGCATGGTCAGGGACGCGAGCATGACCAGGAACTGGTAAACCGGACCAAAGAAGCTGCCACGGTGTACCGGTAACATGCTGCTCATGATTTTTTCATTCAGTTTCTTGTCTTCATACAGTTCCACTGAAGTGAAGGCTGCATTTTGATAGTTATAGGTTGCATTATTACGCGCACGTTCATGCTGAACTTTAACATCGGTAAAGCTTAGCTTCAGTTCACCATCGGCCTTTTTCGGCAGGTTAAAGGTGACCGATGAATATTTGTCATTAAATTCATTCTGGAAACCGCTCCAGCTCTTATTTAATGCAGTCAGCAGAACAGCTTCATCAACACCTTGCTCACGGCCATCGCCACGCGGACCACGCTCACCTTCACCACGACCTTCGCGGCGCTCAGCCTGCATATCGCCACGTGCCTGTTCGCCTTCAGCGCGTGGACCACGTTGGCCCTCACCACGATGCTGTTCACCGCGTGCTTCGCCACGGCCTTGACCTTCACTGCCACGACCACCCGGGCCTTGCTGCATTTCTGGTTTTGGTCGTTCTACACCCATGACTTTATACATGCCACTGCGCCACCAGTCATAAGACCAGGTTAGACCGGTACACGCCAGAATCAGGTAGAAAATCGCCACCCAGGTGCCGGCAACGGCATGTAGATCCCAGATAAAGTTACGACCTTTGAGTTGAGGCTTAAACGCGAACCATTGTTTGATGGAGTGGCGTTTTGGCCAGCGGAGGTACAGACCAGACAGCACAAAGAAAATCAGCATCAGCGCACAGGCACCGGTTAGCTGCTTGCCGATTGGACCTAGGGTCAGGTTACGGTGTAACTGCTCTACAAATTTGAAGAATTTACGTCCCTTGATTTCAGGTAAAATTTCTGCAGTGTAAGGGTTGACCAGCATGTTATAGCCACGACGTTCACCTTCCTTGGCGATATTGATGGTACTCGAGCCTGTCGGATTGGCATCAATACTGACACTGTTGATCTGCAATGCAGGGTCCTGTTGCTTAAAGTGCTGATACAGTTCGGCCGGCGTCAGTTTTGGTCCCGGTTGTGCCTGTACGGTATAGCTGTCGCTATTGATCCATTTCAGGATAGGTTGTTCGTAGGAATAGATCGCACCTGTTACTCCCATCAGGGACAGGATCAGACCGGCAGTAATCCCAAGAAACCAGTGGATCTGGAAAAAGGTTTTTTTAAACATGGTCGTTATGTGGTCGAGGGGTTAATTAAAAAATGCGTTGATTATAGGGGGAGATTGTACAGGAAAAATGAATTTTGTAGATAATATTTATTCTCATTATCATTTGTGGCTCATACCATATTTAGAATATAAAAAAACCTCCATGCCGAAGCAGGAGGTTTTTGAGTAGAAGGTTTGGCTTAAAGCTCTTTAGGCGCGCCTACTTCTTCACGTAGATGCTTGCGAATGGTTTCGAAGGAGAAGTTCTTGCTGTCCATCCGTTTAGGCAGGATATAGGCACCTTGCTGGCCTTTGACCTTAAAGTTCAGCAACAGGAATTCTGGAGCATTGTACCATTCGTAAATGTCTTTCCAGCCAATCGCACCGACACCTTCTTGCAGGCCCATTTTCTGGCGCATTACGATACCGTGAGGTTGTACACCCAGGCGAATGCCTTTGATTTCCTGAACCGGAAATTCATTCATCTTGCGTTTGACATACCATTCCAGTCCAAACTTGCGGATCAGGAAGTATAGAACCACACAGACAATCGCAATCCAGCAGAATACGGTGGAGTAGTTTTTTAGCAGGATAATACCCAGGATAGAAAGGGCTAAAACGACTCCCATAATAGCCCAAGCTTTGGTGCCGATTTTATTGGTGCTACGCCAGATCAGCAGCTGCGCATGGCGCTGCTCTTCTTCTGAAATTTCATAGTTCACAGGCTGTAGGGTATAGGCGTATAAATTTTTCGCGGTCATAGTGAAATTTACAAATTTAAAACTGCAAAAAGTTTAGCATTATTTGTACCAAATCAGTGAGTATATTGTTCCAAAATCAGTCAAATTATAAGGAAGCCAATTCGGTGGCATCTTCATCGCGTTCATGACTCAAACTTTGCTTTAACTGACTGAGTTGATTCAAGATACTGAACATCAGAGACAGCTGCTGCAAAATGATCAGCGATTTGTGATCTTCCTCTTGCTGGTGCGACAAACGCTGGCGGATATTCTGGATCATGTTTTGTGCACTGAGATCAGGCACTTCATCCGCCAATAATGCACCACGAATGTCCTCCAGAGCCTGGTCGAACAGATTCAGGATTTCCTGATCTTCAATCTTGTCGCGATGTGCACCAAGAGCAGCAATATAACTGAGCAGGGTATGGTTGAGGCATAAAAATTCAAAAGCTTGACTTTTTAGTACCGGATCGACATCGGGTTCGGTTGCCAGAGTTGAAATCAGGGAGGCGACTTCGGCATCGGTATTATGCGCTGCACGGCGCACCACGCGATAACGCAGGCCATTATTACGACCAGATTTATACTGTTCAATGACTTCGGTGAGGTAATCGATTTGTGCACCTAGCGAACGTTGAATGTTGCGTGGCAGCCGACGGAATTTCCAGTCCGGGAAGATGAAGCTCACCCCAAACCAGGCCACGGCACAGCCAATCAGCGTATCAATCATCCGTGGCATGGCAGCGGCAAAGCCCATACCATCCAGGTTAAAGTTGATTAGCGCCAGAATGGTAATAAAGGCGGTGGCCTGTGCATACTGTTTACTGCGCAGATCGAAGAATAGCACACCACTGAGAATCAGCAGCAATAACTGGCCTTCTACGGATGGGATGAAATACAGAATCGCATAACCGAGCAAGATTCCGACTAAAGTCCCGACAATCCGCAGACGCAAACGACGCTTGGTGGCATTAAAGTTTGGCTGGCTGACGAACAGGGCAGTCAGCAGAATCCAGTAACCGTACTGGATATGGGTCAGTTGCACAAAAATATAGGAAATCAGTAACACGATTGACAGGCGCACTGCATGACGGAACAGTACCGATTCTGGAGTTAAATGTTGCTTGAAGCGGATCTTGATATCTTCCCAGCCTTTCAGGTCATCATCTTTGAGCTGGTTTTCCGCCTGTTTGGCTTTGTCGAACTTGATATGCCGTTCAGTTTCCAGGTTGCGCAGCTGCGCATCAATCGATTTCAGGTTTTGGTACAGAGAAAACAGTGCACTGATCCAGACTTCATCGTATTGCTGCTCCTGGCGTAGTTTATCCAGCGAATGACGCAAGTTCTTAAAGGCATGTTTAAAGCGCTTGTTATGCTGGTAAGTCTTACGCTGTAGAATACTTTCACTCAGATCCTTACAGGCCTTGCCCTGAATCGACAGAATGCGCTGGAAGCGGAATAGGATATCGCTATGTTCAAAAATCTTGGCTAGTTTCTGGTAATCAATATGCGCTGAATCCGCCCGTTCATGAATGTCCTGGGCAATAAAATAATATTGCAGGCTACGACGAGTATCGCGCTGGCCACGGTCACCTTTCAAACGGGTCAGCAGCGTGGTTTTCATGTCATTGAAAATTGAGACCAGCTTGCCATTTTCCAGGGACAGTTCAATCATGCTGTGCTGGTAGCTGCTTGGGGTCATGTCGACATCAAACAGGTTCGATTTGGCATAAAGAAAATCACCAAGAGAAGAATAGCATTTGGCCAGATTGTCCTGAGCCAGACGGGCCGGGAACAGCAGAAAGCTGATGGTGGACAGTAGCCCATACCACATGGCACCAATCACCAGCAGGCCGGCCTGGGTGTACCAGCCATCAAACAGCTCAACCCCTAGCATTGAATAAACTGAGATCACCAGACAGCCATAGGAAATGGTAGCGTAACGCCGTCCTAGCGAACCGAGCAGGATCAGGCCGATACAGGACACGATCAGTGCCAACGCAAACAGTACCGGATAAGGAAACAGCAGGTAAACTGCAGCGGCGGTGACAAAGAAACCGATATAGGTATAGAACAGGTTCAGAATCCGCACCGAGAAGCGGTCATCAATATCACTTAAGCCCGCGGCCACTACACCCAAGGTTAGGGGAATGGTCATCAGCTGCTGACCCATCAGATAGGGCACAAAAGCCGTGCCCGCAAAGGCGATGACCATACGCAGGTTATACATAAAAGTCGTATTACTGGTGATTCGGGCGAGACGAGAGAGCCAGGGTTTCAAGATTCGTCCTTCTATACCGTTTTCTTTAGTCAGAAACTCAATAAGGTGATGAAAATATCGCAATAAAAAATAAATATAATTGCGTTACAAATCATACTATGCCCTGTGTAAACTTGTCTGCACACTGCGCATTTAAATTCTAAATATCTTTATGACGACAACCACGGCCAATAAAAATTACGCCATGTCCTGGATTATTCTGCTGGCATCCCTAACGGCACTCGGTCCACTTTCCATTGATATGTATCTGTCTGCCTTGCCGCAAATGGCACGTGACTTTGGGACGACCACGCAACAGGTAGCGAACAGTCTGCCCGCTTATTTCCTTGGACTGGCTATAGGTCAGCTGGTTTATGGCCCGGTAAGTGACCGCATCGGACGTAAGCCACCGCTTTATTTTGGCCTGAGTCTGTATGTAGTTGCAGGTTTGCTGTGTGCGCTGGCACCCAATGAATGGAGCCTGATTGTTGCTCGGGTATTACAAGCATTAGGTGGCTGTGTCGGAGTGGTCATCGCCCGGGCAGCGATACGTGACCGTCTGGATATGAATTCGGCAGCACAGGCCTTTGCCAGCATGATGATCGTCAGTACCATTGCCCCGATTATCGCGCCGAGTCTGGGTGCCTGGGTGTTGGTGCTGTTTGAATGGCATATGATCTTTGTACTGCTGATGCTATTTGGTCTGGTGATTCTGGCTTGTGTGCATTTCTTCTTTAAGGAAACACTGGAACCGGAACGCCGCCTGCAGTTGAGTTTTAAGCAAGTGCTCAGTCTTTATCAGACCATTTTTGAAGATGAAAGTTTCCGCAAGCCGATGATCGCTGGTTGTTTTTCCAGTGCGGTGCTGTTCTGCTATATCACTTCATCTTCGGCGATTCTGATGGATCATTTTCATCTGTCTGAACAGCAGTTTGCCTATATCTTTGGTGGTAATGCCATCGGTATCATGCTGTTCTCTACAATGAACAAACGGCTGGCACATCGTTTTAATATCCTGAGTCGTTTAAGAATCGGAACCACGCTACAGCTAACTGGGGTAATTGGCTTGCTGGTTCTAGGTGTGCTGGGTGCTGAGTCACTGCTACTTGTTATTCTGGGAATGTTTATGGTGGTGGCATCGATAGGTTTTACCGGACCGAACGCGATGGCGATTGCCATGTCGGAGCAAGGGGCTCGTGCCGGAACAGCGAGTGCGATTATGGGCAGTATGCAGTTTGCCTGCGGGTTGCTCGGTGGGTTACTGCTGAACTTTATGTTGTGGAATGCCTTGCTAAATATGGCACTGGTGATGCTGATCTTTGTGGGTGTGGCAGCAAATACCATTTACCGACTGCAGCTGCCGCCACTCAAAGTAGATTAATTGGGTGACGGTATTTATTCTGGATTTACAAGAAAGCTTTACTCATCTACAAAAATTGTAAATTCCTCGACTGGAACACGTGGGGTAATAAAAGTATTCACAATATGTTCCGGATCGGCATAACCGAGTGCCATGCCACAGACCAGTTCTTCTTCAGCTGGTGCGCCAATGACATCCAGGACGATGCTATGAAAATGGTTCCAGGCGGCCTGTGGGCAGGTATCCAGTCCACGAGCTTTAGCGGCGATCATGACATTCTGCATCATCATGGAAATATCCATTTTTGAGCCAATGCCGAGATCCTTATGCACGGTAAAGAATAGTCCGACTGGCGCATCAAACAGCTGGAAGTTACGCATCTGCTGACGTGCCATTTTCTCTTTTTCACCTTTCTGGATATTCAGCAAACCATATAAGCCCCAGCCATTTTCCCGGCGACGGTCAATATAAGGTGAGAACCACTGCTGCGGATAATAGGAAAAAGTTTCCTTATATTGTTCAGCCAGGGCTGGATTCTGGTAAATCTCCATCTGCGCCTGACAGACACGCTGCACCAGCTCATCACGTTTTGTGCCGGTGACCACATACACTTTCCAGGGCTGGGTATTGGTTCCGGACGGTGCCCGGCTGGCAACACGTAAAATTTCTTTAATAGTTTCTGGTTCCACCGGAGTATCCAGAAAGGCACGAACCGAATGGCGGGAACTAATGGTCTGGTCGACTGCAGCGATAATGGTGGCTTGATCCATGATAAAAAGCGCTTCCTGAGTAATTATTTGAATATAAATTGAACGATTGATTTGGGTTTATATAAAGATACGTTTCATGTTTGTCCTGTTATAAAAGCTTTTGGGTGGCGGGTAAAGTAAAAGCATAAGATTGAGAAACTGAATTTTGCAGCAGATTTTGAAGAGAGTAATAATTTTTACGACTTAATAACTAAGCTTTTAGCTATTTAAAATAATTTTTATTTATAAATCTAAGGGTTGATTTGAACAAAATGTTCAGGTGCTTCAATTATGAAATTGTGGCGAACTACAATAATCCTAATAAAATTAATCGAAGCTTCAATGATTCTCGATGATTTATACGGTATCTATAAGGAATTGTTAAAAATTTTAAAAGAGGCTTGCGGATTAAAAAAAAAGCAAATGATAAATATTTTTCATGAAAGGTTAAACAATTGTTAATAAAAAACAATGATACGGACAATCAAGACACAGCATAATGTCCGACTTTTCATCTAAATGTTCATTTGCTGTATGAATAGTGGACAGATTCGATATAGATCGAGCTGTCATTTTAAACCTGTTCAGCGAAGAAAACTTGGAAATATCCAGTTTTGTAATGGATCCATGCAGCGAGCGGAACTTCTTTTAACGATGAAGGATGTGCTCGACAAAATGGATCCCCATTTTCAAAACAACTTTAAAAGGATAACGATCGGGTCGAATGCAGGTATTGCATTGACGAATTTGAATCAGGTGCTGAATTGTTTTGTTCTTCTAAAAGCTGTTGTCTTTCAGACTTTCTGAGTAGAGAGTGAGGAAAGCGGAACGGCTCAACCCAGCCATAAAATTACTTTTAGAACAACAAAAATTCAGAATCATCTTAGGCAAATCATTATGGATTTTACTTTTGACGCATTTTATACCTTGATTGCCGCAGTAATCGTATTGCTGCTCGGGCGATACCTGGTGAATAAAATCGATTTTTTAAAACGCTATAACATTCCTGAGCCGGTGGCGGGTGGTCTGGTTGCTGCGATTATTTCCCTGTTTGTACATAATCTGTGGGGTTATAGCATTACCACCAGCGCGGAACTACAAACCAGTTTCATGCTGGTGTTCTTTGCCTCAATTGGTTTGAGTGCCAACTTTGCCAAGTTACGTGAAGGCGGGATCGGGCTAGTGATCTTTCTGGTGGCAATTTCCCTGTTCATCATAGTGCAGGACATTGTCGGTATTTCCCTGGCCACAGTACTCGGAATTGATCCACTGATTGGTTTGATTGCCGGTTCAGTTACCCTGACGGGTGGTCATGGGACTGCGGGTGCCTGGGGTACCATTCTGGAAAATGAACATGGGATTGAGGGAGCATTGGTCATCGGTATGGCGAGTGCGACCTTTGGTCTGATTATTGGTGGTTTGATTGGTGGTCCATTGGCGAAACTGCTGATTAACCGTTATGCACTGGCAACACCACGTACTGATGCACAGGTGGAAAAGCGTGACAATACACCACTGGATATCAGTTCTACCGAATATATCCCGTTTGAATATCCACACCGTGTCCGTCTGATTACGGCTGATAATGCGATTACCACACTGGGTTTATTTGCAGCCTGTCTGGCCTTTGCCGAGTTTATGACTGGTTATAGCAAGGGTACTGCGTTTGAACTGCCAACCTTTGTCTGGGCTTTAGCCGGCGGTGTGATTCTGCGGAACATCATTGAAGGCGTATTCCGGGTACAGATTTTTGACCGTGCCATTGACGTGTTTGGTAACGCATCGCTGTCACTTTATCTGGCGATGGCATTGTTATCCCTGAAATTATGGCAACTGGTTGACCTTGCAGGCCCATTGATGGTGATCCTCGGTGCACAGACCATTACCATGGCTTTATATGCTGCCTTCGTGACGTTTCGTGTTATGGGCCGAAACTATGATGCTGCTGTACTGGCAGCCGGTCATTGTGGTTTTGGTATGGGAGCAACACCAACGGCTGTTGCCAACATGCAGGCGATTACCAATATGTATGGCGCATCGCATAAGGCCTTCCTGATTGTGCCGCTGTGTGGTGCATTCTTCGTCGATCTGATCAATGCAACGGTGATTCAGGTCATCCTGAAATTCGTCGTATAAGGAACTTATACGAAACATTAAGAATAAAACTAGGGCGGATAGAGGATAAATCATGAACGAACAGCTCAATGAAACCCTGCTAGGCTGGGTCAATGCCTTAAATGGTCCGCTTTGGGATTTCCTGGTGGTCTTTCTGGTCTCGGTGGGGGTGCTGTATACCCTGGTGACCGGTGCGGTGCAGGTTCGCCTGTTCTCGCAAAGCGTGAAAGTGATGAAAGTTAGCCGTACCGGCGGTGATGACAAGCATGGACATGGTATTACCCCGTTCCAGGCCTTTGTGACTGGACTGGCCAGCCGTGTCGGTGTCGGTAATGTTGCTGGTGTGGCAATTGCGATTGCGATCGGTGGCCCGGGTGCGGTGTTCTGGATGTGGTTTACTGCATTCCTCGGCATGAGTTCGGCTTTTGTGGAATCCTCGCTGGCGCAGCTGTTTAAGGTACGTGATACCCAGAACAAGCAGTTCCGTGGTGGTCCAGCGTATTACATTACCCAAGGTCTGAAACAGAAATGGCTAGGCATTGTCTTCGCCGTCGCCCTGATTCTGACTTATGGCTTTGTGTTTAATGCTGTACAGGCCAATGCGATTATTGGTGCCACTTCACATGCCTGGGGCTGGGATCAAGCCAATCTGACCCTGCCTTTAGGTGGCTTTGGTTTGGAGATTTCCTGGTTAGGCTTAGTACTCGTGTTGATTACAGCCAGTATTATCTTTGGTGGGATCAAGCGGATTGCCAAAGTGGCAGAACGTGTAGTGCCGATCATGGCGTTACTTTACTTAATCGTCGCTTTATATATTGCCATCATTAACTACGATGTATTGCCGACTATTTTCCAGTTGATCTTCACCAAGGCTTTTGCTTTTGAAGCAGCCGCGGGTGGTTTCTTTGGTGCCATGATTTCCATGGCCATGATGATGGGCATCAAGCGTGGCTTATTCTCGAATGAAGCGGGGATGGGCTCGGCGCCGAATGCTGCAGCAGCCTCAGATGTGAAGCATCCAGTAAACCAAGGGCTGGTACAAATGTTAGGTGTCTTTGTGGATACCTTTGTGGTGTGTTCATGTACCGCGATTGTGATTCTGGTCTCTGGTCTGTATGAAAATGCTGGCTTTGAAGGGGTTACTCTGACCCAGATGGCGCTAGAAAGTCAGATTGGTTCTTGGGGCGATGACTTCCTGGCCTTGATTCTATTCCTGTTTGCCTATTCTTCGATTATCGGGAACTACGCTTATGCGGAAGGTAATGTGCAGTTCATTAACAACCAGCCGAAAATGATGTTGATCTTCCGTCTGCTGGTGCTGTTTATGGTGTACTTCGGTTCGATTGCTAGTGTGCCGCTGATCTGGAACATGGCCGATCTGTTCATGGGCATTATGGCCAGTATCAACCTGATCGCTATTCTGTTACTGATGCCTTTTGTACTGATGTTACTGAAAGATTATACCGGTCAGCTGAAACAGGGCATCAAGGAACCTGTGTTTAAGCTGGATCATCATCCGAAGTTTAAGGACAAGGTTAAATCTGATATCTGGTAAGACCTTAAATCAAAAGCCTCGATTCGTTCGGGGCTTTTTATTTTCAATTATTAGTAGCTAAATCAGAAAAAGCTAAGATAACTAGTGTATAGCGCAAACCCTGCAATCAGGCTAAACCATAGCGGAATTTTGGAGCGTAGTAGAACAATCATGAGAATGACAAAAGTAATATCTTCCCATCGGGTTAGATAGCTATGCCCCAGTTCAAACACCAGATAGAGCAACAGCCCAACCACAGCGGCATTAATACCCATCACCGCTTGACGGATTAGAGCCTGCTGCATTAACCAGGACCAGTAAGGCAGGGTAGCAAACATTAAAAAGAAAGATGGCAGGAAAATGGCAACGGTCGCCAGCAAGGCATTTAGCCAGAGCTGATCGGTCCAGTCCAGTAAAGTGCCGATATAAGTGGCAAAATTAAATAGTGGCCCCGGCATCAGCTGGGCAAAAGCATAGCCCAAGTCAAAGGCCTGTGCACTGACCATGCCGCTACTGACAAAATCCTGACGGAGTAAAGGCAAAATCACATGACCACCACCAAAGACTAGTGAACCAGTTTGATAAAAATCGGTAAAGAAATGCAGTTTGCTCCAGCCCAATGCATGTACGAGTGCCGGGACTACAATAAAAGGCAATACAAAGGCGATTCCCCAACAGATTGCTTGCTTTTTTTGAACTTTGGGATGTGGCAAATCTGTGGTGACACTTTGTCCTGAAGTGACAGTAATTTTATTGCTATATTTGGAGATGGCAATACTGAGCAAGCCTGCCAATACAATGGCCAGAATCTGGTTAAAACTTAGGGGTACTAAAGTTAGAAACAGGGCAGAAGCTACCATCAATGCAAACTGCCACCCAGATTTACAGAAGCTACGCAGCATCTGCCAGAAGGCCCAACTCACCACTGCAAAGACAATCAGCTGAATGACATGAAAGCTATGCGAATTCAATACATAAAAATAGCGTTGACCTAATACCGCAACTAAAGCCATTAAAATCGCGGAAGGGAGGGTAAAACCCAGCCAGGCCATGAGAGCACCCAGATAGCCACGCTGCATATAGCCTAAGCCTATACCAACCTGACTGCTGCTGGGACCGGGAAGTAATTGCGCGAGCGCGATCAGTTGTTGGTACTGGATATCATTGATCCAGTGCAGTTGTTGAACCATTTTGCGATGAAAAAATACCAAATGCGCCGCCGGCCCACCAAAGGAGGTACATCCGAGCTGGAGAAAAGTCAGAAAAATCTGCAAAAGTGAGGGTGGCTGCATGTGGGGTATAATTCGGATCAAAACGTCACTCAGACTGTAGAGTAATTTTACGAAATTCAACAGTTAATTTAAGATGGTGTTTATACACTATGCTGCAATTGATATGAGGATATGTGCTATATGCAGAAGGTCAGCTTAAGTTTGATTATGCTGGGATTACTGGGCCTGGCTGGCTGTCAGACCGTGCCGGATCAACGCACTATGGCAGTCCATTCTGTCAGTTCTCCTCAACAGGCATTGCACATGCCGGCACAGGCACGCCCAAATAATATTGATTTCCAGAAGATCAAGGAAGCTGAAAATCGTCCGGTGGTGGCATTGGTACTGGGCAGTGGTGGCGCACGTGGTTATGCGCATATCGGGGCGATTGAAGTACTCGAAGAAGCTGGTATCAAACCGGATCTGATTGTCGGGACTAGCGCAGGGAGTATCGTCGGTTCGATTTATGCCAGTGGCAAACCTGCGATTGAACTGCGTAATATTGCCCTGACCATGAAAGCCAATGATGTACGTGATTTCAGACTGGATCGTAAAGGCTTCTTTGACGGGAAAAAAGTCGAAAACTATGTCAATCTGCAGGTGGATAATGTGCCCTTACAGGACATGAAAATACCGATGTTTGTGGTGGCGACTGACTTAAAAGAAGGCAAAAAAGTCGTGTTTAACTATGGCAATACTGGTCAGGCTGTACGTGCTTCAGTTGCTATACCAAGTATGTTTATTCCCGCGCAAATTGAAGGTAAGGAATATGTCGATGGTGGTCTGGTCAGTCCAGTGCCGGTGGATGTAGCACGTGAGCTTGGGGCGGATATCGTCATCGCTGTCGATATTCTGGCGCAGCCGATTCATACCGAAACCACCAATGTCTGGGGCCTGTTCAACCAGAATATTAATATCATGCAGAAACGTCTGGCCAATGAAGAACTTAAGCATGCGGATGTGGTGATTCAGCCGGATCTGCGTGAAAAAGGTCATATTTTTGATGTGCGTGGTCGAGCTATGACGATGGAAGCTGGGATTCAGGCGGCCCGGGCCAAATTGCATAACATTGCCCACGTATACCAGCAGCATAACTATGGTTATGGCAATCAGATTCATCAGCTCTTGGCTCAGGAAAAATAACAGCGCAGCCAAATTTGTATCAGAAAACCTCATCTGCAGCGTTCCTGTTGATGAGGTTTTTTATATTCATGACTTAAAACTAATACTAAATAAAGATAGGTATTGGCTATCTTTTGGAGCTATAAGTTAAGCGTTATTGGCTATAAATAAAAAGTTTTTATAAGAGTTGGTATTTATTTAATATATTGAAAATTAATAATATTTATTGAGTTTTAAATTTCTTTATTTATATTTTAAAAATTTTAAAAAGATATTTACATACTTAGGTTGATCAAATGTTTTAAATCTAAATAACTCATGTAAAATGTCGCCAAGTCGGCTAATGAACATGAAGCATAGGGTGGGTAGATGAATACACTAGAAGTCGGACAACGTGTCCAGCTGGCACAATTTGATCAATACGAGTTTAAGGTGACTGAAATTCATCAGGACAATACCTATACCGTTGAAACCCAGTTGGGTGGCGAACAGGTACTGACTTATCAGAATGTGGCAAGAGAAATGCTAAAACTCATTACTGAGTAAGTACTTATTTAAAATCAGACCCGGTTTTATTTTAAAGATAGGGTCTGATTGATTATTTAATCAGCTGTGCAATTTAATTAAGAAAACAATATTCTATAAATCTGTATTTCATTTAATCCTGTTCCAGCAGAGCTTCTCAGGATTCGTACTATATTATTTTCTGTATGAAATTATTTTAGATATAAGTAATTATGATGTAATTTTTGCCGAATTGAACATTTTCTTGCCGGTAAAATCGCTATAATAATGCGCTATATCATTGTCATTCAAAAAAGTTCAGAGAAAGCGATGGCCCCATTAGACCAACTTGCAGCAATTTCAGATGACCAGTCAGAGTTAACGATGACCGTTCTTATGACACCAGACATGGCAAATTTTTCAGGAAATGTGCATGGTGGTACCATTCTGAAACTGCTGGATCAGGTAGCGTATGCCTGTGCGAGCCGTTACTCAGGTAGTTATGTCGTCACACTATCCGTAGATAAAGTCACTTTTAAAGAACCGATTCATGTAGGTGAGCTGGTTACTTTCCTGGCAAGTGTGAACCACGTGGGTCGTACTTCGATGGAAATTGGCATTCGCGTTGAGGCACAGAATATTCAGAAGCGTACCGTGCGTCATACCAACAGCTGTTACTTCACCATGGTTGCTGTCGATGAAAATGGCAAGCCGAAAGAAATTCCACCACTGAATCTGGACAATGACTGGAAACGTTGCCGTTTTGAAGCTGCAGAACAGCGTAAAATTGCCCGTTTGCAGGAAAATCATCATCCTTCTTGCAGCATCTACAAGAAAACAGCATATAACTAAGATTTCTTAGATTTAAAAGGCCTCCCATAATGGAGGCCTTTTTTATTTAATATCCATTTTTGGACTGGTGATTACGGTATAAATCACCTAAAATGAAACGATACGTATCGTTTCGAATTTAAACCATGACGCAGGATGAAAAAACCTCACGGCGCCAGGACTGCATTTTTCAGGCTGTAATAGAAGCGCTCAGTGAATATGAGTATTACCAGCTGACCATTGAAGATATTGCGGCAAGGGCCGGGGTAGGCAAGTCCACCATTTACCGTTGGTGGAAGCACAAGTCTGAGCTGGTGCTGGATACTTTCCGGGCGCATACCGCTTCGATTTTTGATCTGGATTTAGCCAAAACCCTGGAAGATAACCTGATTCAGCAGCTGACCCGTCTGGCACAGGCATTGAACCATCCGGTAGGACGGGCATTACTGGTGGTGATGGCCAATCATCGTGAACTGGCTGGAAACTTCTTTCATGATTTTCTGTTGCCACGCCGTGAACAGATGCATGCCTTGCTGCAGCAGTCGATTGAACGGGGAGAAATCCGTAGCGATTATCCTTTTGACCTGATGCTGGACACGCTCTACGGCCCGATCCATTACAAGATTATTTTCTTTAACCGTATGCCGGATGATGCCTATATCCGTGCCTTGGTTTCACTTGTCCTTCAGCCTGTACGTATGCAGGCATCACATTGAATTTGTTCTGCAAATAGTAGGTTTGTATGTCTGCCATGACACAAAATTTATGGAATCGCTCATTTATCCTGTGCGTACTGAATAACCTGTTTTTATTTACCTATTATTTTGCCCAGATCGCGATTTTGCCGATCTATATCACCAATGAACTGGGTGGAACAGTGAAGCAAGCCGGTCTGGCACTGACGCTATTTCTGGTCTCTTCCATTGCAATCCGTCCGTTTACCGGTCTGATTATTGAAAAAATCGGGCAAAAAGTGGCGATGCGTGGTGCAGGCTTGCTGTTTGCCTTATTCGCGTTTAGTTATCTGCTGATTGATAGCATGAGCTCACTGTTGATCGTACGTTTTCTGCATGGCATCTGGTTTAGTATCCTGACTACCGTCACAGTGCCGGTGGCCAATGACTTTATTCCAAATGAACGCAAGGGCGAGGGCATGGGCTATTTTGTCATGTCGACCAATCTGGGGGTGGTGTTTGGGCCGCTGATTGCCTTAACCACTATTCAGTTCACCAGCTTCCAGATTTTGTTTGGCATTCTGGCCGTGCTGATCAGTTTAGGTTTGATTTTTAGTCTGATTCTGAATATTCGTGATTTGCCAAAACCACATCAAGTAGAGACAAAATCTTCTTTAACTTTGCAAGATATTGTCGAAACCAAGGTGCTGGCAGTGAGCTTTATTGCCTTGCTCACCGCATTTGCTTATTCCAGCATTACCAGCTTTATTACCGTATATGCCGAGACCAAAGATTTATTGGCTTACGTCAGCCTGTTCTTTATCGTGTTTGCGGTATCCATGCTGGTGGTGCGCCCATGGGTGGGTAAATTCTATGACCGCAAAGGCCCGGATGCGGTGATCTATCCATCTTTCCTGTTCTTTGCTATTGGTCTGGTGATGATCACGTTTGTGGATGATCAGTGGATGCTGTGGCTGTCAGCCATCTTTATTGGGATTGGTTACGGATCATTATTCCCATGTCTGCAGACACTGGCAATTCAGTCAGTGGAAAAACAGCGTATGGGCCATGCGATTTCCACATTCTTTACTTTATTTGACCTAGGCTTAGCAGTGGGTTCCGTGGTGATGGGCATCCTGATTGCATATTGGGGCTATGAAACCACCTACATCATTTGTGCCATCATTGTGATGCTAACCTTATTGATTTATCGACAGACTGTGGCGAAGAAAAGAGCAAAAAAAGCTTCTGTATAGGATTAAAAATTATGGAACTGAGACATTTACGATATTTCTGTACGGTCGCAAGCGAGCTGAACTTTACCCGTGCTGCAGAAAAGCTGAATACTGTTCAACCTTCACTCAGTCAGCAGATCAAGGATCTGGAACGTGAAGTCGGGGTGAAACTGCTGGAACGCTCCAACCGTAGGGTCGAACTGACCGAAGCAGGTAAAGTCTTTTTAAAAGAAGCGCTGCTCAGTCTGGAACATGCCGAGCGTGGCATACATCTCGCACGTCAGGTTGCTGAGGTGGAGAAAAAACAGCTGGATATTGGTTTTGTCCCGGTAGCTGAAATGAAAATTTTCCCGTATATCATGCCGAATATCCGGGCGCATTTTCCGGACCTGAAAGCGCTGTTTCATAGCCTGACCGATGCGGAACAGTTTTCCTGGCTGCGTCAAGGTATGCTGGACATTGCCTTTACACGTTATCCGGATCCTTCGGAAGAATTTGAGTCGATCAAGATTTTTGATGAGCCGTTGACCCTGATTGTGCCGCGTGATTCCAAGGTGGTGAATGGGCCGGCACTCAGTATCAAGAGCTTCGAAGGTCGTGACTTTGTGATCAGTGATGAACAGGCATCACCACAACTGTATTCGGTCATTCATGATTTTCTGAAAAAATCTGGGATTCGCGTGAATGTGGTACAGCATTCCACCAATATCCTGTTGAATGTCAATCTGGTCGGCATGGGCGTAGGCTGGAGTCTGGTGCCGTCTTATGTGATTCCATTGCTCGGTGAAAATATTGTGGTCAAGAAAACCATTGAACCATTACCGATGATTGGCCTGTATGCCAGCTACCGTAAAGATCAGAAACATCAGGTGATTAACCTGATTCTGAAAGTCCTTAAAGAAAAATTCTGTCCGGATTTATTTTAATCCGGGCACTGGGCAGGGAAGTCCAATCATAAAATAAAAATAGTGAAATGATTAGTAGCACATCTTAACGCGACCAATTCACAAATCGCGCTATAGTCAGAGAGTGGCAATTACAAAAGGTTCACTCTTATGATGACCTTATATAACAATCCACAATCCCGTGGCCTGACTTTATTTCCGCTGATTCAAGAACTCGGTATTGAAGACCAAATTCAGCAGGTTGAAATGGCTTATCCAGACATGCATCAGCCAAATTATGAACAGATCAATCCGATGGGCAAGGTGCCCTGTCTGGTCGATCGGGGCATTGTGATTTCAGAAATGGCAGCGATCTATATTTATCTGGCGGATAAATTCCGGGACAAAGGTCTAGCACCTGATCTGGATGATCCGAAACGTGGTGCTTATCTGAAATGGATTTTGTTCTGTCATGGGCCTTTGACCGAATATATTGATATCAGCAATCTGCAAATTCCAGCGGAGCGTATTGAACAGCAACGCCGTAGCCTGAGCTTTGGCAATGAAGCATCTGTACATCGTTTTCTGAAACAGGGGATACTGCAAGCTAGTCCTTATTTGCTTGGTGAACAATGTACCGCAGCTGACCTGTATGTGGCCTATTGCCTGATCTTTGCTATCAACGCGAAAATCCTGCCGGATTATGCGGAATTCACGCCTTTTTTACAGACTTTGGCCAAGCGAGATTCACTGAAAGATATTGCATGGTTTCAGCCTTATCGGACTTAATTTTCAACAATTAAAAAACCACGCTCTAGCGTGGTTTTTTAATAACATTGAATTACTTCGCGTGTAGTTTACGAAATAGTGCCTGGCTAGTGCTATCGATTGATTGTGGAATCGCCAGCGAAGCCACAAAACGGTCTGGACGCAGAATTGTAATAGATTCTTTTGTTTGACCGAACCAAGTGCGGATTTCAGTGCCGATATCACCGATGGTAATCACATCGTCATATTTCTTACGTTGTGGATTATCCAGTTGCACCGCAGGAATCACCTGGATGAATTTTACGCCCAGTTTCTTCCATTGCTGGATCGACTGTTCGCTAAGACCCCATTTCGGATCGACGCCCCAAGCGATGATTGCGAAATCATTACCAATCACTTCATCAAGCAGTACAGTTTCGCCAGATTCCAGTTTTACTTGTGGCTGGATAAACATCTTGCCAACTGGAGAAGTCTTTTCAGCACTTGGCAGTAGGGCGCCATCGTTGTACTTCGGCATTGGCTTAAAGCGCATTTCCAGCAGATACTGCTTGATTGGCTTGATGTAGTTCAGCACAGATGAGATACCGTCACGCACGATACCATGCCATTTTTTCGGTGGAGCCAGGACGTGGCCCGCCATTACAGACAAGTCGATCATCGCTTTGGCATGGTCTTTACGTTCAACCTGATAAGAATCCAGCAGTTCTGGACCGGCTTTACCTTGTACTACGAGTGCCATTTTCCAGGCTAGGTTAAAGGCATCGCGCATACCGCTGTTGTAGCCCTGACCTTGCCATACTGGCATGATGTGCGCGGCGTCACCTGCCAGCAGGATACGGTCGATACGGAATTTATCCGCAATACGCGCGTTATGCGTATAAACACGCTGACGGATCACTTCGATGCCATCGGTATTTGGCAGGACTTTCGATAGCAGTTTGGCAATATTTTCTGGTTTGCTTAGTTCTTCCTGTGTTTCGCCTGGCATCACCATAAACTCGAAACGGCGGATACCGTGTGGCAGCGCAGCCGATACATAAGGACGTACCGGGTCACAGCACAGGTAAATATGTGGGGTCGCCAACGGATCATTATCGATATCAATCACGATCCACTGGTTCGGTGCAGTTTTTCCTTCAAATGGAATATTTAGCGTACGGCGTACATAAGAATTACCTCCGTCACAGGCAATCAGGTACTGTGCACGGATGATCTCTGAATCACTGTCTTTGGTCTGAACGTTTAACGTCACACCGTCAGCATCTTGGCTGAAGTGTGTTAGATGGCGTGAGAACAGTACCTGAGTTTTCTTATATTGTTTTAAGCCCTGCAGCAGAACATTGTCGACCTGTGGCTGAATGAATGCATTACGGCGAGAGAAACCGAATTCACGGGTCATCGGTTGAATATCAGCGAAACAGCGACCTTTTGGTGTGAGGAAGCGCATAGCATGGTTAGGTGTCGTGTGCGGTAAAACCTGATCCACCAGACCTAAGGATTGAATGGTACGCAGCGATTCATCATCAATACCAATGGCACGAGGATAATCAATCAGACTGTCTAGCTGTTCCACTACAGTGACCTGAACGCCCTGTTTGCTCAAGTAGTTGGCAATGGTTAGGCCAACCGGACCAGCACCTAAAATGGCGACTTCTGTTGTGTAATTTGCATTGCTCATCGCAAGGTTCCCTTGAATCCATCCACGAATTGGATGCTATTTAGGGCTAAATCCTAAGTCTAAACAAGCTAGGCCATAGTCGGGACTATATAGCTAAAATACATGATAAGAAAAATAGTTAAATTTATAAGATTTTGATAAATAAATATTTAATTAAATTTTTCTGATAGTTTGCAATGATTCAATGATCATATTTGATTATGATGAAACGGAAATTTGAATAGAAAAATGGCTGCATGCAGATGTGCATACAGCCATTTTGATCATTCCCAAATGTCTCGCGAGATCTCTCTCTGGCGTTTGACATCTGAAAATGCGTGTACCCGGTTAAAAGGGTACCGGTTGATAAATCATCAGGTTGTAGAATTACTGTGCAGACTTAGTAGTGCTAGAAGTAGTTGGTTCTGCAGCAGTTTCAGAAGTCGGCTGCTCGGCAGTACCTGAAGCAACAGGTGCTTTGATCTCAGTCGTATCAGGCTGCTCCTGAGTGCTGACAATGACTTTTTCTTCCTCAGTAGTTGTGGTTTTGTCTGTTTTAGTAGCAGCGAAGCTGGTTGCTGTAGCTGCGGCAAAGGTAGAAGCAAGTAAAATTTGTGAGAAATTCATATTTGGCATCCTTATATATTTTCTTTAAGTACTAGTAGATTCTGTTGACCATCACATCAACAGAACAGGAGCCTATGCTAGGTGGTGAAAATCTGGGCTGCAATTGATTTCACAAAAGCTATAGCGGAACGCATACACATGTATACAAAAGCCAAAGTTATGTTTTCATTTGGTTAAGTTACTGAATAGAAGATTAAATAAATATTTAAAAATATTTCAAAAATGAATAAAAAATAAGCAGTTGTAAGCGTTTAACTATCATTCATTTAAGAAATCCACCATAAAAACTAAAACCCAATTAATTTAAAAGTGGCTTTTTCTATTCACTTCGGTAATAAAAATGCTCTGGGTTATAATAGGTGCATTCCTGAATTTTTTGTCTCCTGTGAGTTCTTCTTGAAACTGATTCCTTCGGCTTCTGCCTTACCTGTGCATATTATTTCTGGCTTTTTAGGTGCGGGAAAAACCACTTTGCTTAAACATTTGCTTAGCCAAAAGCCGGAAGGTGAAACCTGGGCAGTATTAATGAATGAGTTTGGTCAGATTGGCGTGGATCAGGAACTGTTACCACAGGATCAGGGCTATGCCGTGAAGGAGTTGCTGGGTGGTTGTCTGTGCTGTAGCAGTCAGTTACCGATGCAGATTGCCTTGTCCAGACTATTGTCCGAAGCCAAACCGGATCGGCTGTTTATCGAGCCGACAGGATTAGGTCATCCAGCCCAGTTATTGGAACAGCTCACAGAACCACATTGGCAGCCACATTTAAAAATGCAGGCATTAGTCACTGTGATTGATGGTTCACGTCTGCATGACAGAGAATGGACTACACAGAATCTATATGCCGATCAGTTAAAAGCAGCCCATATTGTGGTGGTATCACATACCGACCTGATGACGGATGCCGATCAGCAAAGCCTGAAAGAATTGCAACAGGAATATCAGGTCTATCAGCAGACTTGGCTTATGAGTTCACAGGGGCAGGTCGATATTGAGCAGCTGCAACAGGACTATGTGGGTTCAGCACGGCAGATTCAGCCTTTATTGTTACAACAACGTCAGCAACGTGTAGGTGAGCAACCCGCGAAAATCCAGCAGCTGCCTTATCATTATGTGGAATCGGCGCAAGGCTATGCGGTTGCAGGCTGGAAATTGCCAAAACGCTGGCAGTTTGATTTTTATAAGCTGCTCGATCTGCTATGTGAGCAGCACAACTGGCTGAGGATTAAAGGGATTTTTAACACCAATCAGGGTTGGAAAAGTTTTAACTTCAATCCGGAGCAGTTTAACTACCAGACCGCAGACGAAGGTATTGATAACCGCATCGAGATAATTTATCCAGCTGAACAGCGGGACTGGCTGGCATTTGAAACAGTCTTAATGAATTGCCGAATCGATGCTGCAGCTAAAACTTCGCCATAAATGATGGATATTGGGCTTAATCAGTTCAGCAAAAATCATTCAAATCTTATATGCTAGGCGCCAAATTTGAGGATTGATTTATGGCGCTTAAAGCAACAATTTATAAGGCTGATCTGAACATTGCCGATATGGATATCCATCGTTATGAGGATCATCAGCTGACTATGGCTCTGCACCCCTCTGAAACCATTGAACGTTTGATGGTGCGTATTCTGGCATTTGCCCGTTATGCTGGCGAAGCGCTGGAATTTACCAAAGACCTGTTTGAAACTGATGAGCCCGCGCTGTGGGAAAAAGATCTGACCGGCCAACTGATTCAGTGGATTGAAGTCGGTTGTCCGGATGAAGACAAGGTGAAAAAGGCCAGTGCACGTTGTAAAAAGGTCGCAGTAGTGGCTTATGGTACGTCAGTCGATGAATGGTACAAACGCAGTAGCAAGCTGAAAACCTTATCCAATGTGGAAGTCTGGAAAATCTCTCCGGCCACTACTGAAGCAGTGCAACAGTTATGTGAACGTACCATGCAGTTGCAACTCAACATCATGGATGGTGAATGGACCTTGATCGGTGACAAGGGGCAGGCTGTGATTGAGTGGGAACGTTTACAATAAAAATCTTCAGGTTGTAGGTCTAGGCTTGCAGCCTGCTTTAAAAATTGCGTATACCTAACATATAAGAATAAATTACGGGAAAAGGTATATGCATCCGGATATCTATCGTTTGCTGATTGCTCTCGCGATTGGTGCCATTATTGGTGCAGAGCGTGAATACCGGAGCAAATCTGCGGGCTTAAGAACCATGATTATGGTCAGCCTCAGTTCCTGTCTGTTTACCATCATGTCTTTAAAAATCGGCATCGATAGTCCTGACCGGATTGCTGCCAATATTCTGACCGGTCTTGGTTTTGTCGGTGCCGGGGTGATCTTTAAAGATGAAAACCGGATTTCCGGGATTACTACTGCTACCACCATCTGGATGACCGCTGCACTGGGTATGGCTGTAGGGGCAGGGTATGAACTGCTCAGTATGTTCGCGACCTTGATCGTGCTCATCGTGCTGATTTTTCTGGTTTATGTCCAGGATGGAATCGAAAACCTAAGCCAGGCGCGGGCGTATAGGATTATTTGCCCCTATCAGCGCAAAACCCTGGATCATTATGAATATCTGTTTAAGACCTATGACATGAAGGTGATACGCAGTGTGCAGCATAAGACCGAGCATCGCATCAGTGGGCGCTGGATTTTAATCGGGACGGCAGAAAATCATAAAAAGCTGACCAATTATTTATTAAATGATCCCAATATTCAGGAACTCAGCTTTTAAACGCCTGTTTACTTTAAACTCGTAAGCACGCAAGCAAATGCGGTTATACTAAGCCATGAAAATTTGGTGCTCAGTTTAGGTAAAAACCATGGTGAAAGAATTAGAAATTATCGATTTAAAAGTTGGTGAAGGTAAAGAAGCAGTAAAAGGTGCGCTGATTACTACCCACTACACAGGCTGGTTGGAAGACGGGACCAAATTTGACTCATCGTTAGATCGTGGTCAGTACTTTGAAACAGTGATCGGCACTGGCCGCGTAATTAAAGGCTGGGATCAGGGCATTATGGGTATGAAAGTGGGCGGTAAACGTAAACTGATCGTACCTGCTCACTTGGCTTATGGCGAACGTAAAATGGGGAATATTATCCCGGCGAATTCAAACCTGATTTTTGAAATCGAACTCTATGATGTGAAAACACGTGATTAAGTCATTCTAAGTTTTTGAATTGATCAGAACTAGTTCAATAAAAGCAGGATGGTTTTTTGTTATCCTGCTTTTTAATTGTCATTTATCACCCATAAGTAATGGTTTGATTAGCCTAGTTACGCGGAGAAAATCGAAGAAAGGAATTATCCAAAACTATGATTGCAACAACTGGATTGGATAATATTTCTTAATAAAAATCAGCTATGAGACAGGGTTTTATACAGATGTAAAGTTGATGTATTGAGTGAACTGTTAATCGGCATCTGGAATCCAAGTTTGGTGTAAAAAGGCAGCGCAGTTTGAGTACTTTCAATTTCTAAATGACTAATATTTTTATGAGCAATCGCGTCTAGCATATGATTAAACAGCTGTGTACCATAGCCTAAACGCTGCATACTGCTGACCACATAATGCATGCGGATTTCGCCCTGATCGCTGACCATTAAAAATCCCACCACTTTGTCATGCACGGTACAGACCCAGCAGTCGTTATACAGCATTTCCACAATCAAGCTGGCATGCGTAAAGGCTTCCAGCCAGGTCTGGATACGGCTTTCCTCACGCTGGTGATCTAGGACACACGACTGAATACTGTCATGGATCACCTGCAAGATTTGCGGAATATCCTGAACTTTTCCTTCACGAATCATCATCTATAGTAAAAATAAACTTAATAATCTGGATTTTTTATTTAGCAATAGGTGAACAATGAATAAAAGACCGAGATTGTATTGTTATGACCGGTTTTTGCTCATCTATAGTGATTCTGCGGTACTTCTGTAAAACCTTTGTGAGACTTTTCCAGATTGTCAGACAGGCAGGATTGTGAAGAAAGGCTTGATCATTTATATATGGACTCATTAGACGTCCCATTTTTAAATAAAAAACCAAAGCTGAATCGGGTAGCTTGTAGCAATCATTTAAGAATAACTTGAAATATCTTGAAATGACTTAAATTGGTTGTTTATTCACCCCTATGTTAAGGTTTGTAAATGGATCAGTGAATATTCATTTGTCTTTCAGTTGATTTACAATAAAAATAACTCAGGATAAGAGGCCCAGATTATGGTCAAATTATTGCTTTTTATCTGTTTTTTAATTGCTATTTATGCCGCGTGGATCGTGTTCTTTAAAATGGATAAGGCTCGAGATCAGCTGCAGCATTGGCATAAAAAATTCAAATCTCAGCAGGATGCGTTTGAGCAGGCAAATCCTGAACAGCGTCAGCCACGGGAAATTTTGGTGGATGCCTATGAACTGCAGCTGTTTGATGACGTGGCACAACTGTTTTTCAAGGCGCCGGTACAATTGATGGATCGTCAGCAGGCTGAACAGCTACAACAGAAATGGCTGAGTAAAATGCCGATGCAAACCAATACCCTAATCCGGAAAATGGATTTGGGTGAGTGGTCGATTTATTGGAATTTTTACGATCAGTCGCTGGAATATTATGTCGGGCGTTACGGCATTTTCTATACCCATGTCGACCGTCATGGGCAGGAACATAAACGTGAATACCGTTTAGATGTGAAACAGGCGGATTGTGCTTAAGTCAGTTTCTCTATTTTATTTGATCAATCACTTACTCTTAACTTTTATAAATTTGATCCGAACTTTCCCTTGATCTGGATAGATCGCTAAACTAGCTGGAGATTTGTGATGATCAATAAAGGGTGAAGATCATGTTAATTGACTTCCGTCAGGCACAGTTGGAGCGTTTTATCCAGTTAGCGCGTCAAATCGAAACTCATCCTGAGCACTATCTGCAGTTCGATTCCGTTTCTGACTTTTATAAATCTTCATGGCTGGATGAGTTTCCGCAGGGCACCGAGTGGTATACCTCCGGGCTGGACGATGGTGCGGAACAGTTTGAAGCTGTCATTTGTTATGCCAATGCCAAGCTGATCATTAATAAGGGAATTCAAACCGAAGTCCATTTAAAAATAGTGGATTGACTCTTTCGCCTGGAAATCTTTATAAACAGAATAATGACATGGGGTCGAGAAATCAGTTTAATGTTGCTTGTATAATCACATTTCTTATTGATCCTGGCTTATTTACTAAGCCGAAAGTAAACGCCAACAATAAAAGGAAAAAAGAATGGCACATCAATTTACTGTCAACGCAAACATCCAGGGTGTATCCATTGATGAGTTCAAGCGTCTAGCCAATGACATCAATATGCATGAAGCAGTCTGTCGCCGCATTCCGGCACAAAATATGGAAATCTTGGTTTCTGAAAAGCAGGGTGAAATCTATACCCTAAAACGCGCTTATAACCTGGATGTAAATATTCCAGAGATCGCCAAGAAAATGCTGAAAGATGCGTTCCGCTTGCATCGTACCGACATCAGCAATTTAGACCAACTCACTTCTACAGTAGAACTCGGTGCCAATCTGCCGATCGAAGCAAAGTGCCAGCGTGTAGTGAAAGGCGATGATCGTCAGATCGAGTTTCAGCTGGACTGGACGGTGAAAGTGAAAGTACCACTCATTGGCGGCATGCTGGAAAAACATGCAGAAGGTGAAATCCGTAAATTCAGCCAGATCGAAATTGGCATTATTGAAGATGAAATCCGTAAAAGCCTGACTGCTTAAGTTGAATTCTTATTCATCATCCAAAACAAAAGAGCCCGATTTGGGCTCTTTTTGCATTCTTATTCTGTAACAACCTTGACCGGTTCCGGAACTTTTTCAAACTTGCTGGTATAGACAAATGCAGTAAACAGGGTCACCAGACAGACTGTCCAGACATAGTACATTGCGCCGATATTGCTATACAGGCTGAGCCACTGCACCAGTGGCAGGGTAATCCCGCCAGCAATCGCATACGCCAGGTTGTAAGAGAAAGAAATACCCGTAAAGCGGATCTGAGCCGGGAACATTTTTACCATGCTGTAAGATACCATGCCAACAGTACCAGAGCTTAAGCCCAGCAGCATATACAGCATAAACACGGTCGATGGTGCCACATGTCCCAGGCTGTTATAGAAAATCGCAGCCATTGCTGCCACCACGATTGAACCAAACAGAATGACACGGCCTGCACCAAAGCGGTCAGCCAAGATACCAGCCAGGATACAACCAGTCATTTGCATCAC
The DNA here is from genome assembly GCF_000773685.1 of Acinetobacter sp. HR7. Classification (GTDB taxonomy): domain Bacteria; phylum Pseudomonadota; class Gammaproteobacteria; order Pseudomonadales; family Moraxellaceae; genus Acinetobacter; species Acinetobacter thermotolerans. Next base: position 915 of record NZ_JPQO01000046.1, on the reverse strand, counting down.
GATTGCCGCACTTTGCATCTTGAAAGCATCGGCACGTTCAAAACCAAAGGCACCCACCAGCAGGTTTGGCATCGCCAGAATCAGTACCACGACACAGCCGGTCAGGAACCAGGTAAACAGCATGCCAATCGCGACACCAGTTTTGTGCTGTGCCAGAACCTGTTTTACCGGCAGGTCTTTGGCTAGTTCTTTCTTCGCCTGCATAGCCTTAAACACTGGCGTTTCTTTCAGGTAACTACGTAGATATAGTGCGACAAAACCGAAAATCCCGCCCAATACGAACGGAATACGCCACGCCCAATCCTTGATTTCAGTTTCGGAGAATTGCAGGGAAATAAACAGTGACATCAGCGAACCCAGCAGAATGCCCAGCGACAGACCTGCGGTGAGCACACCATTGGCAATCCCGATCCGACGTTCCGGGACATGCTCGGAAACGAAAGTCCAGGCTGCTGGAATTTCACCACCAATCGCAATACCTTGAACCACACGCATTAATAGCAGTAACAGCGGTGCGGCATAGCCAATACTTTCAAAGGTCGGCATCACACCGATCATCAGGGTCGGTAAAGCCATCAGCAGAATGGATAGGCTGAACAGGCGCTTACGTCCAATTAGGTCACCAAAATGGGCCATCACTACACCACCGAGTGGACGGAAGAAATAACCGGCAGCGAAAATCCCGTAGGTATTCAGCATCGCCCAAAAGGGACTTAAGCCACTTGGGAAAAATAGTTCTGAAATCAGTTTGGCGTAAAACACGTAGATGACGAAATCATAAAATTCTAGTGCACCACCGAGTGAAGAAAGCCCAAGTGTACGTTTGTCTGCCCGTGTTAGGCGTGGATGTCCATCCATGCTGAAAACCTTATCTATAGAGTTGGTATATGATTGATTTCGCAGATTCAAATCCCA